>CBDUSI010000050.1:0-30724 GCA_965370045.1 uncultured bacterium | reverse complement strand
CGAATCCCGAGAACGAAGCAGCGCGACGGGACCGCCTGCCGCCCTTCGGGTTGGGACATAACGGCCCATCTCCTTCGTCGGGAACCCGAAGACGATGCTCAGGCATCGACTTCGGAACCCCTCCTCGAATCCGAACCATTCTGCCTCCAATCACGGCTGCTCCATTTTTCAACGGACTGCTGGCGCCCGCCGCGCTTGACAGCTTCCGTCCGGCTTTCTACCATTCACCACAGAACCGCTGCGAGGGAGGTCCCGCGAGTGTACGAGGTAACAGTAGACGGGCGCTTCAGCGCCGCCCACAACCTGCGCGGCTACGACGGCGACTGCGAGCATCTCCACGGGCACAATTACCAGGTGCGCGCCTCCGTCCGCGTCGCCGAGCTTGGCCCCGACGGCCTGGCCGTCGACTTCCGCGACTTGAAGGCCGCGCTCGGCGAGGTCACCAAGGAGCTCGATCACCAGTACCTCAACAAGGACGTGCCCGAGTTCGCCGAGGGAGAAATGAACCCCACCACCGAGAACCTGGCGCGCTTCGTCTTCGAGCGGCTGGCCGGGCGGCAGACCGCCTCCGGCGCGCGGCTCGCGCGGGTCACCGTCTGGGAGTCGCCGGGTTGCTCGGTGACCTATAGCGAGGAGGGCTGAGCCTTGGCGGTCCTGCAGGTGGCGCTGGACTTCGTGGACACCGACCGGGCGATGAAGTGCGCCCGGGAGGCCGTCGAGGGCGGCGCCGACTGGCTGGAAGCCGGCACCCCGCTGATCAAGAGCGAGGGCGTCGCCGCCGTCCGCGCCCTGCGCGAGGAGTTTCCCGACCGGCACATCGTCGCCGACCTTAAGACCATGGACGCCGGCCGCGGGGAGATGGAGATGGCCGCCAAGGCCGGGGCCACCAGCGCCAGCGTCCTGGGTGCGGCCAGCGACGCGACGGTCGCCGAGTGCGCCGCCGCCGGCAAGAACTACGGCATCGAGGTGGAGGTCGACCTCATCGGAGTTGACGACCCCGCCGCCGGCGCCCGGCGCGCCGAGAAGCTCGGCGCCCACGCGGTGGCCGTGCACTTGGGCATCGACGAGCAGATGCGCGGCGCCGACCCATTCGAGATGCTCCGCGCGGTGCGCCAGGCGGTTTCCATACGGGTCAGTGTCGCCGGGGGCATTAACTCCGAGACCGCCGCCGAGGCGGTCAAGGCCGGTGCCGACGTGATCGTGGTCGGCGGCGCGCTGACCAAGAGCCCCGACGCCGCCGCCGCGGCCCGGGCCATCAAGAAGGCCATGAAGACCGGCCAGGCGGTCGCCAGCCCCCACTTCAAGCGCGTCGGCCTGGAGGACATCCGCGAGATACTCGAGAGGACCTCCACGCCGAACATCTCCGACGGGGCCCACCGCAAGCCCTGCCTGGAGGGCATCCGCGCGCTGAACCCCGACTGCAAGATGGTCGGCCCGGCCTTCACGGTGCGCAGCGCGCCGGGCGACTGGGCCAAGCCGGTGGAGGCCATCGACCTCGCCAAAGAGGGCGACGTGCTGGTCATCGAGGCCGGCGGGGTCGGCCCCGCCTTGTGGGGCGAGCTGGCCACTCACAGCGCGCTCCAGCGCAAGCTGGCCGGCGTGGTGGTCGACGGCGCGTTGCGCGACACGCCGGAGATCCGCAAGCTGGGCCTGCCGGTCTTCGCGCGGCTGTGGCAGTCCAACGCCGGCGAGCCTAAGGGCTTCGGCGAGACCGGGGTGACCGTCACCATCGGCGGGCAGGAGGTCTCGCCCGGAGACTGGATCGTCGGCGACGGCGACGGGGTGATGGTCCTGCCCCGCGCCGGGGTCGTGGAAATGACCAACCACGCCGCCGACTGCCTGGAGAAGGAGAATCGCATCCGCGGGGAGATCGTCGCCGGCAACACCACGCTGGCCATGGTCACCTACCTGCTCAAGTGGGAGAAGAAGGGGTAGTCGATGATCATCGTAGGGGAACGCATCAACTCCAGCCGCAAGCGCATCGCCCGGGCCATCGAGGAGCACGACGCCGAGCGCATTGCCAGGGAAGCGAAGAGACAGGTCGACTGCGGTGCCTCGTACATCGACGTCAACGCGGGAACTTCCGTGGCCAAGGAGGTCGAGAACCTGGTCTGGCTCGCCGAGGTGGTATCGGGTGCGGTGGAGGTGCCCCTGTGCGTCGACAGCGCCAACCCCGCGGCGCTGGACGCGGCGCTGCCGGTTAACAAGCACGGCCGTCCGATGGTGAACTCCATCACCGCAGAGAAGGCCCGGATGGAGGGAATACTCCCGCTGGTAAAGAAGTACAACACTAGAGTAGTGGCCTTGACCATGGACGACTCGGGAATTCCCGAGGACGCCGCGGGCCGCGTCGCGGTGGCCGAGAAGCTCCACGCGGAGCTGGCCGGCGCGGGGGTGCCCGACGAGGACATCTTCTTCGACGTGCTGGTCCGCCCGGTCTCCACCGATCCTACCCAGGCGAGCCACTGCCTGGAGGCCGTCCGGCGCATCAGGGAGAAGTTCCCGGAGGTCCACTTCATGTGCGGGATGAGCAACGTCTCCTTCGGGCTGCCCCGGCGGAAGATACTCAACCGCACCTTCCTGACGTTGCTGATGGCCGCCGGGCAGGACGGGGCCATCCTCGACCCCACCGAGACGGACGTGGCCGCGACGCTCTTCGCCACCAATGCTCTGTTGGGCCGCGACGAGTACTGCATGGAGTACATCACCGCCGAGCGCGAGGGCCGGCTGGGTCGGAAGGAGTAGCCCATGCTTTGCCAGATGTGCAAGAAGCACCAGGCGACGATCCACCTCACCGAGATCGTCCAGAACCAGAAGAAGGAGGTGCACCTCTGCGAGAACTGCGCCGAGAAGCAGGGCGTGGTCAAGACGCAGATGTCCATCGCCGACTTCCTCTCCGGGCTGGCCTCCGGGGGCAAGACCAAGACCCAGGAGGACATGCCGGACATCGCCTGCCCCTCCTGCGGGATGACCCTCAGCGAGTTCCAGAGCGGCGGGCGCTTCGGCTGCGCCGACGACTACGCGGCTTTCCGAGGGCGGATCATGCCGCTCATCGAGAAGATCCACGACGCCACCCAGCACGTCGGCAAGATGCCCGCGCGCACCGACCGCCAGGTGGCCCGCGAGAAGAGTCTGCGCCAGCTGCAGGCCGAGCTCAAGCGCGCCGTGGAGCGCGAGGAGTACGAGCAGGCCGCCAGCATCCGCGACAGCATCCGCGAACTGGAGGAATCGCGCGACGGGGCCGGCGATGCAACTTAAGAAGCTGGCCAACCGGCTCGGCGAGTGGCTCAAGGGCACCGGGCCGGATTCCGACGTGGTCATCTCCAGCCGGGTGCGCCTGGCCAGAAACCTGGAGCGTTTCAACTTTCCCGCGCGGCTGGGCGAGCCCGAGCGCGTGGAGTGCGCCGCGCACATCCGCGAGCGCATCCTGGAGGCCGGGCTGGTCGAGCCCGACGGCTACTTCGTGCTCGGCGAGCGCACCCCACTGGAGCGCCACTTCCTGGTCGAGCGCCACCTGATCAGCCGCGAGCAGGAGGACGGCGAGCCCGGCCGCGCGGTGGCGGTGGGCGACAAGGAGGTCCTCTCGGTGATGGTCCTGGAGGAGGACCACCTCCGCCTGCAGATACTCAAGTCCGGCTTCCAGCCGGAGGAGACCTGGCGCATCGCCACCGGCATCGACGACGCGCTCGAGAAGCACCTGGACTACGCCTTCAGCCCCCAGCTGGGCTACCTGACCAGCTGCCCCACCAACGTGGGCACCGGGCTGCGCGTCTCGGTGATGCTGCACCTGCCCGCGCTGGTCTTGACGCGGCACATCACCAAGTGCTTCCAGGCCATGGCCAAGATCGGCCTGAACGTCCGCGGCCTCTACGGCGAGGGCACCGAGGCCTCAGGCGACTTCTACCAGATCTCCAACCAGTCCTCCCTCGGCAAAAGCGAAGAAGCCATCGTGCGCGACCTCGCCGCGGTGGTCCCCGAGGTCTTGAAGTACGAGCGCAACGCGCGCAAAACTCTGATGACCCGCGACCGCGGGCGCATCGAGGACCGCGTCTGGCGGGCCTACGGGATGCTCAAGCACGCGCGCATCCTCTCCAGCGAAGAGGCCATGACCCTCTTGAGCGCGCTCCGGCTGGGGGTCAACACCGGCATGCTCGACAAGATCGACGCCGAGACGGTCAACGAGCTGTTCATCTTCAGCCAGCCGGCGCACCTCCAGACCCGGGTGGGCCGGGATCTGCCCGCGGCGGAGCGCGACGTGATGCGCGCGGACTTCTTCCGGGACCGCCTCCCGGGGCTCTAGGGGCCATCGCGGGGCAGGGCGGACGCGGAATCAGCGGAGGGACGCACCGCGCCTATGGCGCGGGCCGGCCCGGAGCGGCGAGCGACTGTAAGCGAGCCGTCGCCAGGGATGGCGACTACGGCCTGAGTCACGGAGGACGGATATGTTAGGGCGCCCTGCCCCGCGCTCTGTGGTTGATTAGCCCAATGCATGTGGCGGCGGTGGACGAGCAGGATTCGGCCCGCGCGGGCGGCCTGCTTGAGGTCCGGGCTCGTCACAAAGACCAGCAGCCTGTTAATCGCCCGTGCCGCGCCGGCCTGGGCTGCCGTTCTTCTGGCTGTCGGATATGCCCTGTCCCAGGCTTTGGCGTAAAGGAAAGCCCAGCGGGTGACGTCAATCTCGGTCTGTCCCGTTTCCCGCGCGATCCTGTGGTAGTCGTCCCCGTGTGCCACGCGATTGGCGGCGTAAGTAATCCGACGCACTAGCTCTTCCGGCGCTTCTTCTTTACCACCAAGACACCAAGGCACCAAGTTGGAGCCCGGGTCGCGGGAAAGCGCACTGGCTTCGGGAGCGGCTTCCGCCGCGTTGAAGCCCTCAAGGTTCTTGGTGTCTTTGTGTCTTGGTGGTTGATAACGTCTTCTCTCCACGTGGCGGCGGTGGATCAATAGCTCTCTGGCCGCGTTTTCGGCTGCCGCCTCGTCATCGCCCTTGAGCAGCGTACACAAGCCCTTGATGGTCTGGCCCTCGGCTTCCGCGAGGCGCAGCTTCTCCGCGCGCTCGTACAGCGGCCCCCAGACCTCGGGATGGTCGATGGAGAACGTAACCAGATCGCCGACGTTGGCGCCGGTGCTCTGGGCGATGGCCTCCCACTCCGCGCCCCGGGCGAACAGACGGGCGGCGTCGATCAAGACCTCGCGGGGGAAGGGGAGTTCCCGGCTGGCGGTGTCCTTTATCACGTCTCGGTGCCTCCGCCGAACGATATCTTTCGCCATCCGTGGCAAACCGTCGAGGTTCCGCCCTCCTGGCGTAGTCTTGACGAACCTCGCTGCAGCGCTTCGGGCGCCCGAGGGCGCCGCTCAGCACTACAGTATTATACACCGAACATACCCGAATGTCAAGCAGATAATACAGAATAATATGGAGAAAATGTAAGCGGCTGTTGTTCAGTCGCATGTGAGCAATGAAAAGCGCGATTTGAGCCCCATAATCCGCTCCTGGCTTCTGAGAACTGCCAACTCACAACGGACCTCCTACAGCCTATGGTCTACGGCCTACGGACTCGCGACTTCGTGGCGAGCCTTGACACCCTCAGAGGTGTGGCGTATTGTATTAGTAGAAGGAATGGAGAAGGGCCGAGCGGGGAATTGAAGGTGGGTGTCATCGGAATGGTCCGCGAAGACAGTCATGCGAAGGTGGTGGGCTGATGCCTCACCGACAGGCACCTGACCGTATTGACGAAGAGTTAGTGTGCATTGATTCCTTCAAACACCATCTGAAGAGCAAGGGCCTCGCCAAAGTCGTGGACGTGACACCGGAGGAGGACGACCCGCCGGACTTCTGGTGCACTATCGATGGGGAAAGGTTCGCTGTCGAAGTAACGAGCGTCGTCGACAGGTCTAGCCTTGAGTATCGAGCACGCTGCCAGCAACTTGCCGATGCCATGCAAGCCAAAGCTGAAGCCGTCGGATCCATGGAGGGCGCGTATGCACTGGTGCTGCACGGCAAGCCTACGTTGCCGAGGAGACGCTCTCAACAGTGGCGAGCGGTACTGGACAGTGCGGCAGCTTTCATCCATCGAACGCAAAATGCAACTGAGGATGATGCATTGCCTATGTGGGCGGACGGCAGGGCCCGGGTGTTGTTGAAGAGGTGCTCAACATCCGGGCCCATCTACGTTGGGCCTGTTGGGTTCGTAGTTGCAAAATGGGAAGGGGAATCTAGGGAGCAAGTTACGAAGTTGATAGGTGAGCGAGTCAACAAGAAGCTTGCGCGACTCGGGGGAGTGGACAAGATAATGAGCGTGTACCCCAATGTGGCGCTCCTTCTCTATGATGCCTATGGATTCTGCAACATAGACGACGCTCGCGCTGTCCTCCAGACACTTCCCAACTACAAGTGGTTTCATTCCATCTACTGGGCCGCCTCTTTCACCGACCGCGCCAACGAGTTGACGCCAGACCAGCCCGGTCGCGAAGGGGCGTTTCTCTGGAGCAAGAACTCAGATTGGCTCATGCTTGGCCAGGACCCCGCGGCATCGAACAGCCCTGACACTAAGGCAAAGAAGGCCTAGCAGTAGATTGGCCACTCGCAAACACAAGCCAGGTCGGAATGAGCGCTGTCCTTGCGGCAGTGGAAGAAAGTACAAGAGTTGCTGTTCCCGTCAAGACAAGGAGCCCCAACCCAAGAACGGTCCCACGGCCCTCCCAGTTGACAATCTGACTGCTCAGAAGCTCAGGCGAGAAGACATTAGAAGGCGCCGACGGGAAGCACGATACGGGAAGGTGAAGGAGACGCTTTCTGTAGAGTATAGGGGGGAACGCATAGTCGCGGTTGGGAACCAGATATATTGGCCGAAGCGCGGGAGAAAGTGGAGGACATTCATAGACTTCCTCCCAGCCTACTTGGGCGGCGTCTTCGGTGCGGAGTGGGGTCAGGCCGAACTCGCAAAGCCCTCGGGGGAACGCCATCCTGTAGTTGATTGGTATGTCCGAATGTGCAGGTTTCAACAACGGCAAGAACCCAACGCGCAAGGAGTATTCGCCGTCACACCCAATGGAGCGATGAAAGCTCTCATCTGCCTCGCGTACGATTTGTATGTGCTTAAGAGCAACGCCGGAGTTCAGGAGCGCCTAGTCGCGCGGCTCAAGAATAGGGAGCAGTTCCAGGGCGCCCGTCATGAAGTATTCGCCGCAGCTACGTGTGTTCGTGCTGGGTATGCACTTGCCTACGAAGATGAGGGGGACAAGACGCGGACCCATCCCGAGTTCGTCGGGGTCCACAAGGCCACGGGACAAGAGATAGACGTTGAGGCTAAGAGCCGCCATGTACGAGGCGTCCTTGGGTTTGATGGAGGTAAGCTCTCAAAGAGAGCGGGGAAAATAATCATAAGGCGTCTGCTCAAGGCCGCTCTTGGGAAGAACATTAGCAGACCATATGTCGTGTTTGTGGACCTCAATACCACTCCACTACCGCCGGATTATGTCAAGTCGTCGGACATCAAAGGCGTGCTAGACCAAGTCTGCAAGTTCGGGGGCAAAGGCAAAGAGCACTTTGATCCTTATTGTCTAGTGTGCCTAACCAACCATCCTTATCACTACGGAGGTGATGACGAGCGATGCCCCTCCCAGACGACAGTGTCGTTGTTTGGGAGGAATCCCACGCCGGCGCCCGAGCACCTAGATGCCATAATGGCAATACACACTGCTGCAGAGCAGTTTGGCAATGTGCCAAACTGCTTCGACGAATGAGCGGGGTTGATCTCCGCGACCAGCTTGCCCATTCCCTCAACCGGCGACGGAACCCGAGGCCTGATCCCCCCAACCGAGCCGGCGCTTGCCGCTTCTACTACTGCAGAACCACCCGCGCCGGGTTGCGCTTGTCCACGGTCACGGCGAGCTTGTCGCCCTCGGACAGATCGTCGGCGACCGCCGAGCTTACGCTCATCTTCTTCTGGTACCCCTTGCCCTCGAACTCGTACTCCAGGGATACGTCGCGCATGCTCTGTATCTCGCGGCCCACCGCCGTGACCAGCGCTTCCAGCGGCACGCCGTTGGCGACGATGCCCGCCGCCCGGCGCCACAGGAACAGCGCGACCACCAGCGCCAGCGGGGTGGCAATGGCCGGAAACAGTATGTGAATGGGTTCCGAGTCCACCGTTCCGCTGGCGTTCGTTACCCTGAAGTCTGTGAACTGCTCGAGCAGGAACCAACCCCACATCGCTGCTATGACGGCGCCCGCACCGATAAAGTACAGGCCCGCGCCGACCTTGCGCTTCTCGTCCATTTCGAGATTCCCCTTTTCAGTACCGGGCCGTCCCGGCAACCCCTGTTGCGGGCGATTCTAGCCGGCGCACTTTCACCAGACAAGCATATTCCAGCCTCCGGACTCCAGACTCCGGACTCCAGACTGATTCTACTCCTGCCCGTATATCCGGAGCACGCCGTTCTTCTCCTCCTTCGTCCTGGTTGAGTTGTTTATCATCAGTCCCTTTGACTCCGCGCCGCGCCCGCGGTTTCGCGAATTCCGAAAAGATGCCGACTTTCACTTGTGCAGCGGCTTGCCCAGCGGGGTTTCGCGGGATACGGTTTCGACGAGGGGGGGGCGTCGTCGTCGGCGTTCAGGCGTAGGCGCCGAACTCCCGGTAAGCGTCGAAGAGCGCGGCGATATTCTCCAGCGGGGTGTCCGCCTGGATGTTGTGCGCGGTGCAGAATATGTAGCCGCCGCCGGGGGCCAGTGTCTCGAAGCGCTGCTTTACTTCATTGCGCACTTCTTCCGGCGTGCCCCGGGGCATGGTCTGCTGGATGGAGATGCCTCCGTGGAACGAAATCCGCTCGCCGAACTCGCGCTTGACCGCGGCCATGTCCAGGCGGGGGACCTCCGGCTGCAGGGGGTTGAGGATATCAAGCCCGCAGTCGATGAAGTCGGGAATCAGCGGCGTCACGTAGCCGCAGGTATGATGGGCCACCCGGCAGCCGAACTCGTGGCCCACGTCTATGAAACGCTTGAAGCCATCACGCAGGAACTCGCGCCACTTCTCGGGGGGCAGTAACAGGTTCTCCTGCATCCCGAAGTCGTCGCCGGTGAAGAGAAGGTCGATATTTCCCCCGGCGGCCCCCAGCGTGCGCCGCGCGTACTGGACATAAAAGTCGGCGATGCGCTTGAAGACCGCCGCGGCAATCTCGGGATTGAGAAAGACGTCCATGAGTATCTGCTCGACGCCGCGCAGGTACATCCCGGGTTTGAGCTGCGCGCAACGATTGAGACGGTCGCCCATGAAGGCGACTACCTTGCCGCTCTCCCGCGCGCGCCGGGCCTGCTCGCTGGCGGCGGCGTAGTCGAACCAGTCGGGGTCCGGCCACTTGGCGTAGCTCATCACCTCGTCAACGGACTCGGCCGCGGCCAGGGGATACTCGGAGACCTCCTCGTAGGTCCCGGCCTCCAGGCCCGAGCCGTAGCTCACCGTCCGGCGGGGGACTCCGAAGTGGTCCTCACGACCGCCGTCGGGACGCGTCGCGAGCTCCGGGCCGACGTAGGGCGGGCCTGCTATGTAGCGGAAGTCGACGCCGAAGCGGTCCAGGACGTCCTCAATGTCCCGCGCGGCGTAGTGCTCGACCAGTCGCTGCTTGACCTCCCTGGCGGCCCAGAAGTCGACGGGGGCCCGGTCGGGTTCTTCGTGCTTGAGGCACTTCTCGACGCGCTCGCGGGAGTCCACGTTCTCAACGCACCTCGAAACGCTTGGCCCAGCCCTTGCCCTTCGGGGGGATCAGCCGCTCGTACTGTTGCTTGAATTCCACCAGCGGGCCGTCCACCCGCCAGAGGCCGTCCTCGCCCTGGACCAGGTCGAGCCACAGGGAAAACTGCCCCGCGCCTATCAGCGGCAGTCCCGCGGAGATGCGCGCGCGGGCGGTCTCCCCGGTGACCTTGATATCGCGGACCTTCCATTCGGGCGTGAAGGTCTGGCCGTCGGCCACGACGTAGCCGTACGGGCTGTAGAAGTCGAAGAGGCTGCGGTCCTTGATCGCGTCGGCGTAGTGCTCGCGGCTGCGGTCGCTGAGGCACTTCTCGGCGACCGACCAGCGGCGCGCCTTCATGGCCCGCTCGAGAGTGTCCAGGGCGCTCTCCGGCGTGGACAGGTCGAAACCCGGCCGCGTCGCGCAGTAGACGACGGCGCAGGCGCCCGCCAGCAGCACGACGCTCCCGTAGATCTTCAGCCGGCGGTTGCGGCGGGCCACGGCTCCTTGAGGCATGGGAGTATTCTAGCGGCGGGGCGGGGCGTCCGACAAGCGGCGAACGGGGATATTAACGTCTGGACTTTCGCGCCCCGGGGGATAGAATTCCCGGCGGAGGCAAGGCCCTGCGGCGGAGAGGCTCTTGAGCGACGACCTGGAATATTGCGAGATCTGCGGCAAGCGCATCACCGGCGACGACTTCGGCTTCGGGGACGCGGTCCGCAAGGGCAATAAAGTATACTGCATCATCTGCGCCCAGAAGATCGGCGCCGACACCGACGCGCTTCCCGCGGTGCCCACCGCCCCGGTCAAGAGCACGACGAAGAGCACGACGAAGCGCACGACGAAGCGCGCGACGAAGCGCACCCCGCCCAGCACGCGGTTACTGCCCGCCGCCCGCAGCAGCAGCCGCCGCAAGAAGCAGCGCAGCAGCTCCCGCCGCATGAAGAGACGTTCGCCGTCGAGCAGCGCGGCGATGCCCGCCCAGCCCCGCAACGCCGAGGTCCAGGCCGTGGCGGTCAGCGTGCTCTGCCCCTACTGCTTCGAGAAGCTGGTGGTCAAGATCGTCGGCTTCCCCGCGGAGCACACCTGCCAGATATGCGGCAAGGCCATGCGGGTGCTCTCGCCTCCCTCCGGCTCGCCGGGCGGCGGCTGAGGGCTTCGCTCAGACCTCCGCGGGGCGGATTCCGGCCATCAGCCATTAACCATTAACCATGCTGCGCCGCCAGGCGCAGGTAGATTTCCCGGCAGGCCCAAGCATCGTTGGCCGCGTACTGGATCTGCTTGTCGGTGAGCCGCGTCTGCGCCCAGTTGGAGCGCTGGGCTCCCTTGGTGAGGCGCAGACCCAGGACGCAGGCGGCCAGGCCGCGCAGGCCGTTGGCGGCGATGCCCTGCCCGTCGCTGAGTTTCCCCAACTCCACGAAGCCCGCCGGCCGGAAGCGCTTGACCTCCTGGAGTTCCTTGATGTCCCGCTCCAGGGCCACCCCGGCCTTGGTTATTCTTGCGTCAGACAGTATCGGCGCCAGGCCGCCCAGGCCCTTGAGGCGGCTGAGGCGAAAGAGGTAGACCGCGTCCGTCGTGGCCAGCTGCACCAGCGCTGGGGGGTAGCTCTCCCCCTTGCGGAAGGCCGCGCGGGTCTCGGTGTCGAAGCCCAGCACCTTCTCGCGGCGCAGCGCGCTCACCGCCGCGCGCACCTCCTGCGGCGAGGCTATTAACTCAATGGGCCCGCGGTAGCCGCCCACCGGCAGCCGGTTGATCTCCTCCTTGCTGATCTCGGCCCTGAAGGGGCCGCTTCGCGCCTTCCCGGGTGTTTTCAAGCCCTGCCTCCTGCCGGGGACCAGCCTACGGCCGGGGGCGGTGGCCGTCAAGCGCGGCGGAAGTCGCTTGCCGAGGCCGACCATTTGCGACATAATAATGGCAACCCCGATGGAAGACCGGCGGCCGGGATCGGGTTAGGGACAGTGGCCGGCGCACCGCCACCGACACGGAGGAAAGCATGTTCGACAGATTCACTGACCGGGCCCGCAAGGTGATGACCTACGCTCGCAAGGAGGCCATCCGCTTCAACCACGACTACGTGGGCACCGAGCACGTCCTCCTGGGTCTGGTCAAGGAGGGCAGCGGGGTGGCCGCCAACGTCCTCGAGAACCTGGGCGTGGACCTCGAGAAGGTGCGCATGGAAGTCGAGAAGCTGGTGCGCTCCGGGCCCTCCACGGTCACCAAGGGCGACAAGCCCTACACCAGCCGGGCCAAGAAGGTCCTGGAGCTGGCCATGGAGGAGGCCCGCAACCTCGACCACAACTACGTGGGCACCGAGCACCTGCTCTTGGGTCTGCTGCGCGAGAGCGAGGGCATCGCCGCGCAGGTGCTCATGAACCTGGGCCTCAACCTCGATGAGGTCCGCAACGAGGTCATGGAGTTCCTGACCGGCGCCGAGCCCCAGGCCGGCCCGCCCTCCGGCGCGGGCGACCCCGGCGGGGTACCCGGCGGCGCGCCGGGCATGGGCGGCGGGGCACCCGCCACCGGCCCGGAGGGCAAGGAGAGCAAGACCCCGGCGCTGGACTCCTTCGGCCGCGACCTCACCCTGCTGGCCCGCGACGACAAGCTCGACCCCATCATCGGCCGCGACACCGAGATCCAGCGGGTGTTGCAGATCCTGGCCCGGCGCACCAAGAACAACCCGGTGCTCCTGGGCGAGGCCGGGGTGGGCAAGACCGCCATCGTGGAGGGCTTCGCCCAGCGGGTGGTCAAGGGCGACGTCCCCGAGCTCCTGCGCCACCGGCGCATAATCATCCTGGACCTGGCCATGATGGTGGCCGGCACCAAGTACCGCGGCCAGTTCGAGGAGCGCATCAAGGCGGTGATGAACGAGGTCCGCCGCAACCCCAACGTGATCCTGTTCATCGACGAGCTGCACACCCTGGTGGGCGCCGGCGGGGCGGAGGGCTCCATCGACGCCTCCAACGTCCTGAAGCCCGCGCTGGCCCGCGGCGAGGTGCAGTGCATCGGGGCGACCACTTTCGACGAGTACCGCAAGCACATCGAGAAGGACGCCGCTCTGGAGCGCCGCTTCCAGACCATCACCGTCAACCCGCCCACGTCCGAGGAGACCCTGGACATCCTCAAGGGCCTGCGCGACAAGTATGAGGCCCACCACCTGGTCAGCTACTCCGACGAGGCCCTGGAGGAGGCCGTCAAGCTCGCCGACCGCTACATCACCGGGCGCTTCATGCCCGACAAGGCCATCGACGTGATCGACGAGACCGGCAGCCGGGTGCGCTTGCAGGCCATGACCCGCCCGCCGGACCTCAAGGGCCTGGAGGACGAGATCGCCAAGCTGGAGCGCGAGAAGGAGGAGGCCGTCGCCGAGCAGAACTTCGAGACCGCCGCCAAGTTCCGCGACAAGGCCGAGGAGCTCCGCGCCCGAATGCGCCGCATCCAGCGGGAGTGGCGCGACAAGGCCCGCGAGACCCGCGGCACCGTGGACCCCGAGGTGATCCGCGAGGTGGTCTCGGGCATGACCGGGATCCCCCTGCAGCGCATGGCCGGCGCGGAGACCGAGCGCCTGCTCAATATGGAGGAGGGCCTCCACAAGCGGGTGGTCAGCCAGGACGAGGCCATCCACGCCATCGCCCGGGCCATCCGCCGGTCGCGCTCGGGGCTCAAGGATCCCCGGCGGCCGGTGGGATCCTTCGTGTTCCTGGGACCGACGGGCGTAGGCAAGACCGAGCTGGCCAAGGCCCTGGCCGAGTTCATGTTCGGTTCGGACGAGGCCCTGGTGCAGATCGACATGTCCGAGTACATGGAGAAGCACAACGTCAGCCGGATGGTCGGCGCGCCTCCCGGCTACGTGGGCTACGAGGAGGGCGGCCAACTCACCGAGCGCATCCGCCGCCGGCCTTACTCGGTGGTGCTCTTTGACGAAATAGAGAAGGCCCACGGCGACGTGTTCAACCTCCTGCTGCAGATCATGGAGGAGGGCAAGCTCACCGACAGCTTCGGGCGGCACGTCTCCTTCCGCAACACCGTGCTGATCATGACCAGCAACATCGGCGCGTCGCTGATCAAGAACCAGGGGGCCATGGGCTTCGCCAAGCGCAGCGAGGAGATGACCTACGAGAACATGAAGAAGGTCCTCCACGAGGAGATGGAGAAGGTCTTCCGCCCGGAGTTCATCAACCGCCTGGACGACACCATCGTCTTCCGGCAGCTCAACCGCGAGAACCTCAAGGAGATCGTCAAGATCCAGACCTCCTGGCTGGACGAGCGCATGAAGGAGAAGGGCTTCGCGCTGAAGCTCAGCGAGGAGGCCTACGAGTTCCTCCTCGACAAGGGTTTCAACCCGGAGTTCGGCGCCCGCCCGCTGCGCCGGGCCATCGAGCACTACATAGAAGACCCGCTGAGCGAGGCGTTGCTGGCCCACAGGTTCAGCCCGCCGGCCAGGATCATCGCGCAGCCGGCCAGCGAGGACGCGCTGGCCTTCGAGGCCGAGGGGCTCGACGAGTGGCCCAAGACCAAGGCGGAGCTGGAGCGCGAGAAGAAGGCCAAGATAAAGGCCGAAGAGCAGGCCGCCAAGGCCGCGGAGGCCGCGGAGGCGTCAAAGGCCGACGAGGAGAAGCCCCCGCCCCCCGAGGCGCCCCAGCCGGCCGGCGAGGAGAAGACCGACTACTGAGGAGAGCCCGCATGAATAAGGGCACCGAGTACGCCATCGGCGCGGGTGGCTGCCTCTTGATGATCCTGCTGGCCATCGGGGGGTGTATTTTCTGCGCCCGCGCTGACAAGGTGCCTCCGCCCGGCATCCCCAAGGCCACGGGCAAGGCCGCCGAGTACACCGTGCTCAAAGAGGAGTTTCACGACGCGCCGGTCAAAACGATGGTCAGCTACCGGATACTGATCAAGGCCGGGACGCCGCGCAAGGAGATTCAGAACGCGATGCTGAATCTGTGGTACAAGGCCAAGGCCAAGCCCTCGAAGTACCGCGCCGCCCCCAATCAGATATTCGTGTTCGTGTACACCAGGAAACCGGAGACGGGTGCCGAGTGGGTGGCCCGCCTGACCACCCGCGACGGCGGCGCGCCGCAGTTCGACTACCGGAAAACGGCGGGGCGGTGAGCAGTGGTCACCACGGCGACTTGTGCGAGCTGCGGCCGGGAGGTCCGGGCCGAGACGATGGTGGTAAGCGACGAGCTCCACGCCATGATCTGCCTGGAGTGCGATGCCCGCGGTCTGGCAGCCCCCAAGCCCCGCCGCAAGACGGCGGCCGCCAAGAAGCCGAAGCCCGCGCCGCCGCCCCTGCCGGTGGACCCCGTGCAGCTCCTGGCCGATATCCGCGATGACGTGAAGCGCATCCGCACCCACACTTGGTGGACCGCGCTGCCTGTGGTGGTCACTGCCGCCCTGCTCCTGGCCGCCTTGGCCCTGGCCGCGGCGGGTTTCATGGGCCGCGCGACCACCGGGGAAGCCCCCCGCAAGACGCGACCGCGGCCTTCCACGTTGCCAGCCGCGAAACCGACCCATCCCCCGGTCGTTCAATTGGGCCGCTTGACGCTGGCTGAATTCTCGGGTACCGGGCCAAAGGCGACGAAAGTTGTCCGCCTGCTCAAGGGTCTGGTGATTGTGGAATACGAATACACGGGCGCGGGACACTTTGCCGTCATGTTGATGAGCTCAGCCGGAGAAAACATAGCCCTGGTGGCCAACGCAATCGGGAACTCTAAAGGTTCTCAGGCGGTTCATGTCAAGCGGGAAGGATACTATCTCTTCAACGTGACTGGCGACGGCGAGTGGAAACTGCGCTGCAAGGAATGAATGGCCGGATTGTAAGCAACTTACTGTAAGCAAACCCCCGTCTCTTGCCAGTTCCGTGCGTTATCGCAACCGCCTCCGCGCCGGAAACTTGCGAGAGAGGCCGAGTCCTACTGATCCGGGCGCTCGGGCTCGCGCCACTCCAGCGGGTCGACCTTGTAGAACCCCTTTACTTCTTCGTAGAGCTCCGGGTGTTTCTTCTTCAGCTGCCGGGGCTTTTCGAAGAAGGTCTCGGTCAGCACCGCGAAGAACTCCGCGGGGTCGGTGGCCCCGTAGTCGTCGAGCACGGTCCTCTGGCCCCGGCCCACTTTATCGACCAGCTCGTTGTACTCCCCGGCCAGCACCCGCGCCCAGGTCACGTAGCGGGAGCGTTGACCCAGCAGCGGCGCGCCGTCGGCCCGGCCGTCCTCCTGGTCGAGCTTGTGGGCGAACTCGTGGAGCACCACGTTGTGGCCGTCGCGCACGTCCCGCGAGCCGCCCTGCACGTCGTCCCAGGAGAGCACCAGCGGCCCGCCCTGCCAGGACTCGCCGGCGCGCGCCTGGGTCTCGACCACGGCGACGTCTCCCGCCCGCTTGGTCCCCTCGGCGATGTACGCGCCGGGATAGACGAAGATGCTGCTGAACCGCGGGTAGTACCCCGCCTTCCGACCAAGAAGCAGGATGCAGGCCTGCGCGGCGATAGTAACCCGTATCTCGTCGGTGATCTCCAGCCCGCCGCAGCCGGTGAAGCGCTTCTCGTCGAGGAACACGTTTATGTGCCCGCCGAGCTCCTTTCGCAACTCCTCCGGCAGACGGGCGTAGAGGGGCACGTTGCGTTGGAGTATCGCGACCCGCTCTTCGGAGAAGCTCGCGGCGAAGAGCTCCGCGCGGCGCCTGGCGCGCGCCCGCCGGAGGAGCATTCTCGCGATGAGGATCACCAAGACCAGTGCCGCGGCGGCGGCCAGCGCCCACAGCTTCAACGAACTGCCCTCGGTCCCGGCCAGCATGGGGTTCAGTTTACGGCAGCGCCGGCCCGAGTCAACGGCGGCTTTCGGCGGAAGCATTGACCTTCGCGCCCCTAACCTGTTATAAATCAGTCGGGTAGCTTTTTCCTGGTTTTCCACCGAAGAGCGGCTCCCCCTCCGGACATCCCCCGGTTGGAAGGGACGCGCAGACAGGGAGCAGCCACTTGGCCACCGACGAAGCCAGAGAACTCCGCGAGTTCGCCCGCACCGGGTCTCCGGAGGCCTTCGAGCGCCTGGCGCGGCGCTACGCGGGACTGGTCTTCTCGGTGTGTCTCCGGCGGTTGGGCTCGCGCGAGGACGCGGAGGACGCCTCCCAGGCGGTCTTCCTGGCCCTCGCCGACCGGGCCCGCAAGGTCCGCCCGGGACACCTGGCCTCCTGGCTGCACGGCACGGCAATGCGGGTGGCCAGTGTCGCCGCCCGGGGCCGCGCCCGACGCGCGCGTCACGAGGAGGAGGCCGCTCAGATGGAACCGGCAGCAGTCCATCCCGCCGAAGTCGGCTGGGACGAGGTCCGCGAGGTCCTCGACGCCGAGGTCGGGCGCCTGCCCGCCAAGCAGCGCGAGGCGGTGGCCCGGCACTACCTGATCGGCCAGAGCCACGCCGAGCTGGCCCGCGATCTCCGTGTGCCCGAGGGCACCGCGGCCAGCCGGGTGAGCGCGGGGCTCGATAGTCTGCGCCGCCGGCTGGCGGGCCGCGGCGTCGCGCTGGGCGCGGCCGGACTGGCCAGCCTGCTGGCCGGCCAGGCCCAGGCGGCAGTGCCCGCAAAACTCCTGGCATCCCTTCCCTCCCTCGCAGGCGGAACCGCGAGTGCGGCCGCCGGAGCGGGGGTGACCGCAGCAGCCTTAGCGAAGGGAGCGTTCAAGATGATGTTCTGGGAGAAGGTGCGAATCACGGTTGCCTCGGTGCTCGCGGCCGGAATGCTGGCCGGCCTGGGGACGCCGGCGGTGCTCCAGGCGGTCTCCGCCGAGGGGCCCGCGGTGAGCTCGACCAAGCGCGTGATCAAGGGCCGGGTGGTGGCCGCCGACGGGAAGAAGGTCACGATATCGCTGGGCAGCTCCGACGGGGTAAGGAAGGGCTTCAAGTTCGCCTGCCAGGCCAAGGGCTGGAGCGGGACAGTGACATCCGTCACCGAGCGGCGCGCGGTCCTGGTCGCGACGGGCGCGGTGGCGGTCGGCGACGAGGTTCGCACCGGCCTGACTACGGTCATCACAGAGGTTCCGCCGGCCGGAGCGGCGGCGGCCGTCCTGGCGGACCCCAACCTGCCCAAGCCGGGGGCGCTGGCCGGCGCTCCGGTGTCGCTGGCCGTGGAACTCGGCAAGAGGGTCCAGGATTACGGCTCGCGGGCGGAGACCCGCGAGGGCAAGCTGATCATGCTCGGCGGCAACATGGTCTTCATCCCCGGCGGCGCCAAGAAGTTCGCCTACCAGGCGGAGACGCCGGTGATCCGCATCAAGAACACGGGTAAGGAGCCGCTCCTGCTGCCCCTGGGTCTGGGGCACTTCCAGAACGCGGTGACCTTCTACCTCAAGGACGGGACTGGCAAGGTGCGGACGGTGGCCGCGCCGGCCGCCGGGAAGCCGGGCGCCGGCCAGCTCAGCGTGCTCCGGCCCGGGGAGGTCTTCGAGCTGGGCATCGCCTCCGGCAGGTTCTACGCGCGCGTGGACCGCGGTTACGCCAGCAAGAAGCACGAAGCTGTGGAGAAGAAACGGACCGAGGCCGTCAAGGCACGCTACAAGAAGATGGGCCTGGCCTACCGCGGCAAGGGGGAACAGGTCAAGCTGCCCGCCGGGACCTACGTCATGTGGGTGGAGCTCGACCTGGGCTCGGGCCTCGACCTGCCCGGCGGCCACAAGCTGGCCGGCGGCAAGGTCCGCTCCAACGCGATCCTCATCAAGCTGGGGCTCGACGAGAAGCTGATCGGCGTCTACCAGGGCCGTCGCTGGGTGAAGCCCGGCACGCCCGGCACGCCCGGCAAGGGCAGCAAGGGTGGCAAGGGCGGCAAGGAAGTCTTCTAGACGCGGCCGAGCGGGAGGACAGCAGATGAAGATAAAGACGATCACCGCCGCGGCCGCCGGGATGTTGCTGGCGTGCGCCGCGTGCGCCTCCGAGGCGAAGGAGGCAGGACTGCAGCTCACGATCGAACTCAAGACGGTCAAGACCGCTAACTACAAGAAGACGCCGGACGGCAAGTACATCCACAAGTCAAGCCCCGCCTTCGAGAAGACAGAGGGCGAGCTTCAGGTCCGCGAGCACAAGAGGCTGGTGGTCAGGCTCAGGAACGCCGGGAAGACGGTGGTGCTGCTGCCCGCCCACTTCCGGCTGGCCGGCGCGGTGAAGTTCGAGGGCTCGGACGCGAAGGGCAACGCGCTGCCGCCTAACGAGTACAAGCACATGGTCGAGCTGGCCAAGATCAGGAAGTGGATACCGGAAGGCGAGATGGGCAAGCTCAAGGTCTCCAAGGGCAGGTACAAGGGCGCCAAGGAGATGGTCCGGGTGGAGAGCAGCAAGCTCCGCAAGTGGGTGCCGGAGAAGGAGCTCGCCAATGTCTCCTACTACTTCAAGAAGCGCCCGGCCTTCAAGCGCCCGCCGGGCTCGATGGATGCCACGGTGCTCAAGCCCGGGGAGGAGATCACCGAGGACCTGCGCGGCTTTCCCTGGATAGTCGGCCGGGTCGGCGGCCTCAAGTTCCCCGCCGACGGCGACTACAAGCTGCGCGTGGTGGTGGAGGTCGCCCCGGGCAGGGCGCTGGTCCCCGGCCTGGAGCCCTGGAACGGCAAGCTGGCCTCCAACCAGCTGGAGGTCAAGTGGGTGACGCCCAAGGTCGCCAAGCGCCGGCCAAGTCCGAAACCGCCGGTGCCCACGGCCTTCTAGAAGAGCCTAATGTTCACGGCGGCCCCCGCCTGGCGCGGGGGCCGCTTCTTTTCGTCACTTGAGCGCGTTTCCGCGGCCCATAGAATGCTCCCCTGATCCCGAGAAACCGGCAATCCGAAAGGAGCGGCGCGAGAGATGGCGGAGAAGAAACAGCAGTTCGGCCTGGTGGGCCTGGCGGTGATGGGCGAGAACCTGGCCTTGAACGTCGAGAGCAAGGGTTTCTCCGTGGCGGTCTGGAACCGCACGGCGAGCAAGGTCGACAAGTTCCTCGAGGGCCGCGCCAAGGGCAAGGACTTCGTGGGCTGCCACACGCCGCAGGAACTCGCCGCCGCGTTGGAGAAGCCCCGCAAGATTATCCTCATGGTCAAGTCCGGCGCCGCCACCGACGCGATGATCGACCAGCTGGTTCCCGTGCTGGAGAAGGGCGACCTGGTCATCGACGGCGGCAACTCCTACTTCAAGGACACCGAGCGGCGCGCGAAGCAGCTCGCCGGGAAGGGCCTGCTGTTCATCGGCACCGGGGTCTCCGGCGGCGAGGAGGGTGCGCTCAAGGGCCCCAGCATCATGCCCGGCGGGCAGAAGGAGGCCTACGCGCTGGTCGAGCCGATTCTCACCAAGATATCCGCGCAGGTCGACGGCCAGCCGTGCTGCACCTACCTGGGGCCGCGCGGCGCGGGCCACTACGTCAAGATGGTCCACAACGGCATCGAGTACGGCGACATGCAGCTCATCTCCGAGAGCTACGCGCTGATGGATGCCGCCGGCATGGGCGCCCACGAGATTGCCGACGTCTTCGCGGAGTGGAACAAGGGCGAGCTGCTCTCCTACCTGGTGGAGATCACCCAGAAGGTCCTGGCCTACGACGATCCCGAAACCGGCAAGCCGCTCGTCGACGTGATCCTCGACGCCGCCGGCCAGAAGGGCACCGGCAAGTGGACCAGCCAGGACGCTCTGGACCTCGGCGCGCCAACCCCCACCATCAACGCCGCGGTCGAAGCCCGGATCATCAGCTCCTTCAAGGAGGAGCGCGTGGCGGCCTCGAAGTTGATCAAGGGCCCCGAGGTCAAGGTGGGCATCGATAAGGCGGAACTGGTCAAGAAGCTGCGCAACGCCCTCTACGCGGCCAAGATATGCTCCTACGCGCAGGGAATGGCCCTGCTGCGCCTGGCCAGCGAGGAGTACGGCTACGACCTGGACTTCGGAGCCTGCGCGCGCATCTGGCGCGGCGGCTGCATCATCCGGGCGCAGTTCCTCAACCGCATCACCGAGGCCTTCGAGCGCAACCCCAAGCTGCCTAACCTGTTAGTGGACGAGCAGTTCAAGGCCGACGTCGAGAAGCGCCAGGGCGACCTGCGCGACGTGTGCAAGCTGGCTATCGACGCGGGCATCCCCGCCGGAGCTTACGCGGCGAGTTTGGCCTACTTCGACGCCTATCGCTCGGCGCGGGTCAGCGCCAACATGATCCAGGGCCTGCGCGACCACTTCGGCGCCCACACCTACGAACGCGTGGACAAGCCCCGCGGCGAGTGGTTCCACACCGAGTGGATGGAGGTCTGACCAAGCCAAGCGCTTGGGACCCGAAACCAGAGGCCCACCCGGCCCGCAGTATCGCCGGGCGGTTATCCGCAAACCGGCAAACTCGCCCGGAAATCGCCCGTGAGAGGGCGGTCGTAACCCACTGATTCAGAATGAGTTGCCGAGGCCGCCCGGCCAACGCGAAAAATCCCCCCCAATTTTTCTTGAAACCTACGGCGGTTATCGTAGTTTAATACGATGAGCGTCGTAGGTTGACCCGGGCTGGAGGTAACGCACATGGCCGAAAAGAAACTGCCGAAGATCACCGAGGCGCAGTTGGAGCTGATGCGGATCGTCTGGGAGAAGGGCGAGGCCACTGTCACCGAGGTGTGGGAGGCGCTGCCGCCGGACCGCCGCGTCGTGCGGACCACGGTGATGAACGTGCTCGCGCGGCTGGCGGAGAAAGACTGGCTCAAGCGCAGGATGGTGAAGAACGAGCTGGTCTACACCGCCGCTGTCGGCAGGGAAGAGGGAGTGAAGAATCTCCTTACACGTCTGCTGGACACGGCCTTCGACGGGTCCACCGCGAACCTGGTCATGACCCTGGTCAACGCCCGGGGCATCTCGCAGGAAGAGGCCGCTCACCTGCGGCGGGTCATTGACGAATCTGCGGGGGGCAAGTCATGAGCTGGCTGCTGAAGCTCTACCCCGGCGACGGGGCCATGCTGCTCCTGGCCAACGCGCTGGCGCAGGCCACGCTGGTGGCCCTGTTGGCCTGGATCATCGGGGCGACGCTGGCCCGGAGGAATGCCGCGCTGCGTTACGCCGTGTACCTGGCTGCGCTGGCCGTGGTCCTGGCAAGCCCGTTGACCGCCTTCACCGCGGACCGGCTGGGGCTCTCGGTGATCTCCATACCGGTGCGCCAGGCCGCGCCGGCGGAAGCGCCGAGCCTCGCCCGCCAGCCGGAGCCGAGGTCGGCCGTGATTCCCACTCCCACTCCCGCGCCTGCGGTTGTGGGCGAAGGTCCGCGTAAGACGGCGGGGCCGACCACCCCATCGCCCGTTTCCGCGGCTCCCGTAGCGCCCGCCAAGCCCGGGATGACTCCAAGCGAGATGCTTCGCGCGGGCCTCGCGGCGCTCCTGGTCACGTGGGCGGCCGGGGCGCTGTTCCTGCTTGGCCGGATGCTCCACGGCTGGGGCGTCCTGACCAGCCTCCGGCACGAACTGGAGCCGCTCGACGAGCGTGGCCTGGAAGACGTTCTGGCCCGGGTGCGCGCGGCGCTGGCGGCAAAGAAGCTGCCGCCGATCATGGTCTCCGGGATCGTGGGCACCCCGCTGACCGTGGGTCTCTTCAAGCCGGCGGTGGTGCTGCCCGGGCAGCTCCCGCATGCGCTCGCGCCTGACGAGCTGGTCAGCGTACTGACACACGAGTGCGCGCACATCCTGCACCGGGATCACCTGGTGGGATTCATGCAGCGCCTGGTCGAGATGCTCTACTGGCCGCTGCCGCCGGTGCATGTCCTCAACAAGCGGCTGGCCGCCGCCCGCGAGGAACTCTGCGACAACTACGTGCTTCGCAGCACGCAACCGCAGGAGTATGCCCGATGTCTGGTGAACATGGCCAGGAAGACCAGCATCTTCCAGCGCATGCCCGCAACGGTGGGGCTGGTCCACCCGCGCTGGCGGATGGAGGAGAGGATCAAGGGAATCGTGGACAAGAGGAGAAAGCTGATGACCAGAATGAATACCTGGGCGCTGGGCGCCGTGGTGGCCGTCTTCCTGGCGATGGGGGTGGTGGTCGCGGGGTGCAAGGTGGGGGGAGAGAAAGAACAGGCCCCCCTCGGGGCCGAGCGCGACCCGCCCCCGATGAGCGAGAAGGAAATCGAGAAAGCCCTCGAATCGCCCGACCCGCTGGTGCGCATCCGGGCCTGGACCGCCCGGATCAAGGGCGGGCGTCACATCGCGGCAATATGCCTCCAGGGCCGCGCTTTGGACTATGTCCGGGCCGGGATGCCGGAGAGGGCCGTCGTGGACCTCGACAAACTCATCAAGTCGGATAACTGGATCGTATCCACCTGGCTGCTGCGGGGCCTAGCCTACTACGCTCAGGGCAGGTACAAGGAAGCGCTGGCCGACTTCGAGCACGACTTCCAGGAGGGGGTTGGCCCGGAGCGTTTCATCTGGGGACAGATGTGCCGGCTGCGGCTGGGCATGAAGCCCAGCCCGAAATTCATGGCCGGCATGGAGCGCCGGCCGGACAAGTACAGGCAGCTTGCCAGGCTCTTTGTGGGGGTCGGTTCCGTCGATGACTATTACGAGGCGGTGCAGAAGAGCACCGGGAACTACACGCCGCGCGAAATGAAGGTGGGCCCGCCTGGCGAGGGCGAAGTGAAGCGCATCCCGGAAGAGCTTGCCGCCGACAGGAAAGAGCACCATCGCCAGCAGAGTGCGCTGGCGGCTTTCTACATCGGCGAGTGGCACGCGATCGGAGGCAGGAAGCCAGAAGCCATCAAATGGATGACCCGCGCCGCCGATGACGAAGTGTCCCCCTGCGAACTGTACGACGGCGGCCTGCTCATCGGCCGGGGAGGCTTGGCCCAATGGGCGTTGAAAAAGCTGCGCGAGCGGGGAATCACCATCCCCGCCGAGAGCGTCCGGTTTCATCTCGTCAAGCCCGACAAGGAGAAGCGCAGCGGGCTGTATGCCGCGCCTACGTCTTTCGACCTGGAGCCCGATCCCGCCAAGATGTTCGCGCGTTGCGCCGACAAGCCCCAGAAGGTCTTCAAGGTCGGCGATACCGGCCGGGCGAGCATAACACTCGTCGGCAAGCTGCCGAACACATGCACCTCGTATGACTTCTTCCGGGCTGGCACTGGTTCAGTCGGCGGCGGCCGAGCGCATGGCCCTCCCGGCGCAGAGATCGAAATCCCGGTCAAGTTCGTGAAATGGAAGGGTGCCACAAAAGAGCCGCTTGTCCTGCGCGCGGTCTACCTTACCGTCACCTTGCCCCCGCTCTCGGCGGGCAAGTACCGGGCGACGATTCTATTCAGGAACTGTCGCTACTACCTTGAGGACAAGTCCAAGATCGAAGGCCCGGACGCCGATGCGCCAGCTTGGTTCCTGCCCCTCACCTGCAACTTCGAGGTGCGGGCGGCGGGGGCAGAGTCAAGAGGACCCGCGTTGGACGGGACAGGATGGTCGGAACCATACCCAAGGGGGGTGCTTGGCGAGTGGCCTGAGCCAGGCGAAGCAAAAGGAGGAGTCGCCGAAGTTACTGACCATGGCCTCAAGACCAAGGTGGTGTGGATGCGCGGTGGGAACATCTTCTTGGCCGCGGGCACGGAGCAGGGAGTCGCTTTGAACGTTGAGTTCGCCCTCACCCGCGGGGGGCGGAAAGTAGGAACAGTCAAGGTGCACAAGCTGTCCGGGAATATGGCCCTCTGTCGGGCTGTCTCGCTTGTCGAGGCTCCTCATGTCGGCGACACAGCCGCGATGGCGGAGAAGGTCTCCTGGGGCAAGGCGGTGGGCGGGCTGCGGGCCGGGCTGTCGGCCAAGCCGGCCAAGTTCTCCTCGAACTCCTCGAATATGGACTTCCAGGTCGTCGCCCACAACGCGAGCGGCCGCAAGCTCACCATGGAGGACATCGGCAGGGGCAGGGCATGGGCCGTGCGCCTGAAGCCCAAGGGCTCCGGGAAGGGAGGCTCGTGGTGGGGTCGCATTCCCGACGACGGCCGGGACCCATTCGAGACGGTTACCCTTGCCGGCGGCGAGAGACTGAAAGTGACGGTGGGGCTGTGTGCTCACTGGTTCACCTGGGACGGCCCCCCGAGAAAGCGGCCCCCCGGCGCGGTTCACCCTGTTCAACTGCCCCCCGGGAAATACGAGGCAACGGCGAAGTACGAATTTCCTGAGGGCGGCGACCGGCAATGGCGCGGCAAGGTCACCACCGGCGCGGTCCAGATCGAGGTGGTCGCGCCGCTGAAGCTTCGCCGCTCCAGCATCGCCGGCCGGATGAAGCTGGGGCGGACCGACCGGATCGTGGTGACGCATGCCCCCAGGGCTGACTTCGGGGGCAAGGACGTGAAGCGCATTGAGGTTAGAGATGCTGCCGTAATCCGCAAGTGGCTCTTGGCGCTGGACAGGATTCCCTTCAAGGGTCCGGGGCGCATGGCCAAGATCCCGGGCGACGCGCCGGAAAACCGCATCGAGTTTTTCAGTCGGAAGAGAAAACTGGCCGTGCTGCGCACCAAGGGCGGGGGGCTGGACTCTCCGGCCAGGGCCGGCTGGGATTTTTACGGACCAGGCGCCGACGAGGCCTTCGTGAAGCTGATCGAGGTGGTCAAGGCCAAGGCGGCGGCCAAGGGCTGATCGGTCCCCTTACCGCCGGGGGGGGCGTTCACCGTCGCCAGGTGCCCTTGAACTCTTTCAGGTACTCGGTGTTATCCTTGATGGCCTTGACCGACCACTCGCTCTTGGGGTCGTCGTTGAGGATGATGGCCGGGGCCTCGATGTGTGCCTTCCACAGCCAGTCGATGAATCCCGGCGCGCTCATCAGCTGGCTGTCGGCCCTGCAGACCTTGCCCTTGGTGTAGAGTCCCGCCGCGTCCCAGGCCAGGGCCACCTTGGATTCCTTCTTGTAGAAGTCACGCGGGCCCTTGGGGCTCATGGTGGTTTCGACCTCCTTGGTCTTTCCACCGTCCTCGACCAGGGCGACGCACTTGGCCATGTAGGGCAGGTCCATCCAGTCCTCGACCACGTGCACCGCGGTCTGGGTGCGCATGTCGGTGCCCAGCCAGAGTATCTTCCCGTCCCAGTCGACCAGCTTGCCCCAGGGGCCGTTGCGGTCGAAGGTGCTGGCGCGCTCGCGCCAGGAGTGTCCCGCGCAGAACTCCTCCGCGCGAGCGCCGAGGGCGGCCAGCGAGTGCGTGGGGTGGTCGCTGCGCGCGCGGCCGGGCTGCTTGAGCACGTAGTTGGTCAGGCTTCCCACCCGGCTGGGCGTCGTGTCCGGGTTCCAGATCTTGCCGCCCGGGCCGGACTTCTCGTCCTTGAAGGTGCTGGTGAAGGTGGGCACGGTCAGCAGTCCGTCGGGGCCGATGATCTCCAGCAGCGCGTCGAGCATCCAGCGCATTCCGGTGTCCGGGGCCTTGACCATCTGGCGGGCGGGGCCTATCACGCTGGCGTTGGAGTGCATCAGCACGACGTCGCCGCCGGCCAGGCCCAGCGCGCGCAGGTCGCTGGCCAGGGCCTCTTTGGTGAAAGTGTATTCCTGCTTGGCCATTCTCGCCTCCCGGTTGTCTGCCTGTCCTAGCGACAGTCTATAGCTCCTCCGGACAAGCTGCAACGGGAAATCGGCGACTTCTACGCAAGCGCGGCGGCCTGCTAGCAGTCCGCCGCGGGATTCGCCACCCAGGCCAGGAGCCTGGCGACCAGCTCGTCGATAAGTTCGGGCATGGCTGCTTTCTTGACTCCGGCGATCTGCACGCCGCAGGCGGACAGGGGCAGCAGGAACTTCTCGGCGGGGCTGGAGGCCACCGCCTCGGCCATCCGCGGGGTCACCTCCCCGAGCATGGAGTTGGCCAGCACCGCGCCCAGCGGCCCGGCGATGGCCGCGGCGCGCAGCGAGTTCCAGACCACCGCGCCCTCGCCGCTGGCCCCGCGCTCCGCGCCGGCTGAGATCATCGCCGCGGTGGCCGCCGCGTTGGTGCCCAAGGCCAGGATCTCCCAGCCCTCGGGAAGCTTGCCCGCGAGACGTTTGACTATCTCCGTTCCGATACTGCCGCCCTGGCCGTCGAGGACCGCGACTATCACCCCAGCCGCTCCTTCCTCCCCCCGGAGGTCGAGGGCGATTCTAGGCGTGGGCGCTTGAGTGTCAACCCCCCGGCTACAGCTCCGCCTTGTTGATGGCCCGGCAGCCCAGCCACAGGGGGAGCACCGTGGCCAGAGCGCCCAGCCCCACGGCCAGCAGCGCGGCCAGTTGCAGCGGCCGGCCCATGACGCTTATCCCCGCCTGGGCGAAGACGTACTGGCGGCAGAGCCAGCCCACGCCCATGACCAGCAGCCCCACGAAGCCGATGGAGAGCACCAGGCAGAGCGTGCCGCCGAAGCCGGAGACGATCTTGGCGGGGCTCTCCTCGCGGAAGTTGGGGAACATCGCGCCCATGCCCACGGCGATGCCCGGCAGGCCCAGGCACATGCACAGCGCGGTGAGCACCTGCATCCCGACCATGTTCCGGGGAGTGCCCAGCATGAAGGCGCTGAGCAGCACCAGGGGCAGGAGCAGGCAGAGCGACCCGCCCATCGAAAAGAGGTACTTGCCCAGCAGCAATCGGCTGCGCTTCACGGGCAGCAGGCTGAGCACCCAGAAGCGCTTGCCCTCGGTGGAGATCAGCGGGAAGACGAAGCGGGTGGTCAGGGTTGCCAGGGTCAGCCCGGCGGCGGCCAGGTTGGTGAAGGCCACGAAGTTGCTCCAGCGCAGGCTCCTGATGTGCTCGAGGACCACCCGTTCGTAGCCCAGAGTCCTGAGGCTGGCCGAGTAGATGAAGAGCACCCCGAAGAAGACCAGCACCTGCACGTACTGGACGGGATCGCGCATGAAGGTGCGCAGGTCCTTGATGATCAGCCGCGAGGTGATCGGCGCGATTGGGGAGAGAGCCCGGCCGATGGAGTCCAGCAGGCCGCCCACGCGGTAGAAGCGCCGGGTGGGCGCGCCGGTGCCCCGGCTGTAGCTGGAGGCGTAGATCTTCTCGGCGACGAAGTCGCCCAGCATCCAGATGAAGAGCGCGGTGGATGCCAGGAGCCCCCAGTAGAAGGCCGCCGCGCCCCAGTTCTGCTCGGCGGCGCGCATCAGGGCCGCGCTGGCCCAGTAGCTGGGCACCCACTCGCTGCGGGTGAAGTTGAAGGTCGCGTAGATCTTGTTGAGTAGGTCCTCGTCAACGACGGTGTGCTCCCCGCGCTCGAAGACCCCCGCGTAGACGGCCAGGAACATGCCCGCCACGGCCAGGAGCGCGAAGCCCAGCCCCAGGATCTTGCCGCGGTTGCGCGGGAAGAAGCGGGTCAGAAGCAGCCCCAGCACCGAGCCCAGCGCCGCGGGGATGAAGACGAAGGGGATCATTATTGCCGCGGCGGCCAGGTAGAAGCTGGGCGCCAGCCGCCCGTCGCCGCCGTAGAGGCCGTAGGCGATCATCAGCGGCCCGCCCAGCACCATGAACGCCCAGGAGCTGAAGAGCAGCGACTCGCTGACCTTGTAGCTGTAGACGGTGCGCACGGGCAGCGGCAGGCTCATCAAGAGCCGGGTCTCCGGGGAGCGGAACAGCGCCCCGAAGGAGATCACCGCGTTGGAGAAGGTGAGCATCAGCAGCATGGTCAGGAAGTAGATGGAGAAGAGGTAGGGCACCAACAGATCTCTGATTCCCCGGTGGCCCCGCAGGAAGCGGAATCCAAAAGTCAGGGCCTCGAAGAGGGCGCCGACCAGCAGCACCCCGAAGATCATGACCACCATGAACTTCAGCACGCCCCCCCGGCGCAGCCCGGTGACCGAGTGGCCCAGCATGCGCAGCCGGGCCAGAATCAGCTTGAAGAAGGGGGGCATGGGCGATCTCTCCGCTCAGGCCACCGGCGGGAAGCGGTCGGTCTTGCCTTTGTCCGGCGCGGGCAGGTAGACAGTGAAGGTGGCCCCCTCGCCGGGCTTGCTTGCCACGTCTATGCGCCCGCTGTGGGCCTCGATGATCTTCGCGCAGATGGCCAGGCCCAGCCCGGTGCCCACGTCCTTGGTGGTGAAGAAGGGGTCGAACACCTTGGAGATGGCCGGCTCGGGGATGCCCGCTCCGCTGTCGGCGAAGGATATGGCTATCTCCTTGGGGGCCGTCTCGCTGGCGGGGGCGGCCAGCTCGGCCTTGACGGTCAGGCGCCCGCCGGCGCTCATGGCCTGCAGCGCGTTGCGCGCGATGTTCATGAAGACCTGGCGCAGCTTGTCGCCGTTGCCGTAGGCGCGGGGCAGGTCCGGGTCGATTTCCTCGACCAGCTCCATCTCCAACTCGCTGGCCTCCGGTCCGATCTGCTTGAGCACCGCGCGCAGCGAGTCGAGGATCGACAGGCGGGTCATGGTGATCTGTCGCTGGCGGGCGAAGTCCAGGAGGTCCTGGACGATGTCGTTCATGCGGTCGACCTCTTCGATTATGATCCCCAGGAACTCGGCCTCCTGGCCGGGCTTCTCCGCGGCCGCCTGGGTGCCTTCCGCGGCGACCCGCTCGGCCAGGAGTTGGGCGAAGCCGCGGATGGAGTTGAGCGGGTTCCTGATCTCGTGGGCCACCCCCGCGGCCATCTCACCGAGGGCGGCGAGGTGCTCCTGGCGCTTGACCTGGTCGTGGAGCTTCTTGACCTGGCTGAGGTCCCGGAAGTTGGCCACCGCCCCCTGGACCTCGCCCTCGTAGTCGGTCATGAAGGACACGGTCAGGCCCACCGGGCGCTTGCCCTCGCCGATGTTGACCTCCACCTCGCTGCGGTCCACCGGGCGGGCGTTGTCCAGCGCGTCCTTGACCACCTCGGCGATGCCGGCGATGCCCGGCAGGTCGCCCAGCTTGCTGCCGACCACCTCCATCTCCTCGGCGCCGAGCATCTTCAGCGCCGCGCGGTTGACCTTGCGGACCAGCAGGTCGTTGTCCACGACCATCAGCCCGCTGGTGAGGCTCCTGAGCACCGCCGCGGAGTACTCGGTGGCGTTCATGATCTTCTCGTAGAGGCGGACGTTCTCCAGCACCGCGGCCGCGCCCAGGCTCATGGCGGTGACCAGCTCCTGATCGGTCTGGTTGAAAAGCCGCCCGCCGGCCAGGGTGTCGAGGTAGACCAGGCCCGAGCACTTGTCGTGGACCTTGAGCGGCGCGGCGATCACCGAGAGGACCTGCCCGGCGCCGAAGGCGGTGGTGTCCGCGAAGCGCTGGTCCGTCTGGGCCTCGGTGAGCATCAGGCTCTCGCCCTTCTCGAGCACGTGGCGGCTGAGGGTCTTGCTGACGGCGATCTCCTCGGCGCTCTTGACGACGGCCCGGTCCTCGCGCAGCCGGATGTTGGTGGGCTTGAGCGAGCCGTCCTCGCCGGCCAGCAGGATGAAGCCGCGATCCGCCCCGGTGGCCTGAAATATCTCGTCCATCACCGACTCCAGCAGGTTGGAGACGGTGATCTGGGAGCCCACCCGGATCATGAAGTTGTAGAGGCGCTTGAAGTTCTCCTGGGCCTTGACGTCGATACGCATGCGCGCGGGGCTCAGGAAGTCCTTGCCGGTGGGGTCCAGGCGGAACTGGGTGGTGACGTCGGCGGGCTTGCCCTCGTGGAACATCACCGCGTGGGTGATGTTCTCCTTGGCCTTCTTCTTGATCTCCACCAGCATCACCGTGCTGCCGATGCTGATGCGGTCGCCGGCGTTGAGGATGGCCTCGCTGGTTCTCCGGTTGTTGAGATAGGTGCCGTTGGTCGAACCCAGGTCGCGCAGGCGCAGCACGCCGCCCTTCCTGCGGATCTCGGCGTGGGCCCGGCTGGAGGACTCGTCGTCGACGGTCAGGTCGTTGAAGCGCTCGCGGCCCAGGCGGACCAGGTCCTTCTCGATGACGTAGCGCTGGCCCTGCTGCAGCCCGGAGATGAATACGAGGGTTTCCACGCGGTCGGGCCTCCTACTGCTTAGCAGTCCGTTGAAAAATGGGGCGCCGTGACGGTGGGCGCTCCCGAGCGATGCGAGGCCCGAGGGTGAGCGCGATGCCTCTGGCATCGTGCGAATCCCGAGAACGAAGCAGCGCGACGGGACCGCCCGCCGCCCTT
>CBDUSI010000049.1:0-30866 GCA_965370045.1 uncultured bacterium | reverse complement strand
TGGCTGGTTACAAAACTCCGGCTACGGAGTTACTCAATGCTAAAATGCTCTAGAGCCCGGAAAGACGCGGGGCGCCCTTCAGCGGGCGCCCCGATTTCTTGAGGGTTGAGGTCTCTCAGTTGCCGCCTGACTCCGTGCCCTCCAGGTCGTACTCCGGCTCGAAGGCGGTGGCGAAGTCGAAGCCGTCGCGGAAGTCCTCGACGGAGTCCTCGTCGCGCTTGGAGAGCACCCCGCCCTCCACTAAATTGAATACCACCCGGCCGAAGTCCTCGGTCTTCTGGATGCCCCAGGCGTTGAATACCGTGGGGGCCATCATCCCGAAGCGATCACGGCCCAGCTCGCGGACGCCCTTCAGGAGCTCCTGGCCGGTGACGTGCCGGCGTTCACCCGACTTCTGGACGGTCTGCTCCAGCGCGGCCATCATGAAGCGATAGACCTCCCGCGCGTAGCGGTGGTCCTCGCGGAGGATATTGTCAATGGCGTCGCCGTCGTTCTTTGCGCTCATCGCTCCATTGCACCCCGATGTTGGCTCACGTTGCCGATGTTACTCGCGGGCCGCCGCGGTTTCAAGCCTTCCCGCCGCTCCCGCCTCCGGTTCCGCCGGAAGCGCTTCCGCCCCCAGCACCTCCGCCGCCCCGGCCGCCTCGGCTCCGCGAGCGCTTCCCGCGCCGCCGCGGGCGCCGCGAGCGCCCCGAGCTGCTCTGCTGGCCGTCCTTGCCGCCCGCTGCGCGGCCCGCCGGCTTCTCCTCACGGCGAGTCTCTTTCTTCTTGGGGGTGTCGGTGGACGGGCGCGGCCTGGAGCGGGGACGGGGTGGCCTCTTGACCGGCGTCAGGGGGATCTCCTTGACGGGGGCCTCCAGCGGCTCCCGGGAGATCTCCTTGATGTCGTCCACCTTGACGTTCACGCTCTTGATGCCCGAGCGCACGGTCACTTGCTGGGAGATGATGTCTCCGGAGACCACCTGGCCGGCGAGCTCGTCGGTCAGGATGTAGGCGCCCCTGGGCGGCAGCTTGGTGCGCAGGTGGGCGTAGACCTCCTCCTCGTAGCGCAGGCAGCACATCAGCCGGCCGCAGCGACCCGAGATCTTGGCGGGGTCCAGGGTGGCTTTCTGGAGCTTGGCCATGCGCATTGTTACCGGCTCCAGGCCGCGCAGGAACTGCCGGCAGCAGAGCGGCTGGCCGCAGTGCTCGTACTCTGCGAGCAAGCGGGCCTCGTCGCGCACGCCGATCTGCCGGAACTCGATCCGCGTGCGGTACTTGCGGGACATCTCCCGGACCAGCTTGCGGAAGTCCACCCGGCCCTCGGACATGAAGTAGAACACGATCTTCTCGCCTCCGAAGAGGTGCTCGGCGGCGGCCAGCTTCATGGGCAGCTTGTGTTTGGATATCTCCCCGCTGCACTCCTTGAGCTCGGTGGACTCGATGTCCTGCTCGATGCTTCGCTGGCGGTCGAGGTCCTCGGCGCTGGCCGCGCGCAGCACCTCGCCCGGCCGTTTCTTGAGTTCGGCGAGGTCCGCGCGCCGGGGGCTGGCCACGATGCAGGCCATCTCCGTGCCCCGCTCGGTGCGCACCAGCACCTTGCAGCCGTGCGGGAAGCCCGCCTCGGAGGGCGCGGAGAAGTAGTCCACCCGGCTCATCTTGCCGTGGAGCGCGGTGCACAGCCAGCCGGGCCGCGGGCGGCGCGGGCGCGGCGCGGGGGCTGCGACCGCTTCCCCGGCCGCAGGAACCTCAGCCACCGGCTCGCCGGCGGGTTCCGCGGCTTCGGAGGCCTCGGGCTCCTGGGGCTCGGCGGGCGGCGTCCCCTGCCCGTGAGGGCAGGACGGGCAGCCGCCGCACTCCGGGGGCTGCGAAGCCTCTTCGGCGGGGGGCTTGTTCTCTTCGTCTGGCATTCGGTGCTTCTCCTCAGCCGGCGGTCAGCCTGCCGGCGAGCACACGGCAGACCATGTCCGGCGATGCGTATCCGCTGATGGCCTGCTGGGCGCAGAGCAGACCCTCCAGCCGGCGGCGAACCGCCTCGCTGCCCAGCGCGGCCAGGCCTTCGGTCCCGGTTTCCTCGTCGTCCGTCCCCGCGGGGTCGGGGGCCCCCAGCGAGCGCCACAGCGCGGCGCGGTGTACCGCCGCCGCCGCCCCGCAGAGCGCCAGGAGGCCGCGGCGAACCGGTTCCAGCCCCCGGCCGCCGGCGGACTGCTCGCGGGCGAAACTCATCATTGACTCGCCGAGCTCCAACTCGGTTCCCCGGGCCGGCGCGGCGAGCCGCTCGGTCACGAAGGCCCGCGCGGCGCGGACCTCCTCCAATGAGGCGCCCAGCGCGGCGCCGATCGAGCCGCCGGAGACGGCCGCCAACTCGCGGGCCTCGGTTCTCTTCATGCTCTCCTCCTCCACGAGGTAGGCGGCGACCTCCTCGGTACGGAGGCGGCGCAGGCGCACGCGGGCCAGGCGCGAGACCACCGTGGGCAGCAGCGCGTCCGGCCGGGAGGTCGTAAGTATTAACAGCCGGGGGCCGGGTGGTTCTTCCAGGGTTTTGAGCAGCGCGTTCTGGGCCTCCTCGTTCATGCGCTCGGCCCGGGGGATCAGGCACACCCGGAAGCGGCCGCCGGTGTTCTTGAGGCTGAAGGTCCGCTCCAGGGCGCGCACCGAGGCCACCTTGATCTCGCGGTCGGAGTCCTCCACCGGGCGGGTCTCGCTCTTGGAGTCCTCGACGGAGATGGCGAAGTAGTCCCAACTGCTGTCCTTGTCGACGGCCCGGCAGGTGAGGCACTGGTCGCAGGAGTCGCCTTTCTTCGTCGCGCAGAGCACCGCCTTGGCCAGTTCCCTGGCCAGCTTGCGCTTGCCGACGCCGTCGGGTCCGGTGAGCAGGTAGGCGTGGGCCAGGCGGTCGCCGGCCAGCGCGGCGCGCAGCCCCTCGACCGCGGGAGTCTGCCCGCGCACGCGCTCAAAGGACACGCTGGACCTCCTGCCAGAGCTGGGCGGCGATTTCCTTTTCGGAGCCGCGCCCGTCGATTACCACCGCGCGCCCGGCCAGGCGCATCTTCCTGGCGTTCAGGAATCCGCGACGCACCTTGCGCGCGTAGCCCAGCCCCTTGGCTTCCACCCGGTCGGCGCGGCGGTTCCGTCCTCGCGCGCGGCGCAGTCCCTCGGCGGCGGGCAGGTCGACGATGGCGGTGAGGTCCGGCAGCCAGTCGCCGAAGGCCTCGCGGGCCAGGCGCAGGACTTCGCGGGCGCCGATTTTCCCGACCAGGCCCTGGTAGACCACCGAGCTCAGGACGAAGCGGTCGGAGACCACCGCGCGCCCGGCCGCCAGCGCCGGGGCGATGACCTGCTCGACAAGTTGGGTGCGGCTGGCCATGAAGAGAAACAGCTCTGTCCAGGGGGTCATGGAATCCAGCCGGGGGTCGAGCAGCACCTCGCGGACGCGCTCGCCGATGGGCGTACCCCCCGGCTCGCGCACGCTGGTGACCTTCCAGCCCTCGCGTCTCAGACGCGCGGCCAGCAGCCGGGCCTGGGTACTCTTGCCCGCGCCGTCGGATCCCTCCACGGCGATGAAGGGGCCGCGGCGTTTTCTCTTGCGGGTCGCGACGGCTCTAGCCCTCGCCCTCAATGACCGCCATGAGCTGGCCGACCTCGACCTTGTCTCCCTCCACGGCGCTGACCTCTTTAACCACGCCGCTGGCCGGGGCGGGAACGTTGAAGGTGGCCTTGTCGGTGACCATCTCCACCAGGTCCTCGTCCTTCTTTATCTCTCCGCCGTCCTCCACGTACCAGAAAGAGACGGTGGCTTCTTTGCCGGCGTCCTCGCCGAGCTCAGGCAGTTTCACCTCGGTGCGCATGTGTCCTCCACGGTTTTGCCGGCGGCGGCCAGCGCCCGGGCAGCCCGGTAGCTGCTTCTCACCCAGGGGCCGCAGGACGCCACCGCTATTCCCAGCGCGCGGGCCTCGCGCGCGTATTCCTCGAACTGCTCCGGGCGCACGAACTCGGCGACCGGGTGGTGCTCCGGCGTCGGCGCCAGGTACTGGCCGACAGTGACCGCGCCGACCCCGGCGGCGGCCAGGTCGCCGAGGACGACGGCGACCTCCTCGGGCCGCTCGCCGAGCCCGACCATCAGGCCGCTCTTGGTCAGCCCGCCCGGCGCCATTCTCTTCGCCGCGGCCAGAAGTTCCAGCGAACGCCGGTAATCCGCCCCGGGCCTTATCCGCGAATAGAGCCGCGGGACGGTTTCGACGTTGTGATTGAGCACCTCGGGGGCCGCGGCCATCACGACCCGGAGCGCGGAGGCCTGGCCGCAAAAGTCGGGGACCAGCAGCTCGACGGTCGCCGCCGGCAGGGCGCCGCGCAGCGCGCGGACCGTCGCCGCGAAGTGCGCGGCGCCGCCATCGGCCAGGTCGTCACGCGTAACTGAAGTGACCACCACGTGTTCCAGCCCCAGGCGCCGGGCGGCCTCGGCGACGCGGCCGGGCTCGGCGGGGTCGAGCGCCGCGGGGCCGGCCTTCCGGACCGAGCAGAAGCGGCAGCGTCGCGTGCAGGCCGGCCCCATGATCAGGAACGTGGCGGTGCCGGCGGCGAAGCACTCGCCCAGGTTGGGGCAGTTCGCGGAACGGCACACGGTGTTAACGTGCAGGTCATCCAACAGCGCGCCGACCCTCGCCGAGCGGGCCTCGCCGCCGGCCGGCAGGCGCTTGACCAGCCAGGCAGGATGTCGCCGCCGACGCCGCCGCCGCCCGGCCAGCGGATCGCGCGCCGCGGGCATCTCCGCGTGAAGCTCCTCGAAGCCGCTTACGTCAAAGACCGCGGCGAACTCCTCGATGAGCGCGCGCTCGACCTCCTCCCGCGGGGGCAGGCGCTTCTTCAACAGTTGGCGCAGGCTGGTCGGCCGCCGGTCGCGCAGGCCGCAGGGAACGATGGTCTCGAAGGCGGCCATGTCCGGGTCATAGTTGAAGGCGATCCCGTGGAAGCTCACCCAGCGCCGGAAGGCCATGCCCAGGGCGCAGACCTTGGCGCCGTTCACCCAGGCGCCGCTGAGCCCGGCGATGCGCCGGCCGCTGAGGCCCCAGCGGCCCAGGGCGCGAACCGCGACCTCTTCCATGCGCCGCAGGAAGCGGCCCAGGTCGCGGCCCCCGAAGCGTTCCAGGGGCAGCACGGGGTAGAGCACGATCTGCCCGGGGCCGTGCCAGGTGACGTCCCCGCCGCGGTCGGTTTCGACGATGGGGACTCCGCGCGCGGCCAGGACGTGCTCGCGCTTCGCGGAGCGCCCCAGGGTGATCACCGGCTGGTGCTCGGTGACTATCAGCGCGCCGGGGCGGGAGCGGTCGGCGATGAGCTCGGCGGCCAGTTTCATCTGGAGCGCGTAGCACCGGCGGTACTCGCTGCGGCCGGGTCGGAAGAGCCTGACGCGTTCAGCCATCGCTGGGCGCCGGGTCCGGCTTGCCTGGTTTCTTTGCCGGCGCCGGCTTGGGCTTCTCCGGCGGTTTCTCGACCTTGGGGTGCTCGGTCTTGCCCGGCTTGGGGCGGAAGTCCTCGATTATCTTGCGGACGGCCATGGCCCGTTCGATGTCCTTGTCTTTGGCCGCGGCGATGAGCTGCGGTGCTATGCGGGGGGCAACTGCCCGCAGCGCCTTGTCGGCGGCGGCTCGCCGGTCATAGACCTCGTCGCCGAGTTGGGCGATCATCTTCTTGGCGTCCGCCGCCTGTTCGGCGCTTAGCTTGGGAGGGTTTTCCCAGACGGCCAGCGCCGCGCAGAAGGCGCGCACGGACTTAAGCGTGGTCTTGTCCCCGGACTCCGCCGGGGCGTATGCGCCCAGGTGGGCCGCGGCGGGAGGTTCGCTCTTCTTGCCGCTCTTGGGCGTGGGCAGGAATAACAGGTAGCTATGCCCCTTGCGCAGGGCGAAGACGCTCACCGGGAGGCTCGGTTGCACGATGCCCTTGCCCCTCTTCCGGAAGTGTCGGCTCCAGTGGCTCTGGAGGCCCCGGTAGTTGAGCCGGGCGGTTCCCAGCTTGACACTGAGCTTCTTGCCCGTGAACCGGCCGCGGAGCACCTCGACGACCTCCACGACCACCTGCTGCTCGATCTGCACCTCGCCGGTCCAGGACTGGTAATTGACGCTGTCCCTCAGGAAGTTCCCGTCCCAGCCCTTGCCCGTGGGCTTGCCGACCTCGGTCACCTTGGCGACCACCACCAGTTTGCTCCCGGCGGCGGCCTTCTGGCCGGCCTGCCAGCGGCCGGTGGCGTACAGGCTGGTAGCCTCGCCGGCGACGGCAGCCAGCGGGCAGAGCATGGTCAACATCGTCAACTGTACAATCGCGCGGCGGGTGGCAGTCATCACGCTTCGTCCCGGCGGCTAGCCGCCGCCGGCGCCGCCCTCGGGAACGGGAGCCGGCTCGGGGGGCCGGGCCTCGGGGTTGACCTTCGTCTCGGGGTCCGGTTCCGGTCCCGGTCCCGGCTTCGGTTCGGGCTTGGGCTTGGGTCTCTTCTTGAAGATGCCCGGCAGTTTGCCCTTGCCCCGGCCCTTGGGCATCTCGACCTTGCCGGGCTCGGGCTTGACGGCTTCGAGTATCTCCCGGGCGCGGAAGGCGCGCTCCTCGTCGCCGTCCTCGGAGGCTTTCTTAAGTTGGGGTCGCAGGCCGGCCCCGATAACCCTCAAAGTCCTGTCGGCCTTGTCGCGCTTGGCGTAATCGTCGGCGCCCAGGTCGGCGATCAGCCTGGCGACTTCCTTGGCTTCTTCGGCGGCCAGCTTGGGCGGCTTGTCCCACCTGGCCAACTCGTCGCAGAAGCCCCGGACCGAGTCAAGGATCCGCGGGTCGGGGGCCTCCATGGGGGCGGAGGTCTTGAGGTGCCCGGCGACGGTCTTGTCCTTCCCGCCCGGCTTGGCGGCCCTGGTGACCTTGGGCGCGTCGAGAAACAGCAGGTAGGTCTTGCCCTTGGCCAGGGTGAAGTAGTTGACCGTCAGCCCGCGCTTGCCGCGCTTCAGCTTCTTCTTGCGGAGCTGCGCCCACGAGAACTGGTACATGGCCTGGTAGTTGAGCTCGGCGGACTCGATCCTGACGGTGAGGCGCTTGGTCGCCAGCTTGCCGCGGAGCACTTCCGTGACCTCGACCACGATTTCCTGGCGGACGTCCACCTTGCCGGTCCTGAGCATGTAGTTGGTGCTGCTCGAATTGGGCTTGCCGTCCCAGCCCTTGCCCTTGGCCTTGCCGGCTTCGACCACCTTGCCGAGCACCACCAGCTTGCTCTTGGCCGCGGCGTGCTGGGCCCCCTCCCAGGTCCCGCTGGTGTAGAAGCTGGTCGCGTCCTCGCCGCCGGCCGCCAGGGGCGCGGCCAGGAGCAGGGGGACGAGGAGCGCGGGCAAGAATCTCAAGGCAATGCCCTCACATGCTGTGCAGCGGCCGGCCGATGGCCAGCTCGGCGCATTCGTAAAGCGCTTCGGCGTAAGTGGGGTGGGCGTGGACCGTCGCGGCCAGCTTTTCCACAGTCAGGCCCGCGGCGACGGCCAGGGCCCCCTCGGCGATCAGGTCGGTGGCGTGGGCGCCGACGATGTGCACGCCCAGCACCTTCCCCGAGAGCTTCTCGTGAACTATCTTGGCCAGGCCCGATGCGTCGTGCCCGCAGTGCGCCCGGCCCAGGCCGCGGAAGGGGAACTTGGTTTCGACCGCGTCCAGGCCGCGCTCGGCGCACTGCTCCAGGGTCAGGCCCACCGAGCCGATTTCAGGATCGGTGAAAACCGCGCCGGGCACCTTGTCGAACTCGTAGCGCTCCTCGGCCAGCTGGCCGGCGGCGTCGGCGGCGGCCACCAACCCCATGCGGCTGGCCGCGTGGGCCAGCATCCAGCCGCCGGTGAGGTCGCCGATGGCCCAGACGCCGGCCACGTTCGTCCGGCAGCGGTCGTCCGCCTTGACGAAGCCGCGCTGGGTCTCGACGCCGGCGGCCTCCAGGCCCAGACCCTCGCTGTTGGCCCGGCGGCCGACGGCCACCAGGACCGTCCCGGCCTCCAGCTTCTTGCCGTCGGACAGGCTCAGCTCGCAGGGGGAGCCGAGCTTGCAGCTTTCAAGTTTTACGCCGAGGTGCACCTTGACCCGCAGGCGGCGGAGGGCCTTGTTGACCTCCGCGGCGCAGTCGGCGTCTATGGTGGGCAGCAGGCGGTCGAGCATCTCGACCACGCTGACCTTGACGCCCAACTGGGCGAACATAGTGGCGAACTCGCAGCCCAGGATGCCCCCGCCGATCACCGCCAGGCTCTGGGGCAGGCTTCCGGCGTCCAGGACCGAGTCGCTGTCCAATATCATCTCTCCGTCGACCGGGAGCATGGGCAGCGACGCCGGCCGCGAGCCGGTCGCCAGGATCACGCTCTTGGCCGAGATCTTTCGGGGGTCGCCCTCACTCGGGGCGATCTCGATGTCCGCCGGGGAGGTCAGCTTGGCACGGCCCGCGATCACCTCGACTCCGCGCTTGGCCAGCAGCGCGGCAACGCCCTTTTCCAGGCCCTTGACGATGCGATCCTTGCGCTCGCGCATGGCCGCGAAGTCGACGGCCAGCTCGCCAGTCGTGAAGCCCAGCTTCTTCGACTCTCCGGCCTGGCGGAAGGCCCGGGCGCACTCTATGAAGGCCTTGGTGGGGATGCAGCCGCGCTGCAGGCAGGTGCCGCCCAGTTCGCGCTCCTCGACCAGCGCGGTCTTGAGGCCCAGCTTCGCCGCGCGCAGCGCCGCGACGTAGCCGCCGGGCCCGGCGCCGATGATGACCAGGTCGAAATCAGGCAAGGTGCCACCTCCGGAGCGTTCACGCGTTCATTAACATCAACATTATTCCGCCGCAGGCGGGGGGTGTCAAGGGGGCGGGGAGGGCGTTGCGGGGATTTGTTCCCAGCCGTGCTTCCCGCTTGATTCCCCGGGCCGGCCGGGCTATGGTGTGGAGGAGGGGAGAAATGATGAGAGTATCCGCCGTCGCCCTGGTTCTTGCTTGCGCGCTCTGCGCCGCGGCCCGCGCCGCGAGCTGGCCCGCCTATCGCGGCGGCGCCGGCCGGGGCGGTTACACCGCCGAGCAGCCCCCGGCCAAGCTCTCCCTGCGCTGGACTTACCAGCCGGCCCACCCGCCGGCGCCGGCCTGGCCCTCGGAACCGCGCATGCCCTTCGACCGCGCCTATCACGTGGTTGCCGACGGGGAGCGCGTCTACTTCGGCAGCTCGGCGGACTGCAAGGTCTACGCTCTGGACGCCGCCACCGGGCGGGAGCGCTGGACGTTCTTCACCGGCGGGCCGGTGCGCTTCGCTCCCGTGCTCTGGAAGGACCGGCTCTTCGCGGCCAGCGACGACGGCTGGCTCTACTGTCTTTCGGCCAAGGACGGAAAGCTCGTCTGGAAGAGGCGCGGGGCGCCCTCGGGCCGCATGGTGCTGGGTAACGGACGGATGATCTCGAAGTGGCCGGTGCGCGGCGGCCCGGTGGTGGCCGGCGACGTCGTCTACTTCGGCGCGGGCATCTGGACTTCGGACGGTATTTACCTCTCGGCGCTCAAGGCCGCGAGCGGGGAGCCGGTCTGGATCAACGACTCCGCCGGGGCGATGGAGCTGGACCAGCCCCACATGGGCGCCCGGGCCAGAAGCGGCGTTTCTCCCCAGGGTTACCTGGCGGTCGGGAAGAAGACTCTGCTGGTCCCCACCGGCCGGGCGCTGCCCGCGGCGTTCGATCGCGCCGACGGGAAGTTCCGCTACTTCCACCTCCAGAAGTACGGCGGGTCGGGAGGGACGCCGACCCTCTTCGATGGCCTCTTCTTCAGCGGCGGCGTGGTTTTCGATGTCGCCAGCGGTACCCGCCGGGTTCGCGAGGTGGAGGCCCTGGCGGTTTCTCCGCAGACCGTCTACCGCTATCAGAAAGGCACGTTGTTCGCCGTCCCGCGCGCGCGGCCGGTCCTCGAAAAGGAGGTGGCCGGCAGGCGCGGGAAGCGGAAAGTCTACACCTGGGGCCAGAACTGGAAGGCCAGATGCGGCAAGGGCGCGGCCGAGCTCATCGTCGCGGGCAAGACGGTCTTCCTGGGCTGGCCGGGCAGAGTGACGGCTTTCGACACCATGGCCAAGAAGGAAACCTGGAGCACCAAGGTGGACGGCCTGGCGCTCGGCCTGGCCTTCTCCGCCGGGCGGCTTTACGTCAGCACCGACCGGGGCGCCATTCACTGCTTCGCCGCGCCGGGCGGCGCTCCCGGGATGATCAAGGCCAAGCCCGACCCCGCGCCCTACGGGGCCAATGCCGCTGCCGCCCGGGCCGCGGAGGAAATCATCAGGAAGACCGGCCTCAAGGAGGGCTACTGCCTGGACCTGGGCTGCGGTTACGGCGGGCTGGCCTTCGAGCTGGCCAAGCGCACCAAGCTGCACATCTACGGGGTCGAGAAGGATCCCGCCAAGGTGGGACTGGCCCGCAAGCGGCTCGCCGCCGCCGGGCTCTACGGTGTGCGCGTGACTGTATTGGAGGCCGACCCCGCGAAGACGGAACTCCCCAATTACTTTGCGGACCTGGTGGTCTCGGCGAACTCGGTGACCGGGGGGGCCGTGCCCCAGAAGGAGGCGATGCGCTGCCTCCGGCCCTACGGAGGAATGCTCTGCCTCGGGAAGGCCGGCGGGATGAAGAAGACCGTGCGTGGTCCCCTGGCCGGCGCCGGAGAATGGACCCACCAGTACGCCGACCCGGCCAACACGGCTTGCTCCGGCGACCCGGTCAAGGGCCCGCTGACCGTGTTGTGGTTCGGCGGTCCCGACCAGACGATGGCTAACCGTCACGGTCGCGCGCCGGCGCCGCTCTTTGCCGGGGGCCGGCTCTACGTCCAGGGGCTGAACGGAATCCGCGCGGTGAGCGCCTACAACGGCCGGGTGCTGTGGGATTTCCCCATCAAGGACATCACCAAACCCTACCACGGCGAGCACCTGGTGGGCACCGCCGCGACCGGCAGCAACATCTGCACGGACGGGAAGGTGCTCTACGTCCGGACCGGGGACCGCTGCCTGCGCATCGACGGGGTCACGGGCAGGAAACTGTCGGAGCTCAAGGCCCCCCCGCGGCCGGACGGCAAGGCTGGCACCTGGGGATATGTCGCCGTTGCCGGCGGCACGCTCTTCGGCTCACTGGCGAACGAGAAGCACATAGTAAAGTGGCGTTTCGGCCGCGGCGGGCCCGAACAGCGCGACATGAGCCGGCAGTTCTCCGAGTCGGTTTCGCTTTTTGCCCTCGACGCGGTCAGCGGCAAGCTGAAGTGGACTTACGCAGCGAAGAAGTCCATCCGCCACAACGCCATCGCCGTCGGCAAGGGCAGGGTGTTCCTCATTGACCGGCCGGTCGCGGCCATGGATCGCGTCGATGTCGCCAAGGGCGCCAAAGGCCCCGCGCAGCCGCCTGGGGTGCTGCTGGCGCTGGACGCGGCCACCGGCAGGGAGAAGTGGAAGGTCGAGAAGGGCATCTTCGGGACCATGCTGGCTCTCAGCGAGAAGCACGACGTGCTGCTGATGGCCTACCAGCCGACTCGCTTCAAGCAGCCCTCGGAGACCGGCGGCCGGATGGCCGCCTTGCGGGCCTCGAGCGGCAAGCTCCTCTGGGACGTGAAGGCCAAGTACTCCACCCGCCCGATCATTAATGGTCGGACCCTTTATCCTTCAGGCTATGATCTCCTGACCGGCAAGCGCAAGCAGAACTGGCGTTTCAAGCGGTCCTACGGCTGCGGCATACTGTCCGGCGGCAGGAACATCCTGCTCTTCCGGTCGGCCACGCTGGGCTACCGTGACCTGACCGGCAAGGAGGGCACCCGTAACTATGGACCGGCCAGGCCGGGGTGCTGGATCAACGCCATTCCCGCCGGCGGGCTGGTACTGGTCCCCGACTACACCGACAAATGCTCGTGCAGCTACCTGATCAAGACCTCGCTGGCCCTGGAGCGCCGCGAGTAGCTGTTCCCATCCGCGCGCGGGGCATCTCGGCGGTCAGCTTGCGCCGAGCTTTTCCTCTATCCGTTTCAGGGTCGCGGATATGTCGCGCAGGACGCCGATAGCCGGACCCTCAATGGCGTCCCGGGCAGAGAGCGGGGCGGGGGAGGGCGGCGCGGGGAATACCCCCGTCTTGGCGCGCTCGCAGCGGGCCAGGATCTCGTCGCGGATGCCCTGGTGGTCGGCCACGCCGGCCAGCCGCGCCTCCGGCCACATAGCCCCGGTGGAGGGCGTGAATATCCACACCTGGCCGAAGCCCATCAGCCGTTCGAGGGGTCCCTGGCGCACGTCGAGGTTGGTTATCTTCTCCAGCGGCACCGAGCGCTTGACCTTCCAGAGGAAGCCGGCCGCGCGGATCACGTGGGTGTCGCTGACCGTGTACCTTATTGTGAAGAAGTGCACGCCCATGGCCACGCAGAGCAGCGCCGCCAGCAGCAGTATCCCGACGCCGCTGGCCAGGCCCAGGCCCAGCGAGCCCGCGCCGAAGTCCCGGCCGGCGGTCGCGCTCAGCGTCGCGAAGAGCGCGGCGGCCCCCAGCGCGGGTGCCAGCACGCCCAGGCACCAGAGCGCCAGGAGCGACTTGCTGGGTCGGAAGTGAATGGGCTCGGACATGGCCGCCGGCTATTTGCCGGGGATGACGATCACGGTGCCCTGCTTGAGCTCGGCGGGGTCCTTGATGCTGTTGGCCTTGGCGATCAGGCTCCAGAGCGAGCCGTCCTCGTAGTAGGTCTCGGCCAGCGAGTAGAGGGTATCGCCCTTGGCCACGGTGTGCCTAGCCTTGGCCACCGGGGGCGGCTTCTTCACGGTGAAAGCCGGCTCCTGCGGCTCCTTGGGCGGCGGGCCGCCGGCGTCGGGCTTGACGGGTTCCGTGGGATCTTCAGCCGGCTCCTTGACCTTCTCGGGGTCCTTGGGATCCTCTTTGGCGGGACCGGGCAGGTCGGGCAGGGGCAGCTTGGGCAGATCGGGGAACTTGCCCCTGAGGCGCTCGTTGGTCTGGTCGAGCTCCTTCTTCATGGCCGCCTGGATGCTGCTGCCCTTGAAGGCCAGCAGCGCGGTGACCAGGAGGGCCGCGCCCAGGGCGCCCAGGACCCAAGCCAGTGCGCGGAGCGTTCCCCCCCGCCGGGAATTTGGATTTGCGCTTATCATGTCTATATATCGTCGGCGGGCGGGAAAAGCTTGAGCGGGCCTTCCGCCCCGGAGGGACGCGGTCGGAAATGAGGGCGCGAAGAGGCCGCTTTCCGCGCAAGGCCGGTAATTAACGCATTCCTTAATAGGCGTGCCATCATAGATTGGAAACGAGTGCACCAAGACGACTGCTTCATACTGAAGGGTACTCATGGTCAACTTCGTAGACCCAGTCAGCCCTTGTCCATATACCTAGGTCACGCCGAAGGCGGTCCATCGCTTGCTGCTCATTCTTGCCCCATTCACCCAGCATGTAGTACAACAAGTCATAGGAATGAGTACCTGTTTCGTCGTGTAACTCTGTGGCAATGCCGATTGCTCGCAGTTCGTCGAGTCTTTCCTGCAGCAAGCCGATGGCCACATGGCAACGCGCTTGGAGAATGTCGTATCTTTGCTCCCGCGAAAACGCGCGAGGCACAGCGGCAATTACATAGAGAGTTCTTGCCCTATCGGACAAGTACATCCGCGACGCGTATGCGCCAACCGGAGGCTTGGCCGTCCCAATGTCGAGGAGTGATCGTGCCAGGCCCCGGTGATCGAGCCGGTCTTGCGAGGCCAAGACCGCGAGGGCCATTTCATGGTTCTCAAGAGCCTCTTTCTTCACCAATGAGTTCATGTTGTAGCACTCGACGAAGTGTTGAATGATCGTGTCGACGAGATAGCTGAATTGGTTGGCGTCTTTCTTGGCCTTATACTCTGGACTCTGAACGAACCCCCCGTACGCACCACCTTCCACGTACACTATGGCACCGTCAGCACAATCTGGGAACGAACGATTGTTCTTCAGGTACAGCGTCAGAAGGTCACCCTCGCCGTGGTAAACTAGACCTTGGCAGCGGGTGGCTAGGAATTCCTCGCGTGCTGCCAGGTACCCAACGAAATCGCTGATGGTATCCAGTTCTCTGAACAGGATGTCGATGCCGTGGTCGGTGAGCACATGTGTGAATCTGTCCTTCTGCCTGCTACTGGAAATAGGAATCCTCCCGCCACTGCCTAGGCAGATTGCCACCCGGTGAATGCGCAGCCTGTCTATGTCCTTGATATCCAGTAGCTCGCCAGCGGGAGTGGCCTTCACTGTGAAATAACGCCTCTGCAAGAGGTGGCGTTCCGCGCCGAGGATCTGTCTCACAGACTTGTCAATTGCCCGTTTCTTCCAGCGCTTCAGCGCAGTATCTGAAGCAGCCACCTCCCGATCCAAGATAATGTTCTTGACTGAGAAAATGATGAGGTCTTTTTCGAATCTCACCAAGATGTCGCACAGCTCGCTGCCGTCTTGGCGGAGAGGGTTTAGATAGCTCCATAATGAGAAGAACCCCTTCGTGCATAGGTCGTAAAGGGACTGTTCCGAGGGCTCTTGGGCTGGCATGATCTACTTCCAGGTCCGGGGGGCGGAAATCCGGGGACATAATAGAGATTTCTCTATTTGCCGGTTCCCACTCCTGTGTCCCCACTTCGTATGGCACCCGCTTCAGTGAAGGTCAAGGCCGATCTCGGTGGTCACGCGACCCGCCTCCTCGTAGTTGCTTCTACTTCTTCTTGGGCGCGGAGTCCCTGAAGTAGTTTCGGACGTAGTCGCGCAGGTCGCGGGGGATGCGTCCGGAGTCGACCTCCGCGCTGGCCGCCTTGGCGGCGGCGGCGTGGGCCGCCTTGTACTCGTTCTTCTTCTCCTCGTCGGTGACCGAGGGCTTGCCTTTGACGAACATGTGCGAGATGATGCGCCCCTCGCCCAGCTTGCCCTTGACCTTGGTGCTCTTGAAGTCGACGTCGTGCTCCTCTTCCGGGGCCTTGCCGCCCTTGCCCTGCCCGTAGCCGCCCATGCCCTTGCCGCTTCCGGGCGCGCCGCCGGCGCCTGACGTGCCCCCGGAGCAGCCGCCGGGCAGGCACATCTTGCCGCAGTTGCCGCAGGGCTCGCAGGAGCACTGCTCCAGAGCCTCGCAGCCGCAGCGCGGCTTGCCGCAGTTCAGGCAGTAGAGCTTCTTGCAGACTGTGCACTTCTGGGCGTTCTTGAGCATCTGCTTGAGCTGCTGGATCATTTCCTTGGTGATCTTGATCTGCTGGCCCTCACCCTCCAGGCCCTCGGCGCCGCCCTCGCCGCCCTCGATGCCCAGCTCCTTGAGCAGCTTGGCCAGTTCCTCGAGGTCTTTCATGGCCTCCTGCATGGCGGCCAGGGCCTCTTTGTCATCTTCGCCGAGCTGGTCGCCGGCCTTCTTGAGCTCGTCGGCGAGGTCCTTCCAGTCGTCGGTCATCTTGGCGAGCTTGTCCAAGTCGCGCTTGAGCGCGGCCTTCTGGGCGTCGGACAGCTTGTTGTCCTTCTTGAGCATGTCCTTGAGCTTCTTCATCTCCGCGGCGGCCTTCTTGAAGTCTCCGGCGGTCATGGCCTTGGCCATCGCACTGGTGAGGCCCTTGGGCAGGTCGGCCTTCTTGCCCAGTTTCTTGAGCTTCTGCATCTGGCGCATCATCTCGGCCATGGCCGCGACGCGCGCCTCCATCAGCTTGGCCTTGTCCATTACCTGGTTGAGCTTGGCGATGGCATCTTCGCGGTCGGAGGCCTCCTTGAGCTCCTTGACCAGCTTGCTGAGCTCATCCTTGAGCTTGTTGCTGGGGATGTTCTTCTTGCCGCGGTCGGTCGGCGGCGTGCGCTTGAGCGCCTCCTGCATGCGCTTCTCGATCTCCTGGACGACCAGCTTGATGTCCGCGCGGGCCTGCTCCTTCTCCTTGTCCTTCTTCTCGCGGCCGAAGACGTCGGCCTGGGGGATGAACAGCATGGCCATGGTCAGGACGAAGAGCCCCAAGGGCAGGAAGAGCGCGCCGCGAGGGACTCTCAAGGGGAAGTCGCGGGCCACCATGATGGCCTTGGCGTGGAGGTGAGCGTCGGCTTCGAGGTGCGCGGCCATGGGGCTCTGGCGGCAGGCCTGGTCCATGACCACCGCGCTGGAGAGCCGCGCGCGCAGTCCCAGGCGGCGGTCGACGGCCATGGCCGCGGAGAGCGTGCCTTTACGTGAGAGCGCGTAGGCGACCGCCCCGGCGGCAACCGGCATGAGAAGGAGGCCCAGCAGGGTCCACATGCCCCAGCCGGGCAAGAGCGGCCGGCCGACCACCGGGAGTTCCACCGGCTGGCCCAGGAAGAAGAACCGCTGGGCGAGGATCACCAGGGCCATGGCCCCCAGGGCGCCGAGCCCCGCCCAGGAGGCGGCGCGCAGGGCGTCGTTGAGGCGCAGGCGGTGCGCGCCGGCTGTAAGTCTTTGTTTAAGGGTGTCTTGCGGTCCCTGTTGGGCCATGATCGAACTCCTCCGGACGCACGCGTCGCCCCGGCCGCGCTCGCGCGCCCCTGCCATATATTATAGACCATCAAGAGGCCCTCGGGGTTCTAAAAATCCCTCTGGAAATCGGGGGGGCACTGCTCACTCACGCTAGTTCCTTGCCCTCTAGCAACGAATCGAACTAGCGCGGCTTTGTGCCACGCGGGCGTGGGCATTCCCGGCATTTGCTGGATGGGAGGACGTATTCAGGCGAGAGGGCGTCCACAATACCAACGAAGCCTTCATCATCAGGTTTCGGCGGACCGCTTGACACGCCATCGAAAACATAGACCGGCAGTAGGTACTCTTGGCGTTCGGGCGATGAGAAATACACCAGAGATATGGCTTCAATCCTTCCCTTGAATCCCCACATGAACTGGCCTCTACCATCCTTAAGCGCCTGGAATGCTTCGCTGGGGCTGATGATCTTGTACTCACCAATTTCGCGAGTGTCGGGCATGGCCACAAATACCAGATCAACACGGCTTCCTTTTCCTACGTCAACGTGTATCTTTGTGCCTGCGCCTCGGATCTCAAGCCCGCCGAGTGTAAAGGCAACACCAACAGACATAACGTCCGCGCCTTTAGTGTTGTCGACTACTTTCGTAAAGCGACCGCGAGACACATCCACATCGTACTTCTGCAGGAACCTCTTCGCTATTTTCACGGTCTGCTCGGGAGTCGGATACTTCCTTCCGGGGGGAGGTGGGGTCAAGTTCTTCAGGAAGAAACTGCCGTTCGTCTTGTCGATCTCCAATTCCCATTTCTTGTTGGTGAGGTTCAACAGCATACTTAGCTCTTTGCACTCGAACGGTCCCTTCAAGTTCAGGCGTTCCGTGGCAAGAGCCTCCGCCCAGGCACGGTCTCGTTTCGGATGAATGATCTCATAGACCTTGACCCGCGTGGGTACTGCGGGATAAGTACCAGGTGCGTCCAACTTTATGACTTCCTTGGCAGGACGCAATGCGTTCAGGGCAACATGGACGTGTGGGAATCTAGTTGCCTCGTCCGGCACGGGATGCTTGCGCACCATCAGCCAGCAGACCAGCCCCGCTGTGAGCAGCAGCGCCAGCGCCATGCCCCACAGGACGCAAATGCGCCGGGAGCGCTTCTTCGCGGGCGGCTTCTCGTCGGTCATTTCAGGACCCTGAGGACGGAGACCTCGCCGTCTTTCTCACAGGCGGCCATCTCCTCGGGAAAGCGCCTTTGCAGGAACTCCAGCGCGGCTTTCCCGATGGGTTTCTCATCTCCCTCGCCTCGGTTGCTCAGGGCCGTGAACTTGTGGCGCAGCTTCTTCACGCACGTCAGGCGGCCCTCGGCCACGCTGGCCCGTCCATAGACTAAGTCGATTGAGTTCGCGCACGTGGAAACCGCGGCGAGGACCTCGAGGCACCGCCGGTCATCTCGGGCATCCAGGCATTCGAAGAAGAGATCGCGATTCATTCTTGCGGCGCAAATGCCGACGGTGCCCCAGCTCTTCACGGGGAAAGACGGCCCAACCCCGGCTGGCTTGACCCAGTAGGTCCGCACCTTGGCTTCGGCCATGTCAATCAGGGCGTGGACGGCGGCCCGGTTCCCCTGGTGGGCGGCAGCGAGGCAGTAGTAGAGGTGCTTGTCGTGGAGGGGGATTCTTTTGTCAGAGGCGGCGCTGACGGCACGGAGCTTTCGAAGGGAGTAGTTGAGGCGCAGGGGCTTCCAGGCCAGCCAGCCGCCGACCAGCAGGAACAGGGCGACACCCAGGCCGATGTAGAAGCCCAGCAGGCTCCGGCGCTTCTTCCCGGTGGGCTTCTCGTCGGTCACGGGATACTCCTCTGGATGCAGGATACCCCGCATGAGAGGGTAGGTCAAGACGGGAGGCGGGAACATATCCGTCATCCCTGACTCAGGCTTTAGTCGCCATCCCTGGCGACGGCTCGCTTAGAGTCGCTCGCCGCTCCGGGCCGGCCCGCGCCATAGGCGCGGTGCGTCCCTCCGCCTCTGTGTACTCCGTGTCCTCTGTGGTTAGAAAGTGTCTTCAGGCCCGGGGGTGGGCGGCGTCGTAGGCGGCTTTGAGGCGCTCGGTGGTCAGGTGGGTGTAGATCTGGGTGCTGGCCAGCGAGGCGTGGCCCAGGAGGTCCTGCACCACGCGGATGTCCGCCCCGCGGTCCAGGAGGTGCGTCGCGAAGGAGTGCCGCAGGGTGTGCGGGCTGGCCCGGCGGGGCAGCCCCGAGCGGGTCAGGTACTTGTCCAGCAGGCGGCGGATACTGCGCACGTCCAGACGCTCGCCGCGGCGGTTGATGAAGCACGGCCGCGGCCCGCCGCCGTTCAGCCCCGCGCGGTGCTTGGCGGCAATGAACTTGCCCAGGGACTGGATCGAGGCGCGGCCCAGTGGAGCCAGGCGCTCCTTGCGGCCCTTGCCCTGGGCGCGGACCAGGCCGGCGGAGAAGTCCAGGTCGTTCTCGTTTATCGAGACCAGCTCGCTGACCCGCAGGCCGGCGCCGTAGAGGGTCTCGAGGATGGCGCGATCACGCAGGCCCCAGATGTCGGTCCCCGAGGCGGCGGCCATCAGCCGCTCGATCTCGTCGACCTCCAGGAACTTGGGCAGGGGGCGGTCGAGCTTGGGCGCGCGCACCCCCTCGGCGGGGTTGGAGTCGATCTCCTCGCCGCGGACCAGGAAGCTGAAGAAGGAGCGCAGCGAGCTGAGCTTGCGCGCGGTGGAGCGCTTGGAGTAGCCCTCCTCGGTGAGCGCCACTATGTAGGCGCGCACCGTGGTCCGGGAGAGGCCCGCCGGGAAGGAGTCCAGCTCCTCGCGGCGATCCAGGAAGTCCACGAAACCGCTGAGGTCGGCGGCGTAGCTGCGCTGGGTGTGCACCGAGGAGTTCCGGGTCAACCGGAGGTGCTCCAGGTACTTGTCTACGAGAGTGTTGGCCTTCATTGCACATATTTATCGGACAACGGGGGCCTGGAGTTAACACAAAGTGCAATTCCAGGCGCTTCGCCTATAATATCGGGTCCGAAGACGCCCATGAGGAGGCTGCACATGAGCGAGTCCGAAGAAGGCAACGTGGTCGAAGAGGAAAGCGCCGTCCCGCAGGCGCCGGCACCCGAGAAGAAGACCTCCCCGACCGAGCCGCTGCCCTGGTCCCCGGCGCTGGTCGCCGTCGCCGTTGTTGTTGTGGCGGCCACCTGGGGGCTTTCCTGGTACTTCGCCGGCGGCAAGGTGTGGACCGGCTGGATGATACTCGGCGGGATTATCCTGGCCGCCTCGCTGTGGGAGAAGATGTGGAAAGCCTGCATGGTCCTGGCCGTCGCCCTGGCCGGGTCGCTGATGCTGGGCCTGCTCTTCCCGGTGTCCCGGGTCTACGTCGAGAACTTCAGCGGCAAGGAGGTCCGCATCCAGAAAGACGCGAAAGACTGGCTGGCGCTCGCTAACGGGGGGACGGAGGTCGTCCGCATCCGCGGCGGCGGGCACGTCATCGCGGTCTTCTCCGCGGATGGAAAGAAGCTCCGCGAGACCAACGTGGATGTCCCCGCCCGCAGGTCGGCGGACTACGTTTTCAACGTGCTGGGCGCGGGGACCTACTACGAGGGCGATGTGTCCTACGGCGACACCTCCTACCGTTTCGGGTCCGGGCCCTCGGAGCGGAAGATCACCGAGGAGTGGTTCGAGACCGAGGTCGACTACCTATTGGAGAAACCCCCGGATTCCGTCCGCGTCTCCGGGAGCGGCAGCGGGACCCTGAGCAAGCGCTATCTGCGCCGCGAGTCGCAGAAGTGGGAAGGGGGCCGGGAAGAGGACTGAGGCCGGGCGCGGCCGGAGCCCGGTTCCCCCCGATTTCTTGGGTAGCCGGGGAGCCCCGGCGGCGGTAGAATCGGCCGGCGATGGACACCCGAGTCATTGTCCTGGAAGACCCTCCCAAGGTGCGGGTGCTCGACGTGGGCATCAGCGCCACCAGCTGCGAGGAGGTGTGTCTGCTGCTGGCCGGCTGGTCCCGCTCACGCCGGCGGGCCTACGTGGCCATATGCAACGTCCACTCGGTGATGGAGGCCCACAAGGACCCGGCCTTCGCCGAGGTCCTCAACGGCGCGGCGGTGGTCACCCCCGACGGGGTGCCGCTGGTCTGGGCGCTGCGCCTGCTGGGGCAAAAGGGACAGACGCGCGTCTACGGGCCGGACCTGCTGCTGGCCTTCGCGGAGTCGGCCGCCGGCCAGGATGACCTCACCAGCTACTTCTACGGCGGGGCCGAGGGCGTGGCCGCCGAGCTGGCGGAGGGCCTGGCGAAGCGCTTCCCGGGCTTTTGCGTGGCTGGCGCGGAGAGCCCGCCGTTTCGCGAGTTGACTGCGGAGGAGGATGCTGCTGTCATTGAGCGGGTAAACGCTTCCGGGGCCAAGGTCCTCTGGGTGGGTTTGGGGTGCCCCAAGCAGGAGCGCTGGATGGCCGAGAGGGTGGACAGAATAAGGCCGGTGATGGTCGGCGTGGGCGCGGCCTTCGACTTTCACACCGGGCGTGTGCGCCAGGCGCCGCGCTGGATGATGCGCTGCGGGCTGGAGTGGCTCTTCAGACTCCTTGCCGAGCCGCGCAGGCTGTGGCGGCGCTACCTCTTCAATAACCCGCACTTCCTTTGGCACCTGGCTGGCCGGCTGCTGTTTCGCAAGCGGGAGGACTCGTAATGGACCTTTCGAAGAAGCGTATTTTCGTGACCGGCGGGGACGGGTTCCTGGGCCGGCACCTGCTGGCGGCGTTGGAAGCCCGCGGCTGCGCGGATGTCTTCGCGCCCAGCATCGACGAGATTGACCTGCTCGACCCCGCGGAGATAGACCGCGCCCTGGCCGATTCCCGGCCGGACATCATCATCCACCTGGCCGCCCGCGTGGGGGGCATCGGCGCGAACCTGCGCCACCCGGCAGAGTACTTCTACGACAACCTCATGATGGGCGTGCCCCTGATGCACAAAGCCTGGAAGGCGGGCGTCGGCAAGTTCGTGGCCCTGGGCACGGTATGCGCCTACCCCAAGTTCACCACGGTGCCCTTCAGGGAGGACGACCTCTGGAGCGGCTATCCCGAGGAAACCAACGCACCCTACGGTCTGGCCAAGAAGATGCTGCTGGTCCAGGCCCAGACCTACCGCCAGCAATACGGCTTCAACGCGATCTTCCTGCTGCCGGTGAACCTCTACGGCCCGGGGGACAACTTCGACCCCGAAAGCTCGCACGTCATCCCCGCGCTGATACGCAAGTTCGTGGCGGCCAAGGAGGCCGGGGAGCCCGAAGTGCTGTGCTGGGGCGACGGCTCGCCCTCGCGGGAGTTCCTCTACGTGGCCGACGCCGCCGAGGGTATCTGCCTGGCGGCCGAGGGCTACGACGGGCCGCTGCCCGTCAACCTGGGTTCCGGGCGGGAGATCAGCATCAAGGACCTCGCCGAGCTGGTCGCCGGTCAGGTGGGCTACCAGGGCGGAATCGCCTGGGACACGTCCAAGCCCAACGGCCAGCCCCGCAGATGCCTGGATACCTCCCGCGCCGCCGAGCTTTTCGGGTTCAAGGCCGCGACCGGCTTCGAGGACGGCCTCAAGGTCACCATTGAGTGGTTTCTCGGGAATCGCCCCGGCAGGGATGAATGACCAGTTCAAGGGGGATCAACACATGGCAAAGAAGAGGCTGCGCAGCGTGGGTGAAGCAGGCGGGCAGATCCAAACCTTCAACAGGGCCATAGGCCGGCGTGTCCATGAACTGATGAAGCAGCGTGGAGCCACGATCATAAGCCTGGGCAAGGCCGTGGGCATTTCCCAGGCCCAGGTTTCCCGCCTTCAGAATGGCCTGCAGGGCTTCAGAAGCACCACCTTGTTCAAGATCGCTCTGGCCCTTGGCGTGGAGCCAAGCGAGCTGCTGCCTTAGTAGTGCTTCTCTTCGCCGCTGAGTCTGGCCGCAAACCACTCCGGCCCATAACCAGCCGTGGTTCTGGCGGTTACGTGGCTGCGACCGCGCGAAATCCCGGCTTGTGCCGCGGGCACCAGCGGGGATAATCCCGTCGGGTGGAGTTTCTGCGAGCTCCGGGGATTTGGAGGGCGAGGAATATGGCGACGCTCAAGAGTCGACGGACAAGTAGACTCGGTTTCGCTGCCAGCCTCGCGGGGGGTGCGCTGCTCGCCTTGACGTCCTCCTGCGCCAGCGGAGAGGGCGGCCGGCCGATCGTTTCCCGCGAGGACATGAACCACACGGCTATCCCCGTCGAGTTCCGCGAGATGTCCATCGAGATCAAGGAGTGTTACACGGGGGCGCTCCTGGCCAGCGACGGGAAGGTCTACATGGCCACGTCCGCCAAGCCCAAGCCCGCGCGGCTGCTGGCCTACGATCCGAAGAAGGACACGATAGAAGTCCTGGTCACCTTCACCAGCGGCGCGCTTCAGGGCGGGCCGGACGGGAAGCCCCTGCCCCGCGGGACCAAGCCGGTGCTAAAGGGCGAAGACGTTTCCGGCCTGGCGCCGGCGGACGCCTGGCTCTATGGCCAGGACAAGATACACACCCGGCTGTACGAGGGGCCGGACGGCCGCATCTACGGGGCCACCGATTCGGGCGTGGGCGACGAGCAGGTGGACAACACCCGCCGCTACGGGGGAGGGCACTTCTTCGCCTACGACCCGAAGACCGGCAAGACCGAGGACCTCGGCTGGGCCCGCCGGCACGAGGGCATCATCGCCATGTGCATGGACAAGAAGCGCGGGGTTATCTACGGACTCACCTGGCCCAGCGGCCAGCTCTACGCCTGCCGCCTGAAGCCGTCCGAGGGCCAGCCGCGCATCACCATGCTGGGGCTGACCTCCGGCGGTCTGCAGGGGGTGCCACGGTATTTCGACGTCCTCAAGGACGGCCGGGTCTTCATCTGCGATGGGTCCACCGGGGACATCCTGGTCTACGTTCCCGCGGACTATGAGGGCAAGTTCGAGCCGCCGCTCGGCGTCAAGGGCCGGCTGGTCCGGCCTGCGAGACTGACCACTCCCACCCGGCCGGACCCGGTGAAGAACCCCCGCCTGCTGCGTCACACCGGCCGCTTCCGCAACTGGTGGTTCTGGGGCACGCGCTCACCGGACGGGATGCGCATCTACTCGACCAACCAGCGCCGCGGGCAGATGTTCGAGGTCGACGGCGGCGCGGGCATCTTCGGCCGGGTGATCGACCACCCCCACGTCAAGCCCTGGAGCGGGTTCGGCGCCGAGTGGACCGGGGCGAGCATCAGGATCATGAACTTCAGCAGGAACGGACTGCTCTATTACCACGCCAGCAGCCAGCTCCTGAGCTACGACCCCAAAAGCGGCGAGGTCCGCGACTGGGGCTACATGGTCAGGAAGGATGATCGAAAGGTGGGAGTCAACAAGCTGGGCACCGGGCTGACCAGCGTGGCCGCCGACGGCACCATGTACTTCACCGGCACCCGCCGCGGGTGCCTGCTCAAGGCGGCCGAGAAGCCCGGCGATAAGCCGGAATACGAGATCCACTACGGGCTGGTCTGGTTCAACCCCGCCAAGCTCCGGAACTCCAAGCTGCACTACACCGAGCCGCGCCGGAAGAAGTAGCGCCGCCGGGGAGGCGTGCCGGAAGGTCAGCGCGCTACGCGGCGCCCGGACCTCCGACCTCCGCCGCAGGCCGCATCAAGACCAGTCCCTGTTTGACTGCCGGCGCTCAGGCTGGGGGCAAGCTCAGCGGATGCTCTCCAGCGTCCCGACGATCTCGGAGATGAACTCCTGAGTGGAGCAGATCTCCTCAGGGGCCGGTTCTGCGAGTCTGGCCAGGTCGCCGGTCATCATGCCCTTCTCGACCGTGGTAAGCGCAGCCTGCTCCAGGGCGTTCGCGAAATCGACAACGTCAGCCGTCCCGTCCAGTTCTCCGCGCTTGCGGATCGCACCGGTCCATGCAAACAGCAAGGCCATGCAGTTGGTCGAGGTGCTCTCGCCCTTGAGGTGCTTGCGGTAGTGTCTCTGCACCGTGCCGTGGGCCGCCTCGTACTCGAACCAGCCGTGGGGGGACACCAGCACGGAGGTCATCATCGCCAGGGACCCGAAGGCGGAGGCCAGCATGTCGGACATCACGTCGCCGTCGTAGTTCTTGCAGGCCCAGAGCATGCCGCCCTCGGACTTCATGATGCGCGCCACGGTGTCGTCGATGAGCGTGAAGTTGAAGTCGATCCCGGCCGCCGCGAACTTGTCCCGGTACTGGCCGTCGAAAACCTCGGAGAAGATGTCTCTGAAGTTCCCGTCGTAGGTCTTGGAGATGGTGTCCTTGGCTCCGAACCAGAGATCGACCTTCTGGTCCAGGGCGTACTCCATGCAGGCCTGGGCGAAGCTCCGGATGGAAGCATCCGTGTTGTGAATGCCCTGGATGACGCCGCCGCCGTCCTTGAACTCGTGGATGGCGCCGCGGAAGAGCTCCTTGCCGCCCTCGTCGGTGTACACCAGCTCGGCCTTTCCGGGGCCCGGCACCTTGAACTCGGTGTTCTTGTAGACGTCTCCGTAGGCATGTCTGCCCACGATGATGGGCTTCTTCCAGGTGCGAACTCCCGGTTTGATGTTGTTTACCAGTATCGGCTTGCGGAAGACGGTGCCGTCCAGCTGGGCGCGGATGGTGCCGTTGGGCGACTTCCATTCCTTCTTCAGACTGTATTCCTTCACGCGGTTCTTGTCCGGCGTGATGGTCGCGCACTTCACGCCCACACCGTGCTTCTTGATGGCCTCGGCGGCGTCCAGGGTGATGCGATCATCGGTCTCGTCACGCACCTTCAGGCCCAGGTCGTAGTACTCGGTCTTGACATCCGCGTAGGGAGCCAGAAGTTGCTCCTTGACCATCGCCCACATGACCCGGGTCATCTCGTCGCCGTCGATCTCGACAATCACGTTCTTGGTGCTAATCTTTTTCGCCACGGTGAGACTCTCCTTTTCGCTCTTACCCGCCTGCCTTCTTCTTCTGCAGCGACAGCGCGCCGCCTGCCAGGACGATCTCCTTCTGCCGTTCGCTCAAGCTGTGAACCACCGGGATCTCAGCGCCCTTGCTCTTGTTCTTCAGGACCAGTGCCCCCCCGGAGGCGATCGCCGCCGCGACGCCGGCGATTTCGACCTCGTCGCCCTGGTCGAGCCCCTGGTAGTCATCCGGATTCTGGAAGGTCAGAGGCAGAATGCCGAAGTTGATCAGATTGTCGCTGTGGATGCGCTGGAACGACTTGGCCAGCACGACCTTGACGCCCAGGAACATGGGGCATATGGCGGCATGCTCGCGCGAGGAACCCTCGCCGTAGCTCTCGCCACCGACGATGACGTTGTGCTTGCCGGCATCGCGGGCCTTCGCCGCGCGCTGCGGGAAGTCGGGGTCCACCGTCTCGAACACGAACTCCGAGTACTTGGGCACGTTGGAGCGGTACTTCATCCGCGCGCCGGCCGGGATGATGTGGTCGGTGGTGGTCTTGTCGCCCACCTTGATCGCGACCACGCCGCCGACGTCCGCGGGAAACGGGTCGTTGGACGGCGGCGTACCGATGTTCGGTCCCCGAAGGACGTTGACCTTCGCGGGATCGCCCACGTCCTTGGGGAAGATGAACATGCGGTCGTCAATGACCAGCTTGCGGGGAACCTCCACCGCCGGGCAGTCCATGCCCGACTTTCGAGGGTCAGTGATGACCCCCGTGACGGCCGACACCGCGGCGGTTTCGCAGGATACCAGGTAGGCCTGCGCGCTCTTGGTGCCCGACCGCCCCTCGAAGTTGCGGTTGGAGGTGCGCAGCGTGACGGCGTCCGTGGCCGGTGACTGGCTGTTGCCGATGCAGAAGCCGCAGGCGGAACCCTCGAGGCGCGCACCGGCGGCGATGAGGTCGGCCAGGTACCCGTCCCTCTCGATGTTCTGGAGCACCTGGCGCGAACCCGGGGCGACCACCAGGCTGACACCCGGAGCCACCACCTTGCCCTTGAGTATCGCCGCGGTCACCGCCAGGTCCTTGTAGGAGGAGTTGGTGCATGAGCCCACGCAAACCTGGTCCACCTGCAGGCCTTCCAGGGACTCGACGGTGGCGACGTTCCCCGGCGAGTGTGGCGTGGCCGCCAGCGGCACGATGCCGGAGAGGTCGATCTCGACCACCCGGTCGTACTCCGCGTCGTCATCGGCCGCGATCTGTGTCCAATCCGCCGCGCGGCCCTGGGACTCCAGAAACTTCCTGGTGACCTCGTCGCTGGGGAACACCGAAGTGGTCACGCCGCACTCCGCGCCCATGTTGGTGATGGTCGCCCTCTCGGGCACCGAGAGCTTCTCCGCGCTCGGGCCGCCGTACTCGAATACGGTGTTGACGTTGCCCTTGGTCCCGAAGTTGCGGAGCACTTCGAGGATCACGTCCTTGGCGGTGACCCAGGGCTGGAGCTCGCCGGTCAGGTTGATCTTGACCACCTGGGGGCAGATAAGGTGAAACGGCGCGCCGCCCATGGCCATGGCCACGTCCAGGCCGCCGGCGCCGATGGCGATCATGCCGATGCCGCCTCCCGTGGGGGTGTGAGAGTCCGACCCCAGCATGGTCTTGCCGGGCTTGCCGAAGCGCTCCAGGTGCACCTGATGGCATATGCCGTTGCCGGCCCGCGAGAGGACGATCCCGTACTTCGCCGCGATGGAACGCAGGTAGGCGTGGTCGTCCGCATTCTCGAAGCCGATCTGGATCGTGTTGTGGTCAATGTAGCTGACCGAGAGTTCGGTCGTGATCCTGGACAGCCCGGTGGCTTCGAACTGCAGGTAGGCCATCGTGCCGGTGGCGTCTTGGGTGAGCGTCTGGTCTATCCTGATGGCGATTTCCGACCCGGGTTTCCAGGTTCCTTCAACGCAGTGGGCTTCCAACAGCTTCTGTGCTATTGAGGCTCCCATTCGATGTCCACTCCTTCTTCAAACATGGCCTGACTGGCCTGCCCCTGATTGATTCAGGTCTATAAGTTAGAGCCGGACCTGAGTCAAGTGAAAATAGGAGGTCAGAAATGCCCAGGAGGGCTGCGCTGGCCGCGTTTCTAATCCCGCCATATTGGCGGAGAGGGGGGGATTCGAACCCCCGGTACCCCTAAGGGTACACTGGTTTTCGAAACCAGCGCCTTCGGCCACTCAGCCACCTCTCCGCCCGGTTTCACCTCTGTTCATCGGCCGCTCCGCGGCGCTTCGCAAAGAATTCCTTGAGCACCGCGGCGCACTCCCCGGCCAGCACCCCGGACTCGACCGGCACCCGGTGGTTGAGCGCGGGGTGCTCGATCACGTTCAGCACCGAGCCGCAGGCCCCCGCCTTGGGGTCAGCCGCCCCGTAGACCAGCCGGGCGACGCGTCCCAGGACCATGGCCCCGGCGCACATGGCGCAGGGCTCCAGGGTCACGTAGACGGTGACGCCCTCGAGCCGCCATGAGCCCAGCTCCGCGGCGGCCTGGGTGATGACCAGCATCTCCGCGTGGGCGGTGGGGTCGCGCAGCATCTCACGCTGGTTGCCGGCGCGGCCGACGATGCGCCCGTTGATGACGGCCACCGCCCCGACGGGCACCTCGCCGGCCTCGGCCGCCGCCCGGGGCTGGCGGTGGGCCTCGGCCATGAAGCGCGGGTCCTCGGCTTCCGTGCTCATCCGGGCCGATAATAGCCGCTCTGTCGGGGTTTTCAAGGGCGGAGGGACGCACCGCGCCGGGGTCAAGAGGGGAGGGAATTAGGTGAATCTACGCTCGGTCAAGCGGACCGTTCTGGCGCACCGTGACCCCAAAGGCTAGGTCACCATATCCCTCCAACTTCACTTTCACGGTGCCTGCCTTTGCCTTTCGCGCGAGCGCTTGTGGCTCACCGAAGTACACGGCCCTGCGGATGGTATCCTCAGGTCCAATGGTGAACGGCGGGCGTGCTGGCGGCAAAGGAACTCTCCCCTTGCTTCCAATGAGCCTGGGAAAGCCATCCGTAAACGCGGTTTCTGTGCTGTGGCCGGGGATCTCAAGCAGTACGTCAGTCACCTCGACAAAGTTCTGTGACCGGTTCTCAATCTCAATGGCCCCAGCTATCACACCGTGCGTGCGCAGGTAGTGGAAGTCGTCGCTTGATAGAGTCACCGTCCCCGCGCTTGGGTCCTGAGGCGCCAACACGAACATCGCGGCCCGGGCTACAAGGCCAGCAGGGGGAACGGCGCTGGACTGCTCGGCCTGTGCTGTCCCCTCTTGTTTAGGCTCAGGGGCCGAATCAAAAGGGAAATCCGGCGGCCCTCCTGCGCGACGCTGCAAGAACGTCCTCATTAGGGAGACCAGTTTCCCCAATGCCTGGGTGTTGATTGCCCCCACCTCCGTAAGCACGGCGGCTTTTCTCATCACACTAGGTTTGTCCACATACCCAACCCTGAACTGACCAAGCAGCCAATATTCAAGGCGCCTAGTGAACGTAAGCGTCTCCGGTAGCGACTTTTCTTCGCACCAATCGTCAAACGCTGTCGGAGTGCAACCGGATTCCTCCAACCCCAAGTGATCTGCAAGTGCTTCGAAATACTTGTCTCGGGGCAGAATCTCTTCGAGTTCCTTGTGGTCTTCGATGACGACGAACTCCACCTCGGGGTGAGTCTCTTTTAACTCACTCTTCTTGACGCGCTCAGCCTTGTCCCCGTCTAGGAATATGATGACATCAGCGTTCTGCGACCTTGCCAACCGACAGAAGTTCTCGTAGTTGTCTCCCTCTCCATCAAAGAAATGCAACTGTGAGAGCAAGGCATCAACGTCTTCGAATCCAGTCACCTTTGCCGTTGCCAAGCGTCGCAGCAAGAAGGGCAGGCAGAGGACCTCCGTCTTGCCCTCAACCACAACTGTCAGCGATGCGAACAAGAGAGAATCAGCCGGGGACATGCCGAGGCTAATTCGCACCGGGAGGAAGTTGTCTCCTATGGGACGGTTGTCGACGACCGAGGTGGCCGTGCCATCCTTGTTTGCGCGCGTTACCAACCGAATGGCTTCCGGTCGCATGTTGTTGATCATGGAGGGTGAGTGTGTGGCGTATATCACCTGAACATTAGGGCGAACAGCAATGCGCTCCAGGATGCTTCTCAGAACGCGCTGAGCGTCCGGATGTAGCGAGTTCTCTGGTTCGTCGAAAAGAACGAGGATATGCCCGGTCATGTCCTCAACTGAAAGCAGAGGACCAATGAGGTTTATCAGCTTCTGAACTCCCGAACCCCGAGAACTAATGGGGACATGACCTCCGAGTTGGTCTACAAAGGCAACAGCTAGTTCCTGCTGCTTCTCCGCATACGATCCAATGTCGATATTCATTCTCAGTTTGCTTGGAAGCAAGTCTGATAGTGCAGCATCAATACTGCGCTTGGCCCGCGAGAAGAGTTGATAGATGATCGGCTTCCTGAGGTTCTGCACTTGGGCATGCTTCGACTTCCCTTTGAACGCGAAATCCAAGAACCCCGTCTCCGCGGGATTCGGCGAAGGCCACTCTATCACGTCGCGAATCTCGCTTTGGATCGGTAAGACAACCACGCTGGGCATGGCTATCCCTCGATGATTGAGACGTTGTGCCGCCTTAGTGGCTTTGCGTCGCACCTTGGTGACCGCCATGTTCTTGGCCCTCGGCGCAAGCTGGAGATTCACGGCGAACTCGTCCCCGGGTTTCACAGACAAGGTGGGGATGTGGGCTTTCGTTTGATCTGTCGCGATGAACGTAGCGGTAATCTTGATGCTGGCGTCTTCATCCCACTGTCTAGCGCTAGCTAATAGGTAGTCGGAATTAACATCGCTCTCGCTCGCGGTGCCTGGTTTGGCCGCGCCACACATGAGTTCAATCAGTCGTAAGTACCAGGACTTGCCGGCATCGTTCGGCCCAGTGAGCACCGTAATGTCCGGCTCTATTCTAAGCTTCGCTGGAAAGGCAAAGGGACCGAGATTGTGAGGTGTTATCTCCTTGAGCAGCATGGATTCTTCCCCCCGCAGGATGCGTCGAGTGTATTCCGGTAACACCCACCTTCACTTGACTTGTCCACCACTCCCCTCCTAAATAGTATACCCCGCCACAGCCCCGCCGTCAACCCCAAACCGGGAATTCTGATTATCATCTATCTCAACCAGCGATTCTCGCCCTAAACCCCGCTTTTGTACGTCTATAAGCAACTCGACCCCAGCCACTTGCATTTTCTCTATATTATTCTGTATTATCTGCTTGACATTCGGGCGTGTTCGGTGTATAATATAGCAGTTGTCGGTGGTCAGTGGCCGGTGACCAGTTATAGAGGGAGCGGACTCCGTGATAAAGGACACCGCCAGCCGGAAGATTCCCTTCCCGCGCGAAGTCCTGATTGACGCCGCGCGGCTGAAGGCCCGGGGTGCGGAGTGGGAGGCCATCGCCGAGAGCACCGGCGCCAACGTCGGCGACCTGGTTACGTTCAGCATCGACCATCCCGAGGTCTGGGGGCCATTGTTCGAGCGCGCCGAGAAGCTGCGTTTAC
>CBDUSI010000048.1:0-31186 GCA_965370045.1 uncultured bacterium | reverse complement strand
CTATCCGCTCGGATGGGCCCTCTCTGCCAATGCTCTTGCTGTTCTCGTGGATGGAGATCCTGTCAGGCGGAGGCGGCGCATCTTCCTGTTGCCAGGGCAGAATCTTCTTCCAGTCGGGGCCCTTGGGCTTCCTTTCACGTGGCAAGCGCGGATGCGTTTCCCGCCACCACCACCTGAACTGCACCAGGAGACTCTGCGCGGCGCGCAGCTGCACCCAGGGCTTTTTGGCGTAGAGCAGGTCAATGAGCCGGTCGTTGGCCAGCTCTCTCACCTTGAACATTTCCTCTTCACCACCAAGACACAAAGGCACCAAGTTGGAGCTTCCCTCGCGGAACTGCTCGCCCCCGGAAGCTTCGACTCCCGCCGCGCTCCAGCTTCCAAGCTCTTCTTGGTGACTTGGTGGTTGATTGCCCCCCGCCCAGCGGGAATGGGTGAGAATCGCCTTGGCGGCGTCCTTGGCGACGAAGGGGTTCTCGTGGCGGGCCAGGTCGGTGAGCACTTCCAACGCCGAGAAGCTGGCCGCCTGGACGTAGAGCCCGGCCCACTCCTCGCGGCGCTCCCAGGCGAGGTCTTTCAGCTCGCGGACGGGACGGGAGAGAAGAACGGAAACCTCCTCCCAGGAGTCGCCGCCGGCGCGGTACCGCGCGGCGGATTCCAGGACCTCCATGGCCTCGTCGAGCATGTCAACTCCTCAGACTTACTACTATTATACAGCGACGCCCGCAGAATGTCAAGGAGAATTATCAGAATAAATGCGGCATACGGCCGATGATGCGTAATAGGCTGATATATAATGGGATACGCGAAACGGAAAGCGATGGGGGACATGTACCGGAAGCCCCGGGCGTGGTCCGGGGAGCGGTACGTGTAGCCCGAATCGCGGGCCGGCCTCTTGACCTCCGGTCGATAGGGCGGTATGCTCAAGGAGGGAGGCGGAGGAGGCAGGTCATGGGTAACTTCTATGGGAACATCACTGTCAAGGGGCCGACGCCCGAGGACCTGCGGCCGGTTCTTGAATCCATAGACTGTTCAGCTCTCATTTCGCCGATGGTGGAAGCTTGGGTGGTCATCTACGAGCAACGCAGCGACTTGGGAGACCTGGCTCAACTCGACGTCGTGGCCGAAGAAGTGACCAAGAAGTTCTCGTGCCCGGCGCTGGGAGTCCTCAATCACGACGACGATGTCCTTGTGGTGTGTGCCTATGACTCGGGCAACAAGGTCTATACTTACGATTCGACGCCGGGGTACTTCGTGGGCAATCCGGATGCACCTCCCCAGAGCGGCGACATGGCGGTCCTCTGCGAGCTCTTCGACCGCAGGGAATCGCTCGAGCGAATCACTGATATCCTCCAGGGTGAATCCGGTCTTGCCTTGGACCGACACAGCGAGCTTGTGGAAGAATTGGGCATGCCGACGTGGGCCGTCGGGTTTGGATACCGCTACCTTAATGACGCCGACGATTTCTTTTCCCCAGACGAAGTGCCGGACGAGTTAAAGTCCGACTGCCTCCTCAGAGTCGTAGGGGATAGCTCTGATGAGGATACCCGGGCGGCCGACGCCTTGGGTGTCGAAGGAGATAGCTCTGATGAGGAGGAGCGGGCGGCCGACGACTTGGGTGGGGATCAGAGATGTACTCTGGACATCTCGTTTCTGCCGCCGGAGCAGGGCCAGGAAGACTGCAAGGTAGAATTGAAACTGCTCCAGACGATGACTGTCCTACAGCGAGTTGTTACGTCGGACAGCGCCAGGAATTATCTCGGCCAGTTGGAGGAAACCAGAAAGCGGGACTGGCCATCTGAAATAACACTGACTGTGAAGATCGGCACGGCACCCAAGGGATTCGAGAGTCTCGCAGCAGGTATTCGCAAGCGGGCCGAGGAACTTAGCATGACTCTTGAGGAAGCTTGATCCGGCAACGTCCGGCGGCACTGTTCTCGACCGGTGGCAGCGCGAAGCCAAGATGAAGTGCGGGAGGGGTGCGTAATGACTGAGCAGCCCGCCAGGCCCCGCTCCAAGCGCATCTACGTTTATTGGGGAATTGCCCTGACGCTGCTGCTGGCCTCCGCGCTCTTCTGTTGGCTGGTGGCGGTGCCGGTGATGCAGGCCCGGGCCATTATTGAAGATTTCGAAGCGATGAGCGAAGCCGATGCCCGCAAGCTGCTCAAGAACCAACCCGGCCGAATGGCCTGGTATCAGGACAGGATGCGGTTCGTTGACTGGCGGGGAGTGGCGGCAATACAACAAGCAGGTGGACCCCAGCGGGCGCTGCCGCTGCTGCGGCTCTACATCCGACTGCCCAAGTGGGTGGCTCCCAAGAGAATGTGGGCCGTGTTTCTGATGGGCTATTGCGGTATGGAGGCACTTCCCGACGTGCTCCGGGCGCTGGAGAGCGATGACGAGGAAATCCGGGAGGGAGGTTATAACGCACTTGGCAAGTTCGGTCCGGAGATCGTTCCCGAACTCCTGGCGGCCCTCGAAGCCCATGAGGGCGACGAAACCTGGCTTGAACCCCGTCGGTACATCATCTACGCGCTGGGAATCATCGGCCCGCCCGCGAGGGACGCCGTGCCGGCCCTGATCAAGTGCCTGGGCAGTCCGGAGCATAACACCCGGACGCGCGCGGCAGAGGCGTTGGGAGAAATAGGCCCCGACGCCCGCCCGGCAGTCCCCGTCCTGAGGAAGCTGTTGTTGAAAGACCCGGAGGAGTTGGTCCGGCATAATGCCGCCAATGCGCTGGAAGGCATAGGCAAGGCGGCAAAGGATGCCGAGCCGGACCTGCTCGCGGCCCTCAGCGACAATTCTTACGGCACTCGAGTCGCGGCAGCATGTGCGCTCCCCGCAGTCGGCGCCGACCCGAAGAAAGCTGTTCCGGAAATCATCAAGCTGCTCCGCGATCAGAACTCCCATGTGCGATATATGGCGGCCTATGCGTTGGCCGATTTCGGGCCGGCGGCCAGGGAAGCCGTCCCCGAACTGGAGAGGCTGCTGAATGACGGGGATATTGACGTCCGCAAAGCCGCTGCCCGAGCGCTGATGACAATCAAGGCCGGTGGAAAGCTCTGACCCATCGCGCTTGAGCGCGTCCGCTACATGACTACAATAATGTGCAGTCAGGAGCCATTGAAGAGGAGAGGGGAGCCCGTCGGTGATCGCCAGCAAGAAGCCCACCAGGAAGAAACCGCCCGCGAAGAAGAAGCCCGCCAGGAAAAAGCCGGCGCGGAAGAAAACCAGGAAGGTCGTCGAAGAAAAGCCGGTCAGCGCTGTCGTCCCCGCGCCCGAGTATCCCATTGTCCTGGTGGAGCGCGACAAGCAAGAAGGTTTCTACCGCAAGCTGCGCGTCAGGATGCGCAACTGGATCAAGAGCAAGAGCGGCCGGGCGCACAAGTGGGCCGAGGTGCTCATGCTCGCCCCGGACCTCTTTCATCTCCTGTGCCGGCTGATGGTCGACGAGGACGTGCCCGTCGCCGAGAAGGTCAAGCTGGGACTGGTCATCGCCTACTTCATCTCGCCGCTGGACCTCATGCCCGAGGCCATCTTCGGGCCGGCCGGCTACCTCGACGACGTGGCCCTCACCGTGTGGGTGCTGCACCGCCTGCTCAGCGTGGTCGACCCCGAGGTGATCAGGCGCAACTGGGCCGGTGACGGCGACGTGCTCGAAGTCATCAGGCAGGTGATGAAGGTCGCCGACCAGATGATGGGCGTGGGCTTCTGGAAGCGCCTCAAGGGGATCTTCAAGTAGACTCCGCGCTCAAGCAGGGTTGCAGGGGGGGGCAGGCGCGGGTAAGATGCTCCCGGAGGGAGGAAGTATCATGAGAACCGCAAGCGCATGTCTCTTCGCCGGGCTGCTGCTGACCGCCGCCATCTGCGCGCCAGCGGCCCGCGCCGGGGAATACCCGGGGGAGTCGGCTTACGATACCAGCGTCCACTCCGACGAGGCCCTGGTCAACCTGCGCATCCGCAACCACCGCTGGCCGGACTGCTACAGCCTGGAAACCGCGGTGGCCGACATGTTCCGCATCGAGGGCATCGACACCCGGAAGTTCCCCGACGCCGACGAGGCCAAGGCCCTGGCCGTCTGGCGCTGGGTGATGACCCTCACCGTCAACAGCGGCAGCCGGCACTTCGAGGGCCACCCCTACGGCACCCCCCGCGGCAAGTGGGTGCGCTGCAAGGGCGACCCCACCAAGCAGCAGATCGAGCTGCGCCGCGGCGCCAAGATCATGATGGTCTACGGCCCGCACGAGTGCGGGGGGCTCAGCCGGGTCATCGCCTGCCTGTGGCGGGCCGCCGGCTACCTGGGCTACCAGGAGGCCAGCAGCGGCCACAGCACCGCGGCGCTGCGCTACCCGGACGCCGACGGCTACTGGCGGATACACTCCTTCAACCCTGTCAAGCGCAACTACTACTGGAACCCGGTCCACAAGATCATCGGCGTGCGCACCAAGCCGCTGCAGCGCCGCATGGAGTTCAAGCGCCTGCTGCCGCCGACCGAGCACACCCTGCGCACCAGCCTGCGCCGGGGGGAGGTCCTCCGCCGCCGGTGGGAGAACGCCGGCTACTTCCAGAAGACCCTGGGGATGCTGCGCTGGACCGGCAAGCGCGGCGACCACAAGCGCTACATGAAATATGCCGTCGCCGGGCAGGAAGACCAGACGCTGACCGCCGCCACCGATCCGAAGACCTTCCGGGGCCAGCTCTGGAAGGACTCGGCCAACGCCGCCTGCTCGCCACCGGCCGACGGCCAGGCCCGCCTGCACCCGGAGAAGGCCGGGGAGACCGCCGCGTTCATCTACCGCCTGGCCTCGCCGTACGTGGCCATCGAGTCGATCATCGAGGCCCAGCTGCGCACCGGCGCCGCGGGGGACGTCTGCCGCCTGGCCTTCTCCACCGACGGGGGCCGGACCTGGCACACCGTCTTCGAGAAGAAGAAGCCCGGCGCCGAGACCGTCAAGGTCACGGTCGGCCGCGACCGCTACTGGAAGCCGGCGCCCTCCATCACCTCCTGCTACAACTTCCTGGTCAAGGCCGAGTTCAAGACCGACGGCGACGTGCGCGGGGTGGGCATGGACGGTCTCAAGGTCACCGTCAACCGCCAGCTGAACATGCGCGCGCTGCCCAACCTGATGCCCAAGGAGAACGTCTTCAAGGTCACCGCCGACGCGCTGCGCGCCGGGCTGGCCCTGAAGCTGGGCATCGAGTACGAAGTGAACGGCAAGCCCCTGAAGGTGACCCGGTTCGTCGCCAAGTTTCCGCACTACTTCCGCATCGATGTGGACGGCCTGCCCGAGAAGGCCCTCAAGACCCCCCACTACCTGGCCCGCTGGGGCCAGCCCGGGAAGTTCAACCTGTCCTCGCACCCGCTGCGCATGAAGGTGCTCAGCGCCGAGCTGGTGCCCCTGGCCGAGGCCAAGCTCAGCGTCTCGCTGCCCGCCAGGGAGTCCGAGCCCTTCTTCCTCAAGGCCTACCCCACCCCCTACAAGTGCAAGAGCCTCAAGGTCCGGCCCAACCGGGCGCACAAGTACGAGAGCGAGATCAACGACTTCTTCCCGCAGCTGCCCCGGGAGGCCAACCAGCCCAAGGACCCGCGGGAATACTACAACTGGCTGCTGGACAACACCGGCGACCTGTCCGCCCGGCTGCCCAAGGCGCCGGAGGGCACCGACCCCGTGAAAATGCTCATCAAGATGCTGCCAAAGTGCCATGGCTGCCACCTGGGGGGGATCTGCAACGTGCTGGCCCACATGAAGGACAAGCGGGCGGTCCCCGCGCTGCTGGCCGCGTGGGAGCAGGCGCCTGAGCGCGGCCCCGGCGACCGTTACATACCCGACGCGCTGGCGGCGATGGGCGCGCACGAGGCCGTGCCGGCGCTCTGCCGCCGCGTCAAGCTGCTGCGCGTGGACCACCGGGTGCACGTGGCCCGGGCGCTGGGCATCCTGGGCGGCAAGCAGGCGGTCAAGACCCTCCGCGAACTGGTCAAGGAGGACCCCAGCATCTCCGTCCGCGGCGAGGCCAGCCGCCGTCTGAAGGCGCTGGAGGAGAAGAAGAAGTAGCCGCCAACGAGCGTTAGCCTAAGACGGGCTGTTTCATTTCGTCGGTGGATTTCGTTCCCAACTGTCCAACGCGAATCGCAACGGTTTGCCATTCTCGTCGAGAACCAGTTTCAGACTGCCGGTGACACTTCCCCCGGTCGGGAAGTTGTTGTGTTCGCCCGGGTTCCATATGTGGAAGGAGAACGCCAGGCCGGAGGCCACGCCGGGCTTGATGTACGTCCTCGTCGGGGGCGAGTGCTGCCCCTTCTTGAAGAGATGCTTCAGCGTCGTTACCGGGGCCTCAATAGGCAGTGCTCTTACTTCAGGCTGTATCGAATCGCGCGAATAGGGCGAGCCAAGGTACACGCAGCGATAGTCCCATTGAGATGCCGAACCGCCGGAGTTGTTGCAAAGCAGCATGAAATCGCGTTTGCTCCGCTGGAAGAACAGCGGGTCGGCCAGGTAGCCCCAACCGAAGCCCTCCTCATGCAAGAGGCGGAATCTCTCTCCCTCCTTCGCGTAGAAGCGGACCAGGTGGCCCCAGGAATCCGAAGTGTGACAGGTTACCAGCAGGGGCTTTCGATTGAACCGGGCTCCCCCATAGAACACTCTCGCCCACCTGAACTCCGCAACGTCGGACTTGGGCGGGCGGCCCTGCGGCGGCGCTGGCAACTCGGATGCCGGCTGGGGAGAGACCACGTCGGCCAGGCTGCAGTGTTCCCCCTGACGAGGAGCGCTCTGGATCTCTTTGGTGCGAAACAGATTCCACACTGCAAAGCCACCGAGACCGCATCCGGCAATGAAGGTGATGATCGGCAGGAAGCGTTTCATCATTCAACCCTCCAACTGCGGCGAAGGAGCGGGGGGGGGGCATTTCCGGGCCCCTAGCTGTTGCCTCCGAATATCTCTTCGTACCGGCGCTTGCCCTCCTCGGTATCGCCGTCGATGGGTTCCTTCGAGAGCAGAACGAACCTGTCGCCGTCATTGGTGAAGACAAGTATCTCCCCCTTGCGCCCGCGGATCCGGCTGTAGACGGCGACGCGAAGCTTCCCGTCAGGCCCGAGCGGCAGCACTTTCGCGTTCAGGGTGCCAATCTCGCCGATGTACTTGTGCGCTTCGCCATGCTTCCTGAAGACGAGCACTGGGCCGCCAGCTTGTCCCATCATGGCTTGGTCCCAAACGAGAAGCTCCTCGCACCTATCGTGGTCTATGTCGAGTCCCTTGGTCTTCACATGACTGATGTCAGCGTTGGGCTTGTCGGCGAGATTGTCTGCAGTCCACTGCACTGGGTCTTCGACAAGTGCGCTCCATGATTTGTCCATCTTCCACACTCGGTGATACGCAGAGCTATCCTTCGCCGGCGCGTTCCCTGTGGTTGAGGGTTGGCAGCCGGCGGCCAACGTAGCGATAACGATGATCAAGAGCGCATGTTTCATGTCAGCACCTCCTCTCATCTATATATGCATTGGTGCGGGCGGGGCCTTTCGCTGTTTCTTGGGGAATGGGCGGCAGTCTTGGGGCGGAAGCTCGCGGTCAGGCCGCGATTGCCCTGGTCGCCAGTCTGCCGAGGACCACGCCGCCGCCGCCGAGCAGCAGGCTTCCGGCCACGTAGAGACCGGTCAGCCCCAGGCGGCCGTCGCGCAGCAGTTCGACAGTCTCGAGGCCGAAAGTCGAAAACGTGGTGAAGGAGGCGAGCAGGCCGGTCACCAGCAGCAGCTTGGCGTGCTCGGAGAGCAGCGGCCGGTCCTCGACCAGGGCCATGGCCGCGCCGATGGCCAGGCAGCCGGCCAGGTTGACCGCGAAGGTGCCCAGCGGGAAGTTTCCGCCGTAGAGGCGCTCCGCTCCCGAGCAGATCAGGTATCGGGAAACCGCGCCCACGAAACCGCCGGCGCCGACAATGAGCAACTTGATCATGGATGAGGCTCCCGAGACTGGTGCTTTTCCCGCTGTTCTCTATTTCTTGGGCTTATCCGCTTCGGCCTCGACCTCCTTGAGCAATTCCTGGCGTTGCTTCCAAGCGTTGAGCCAGCCTTCCATCTTCTTGAGGCCGTCCAAAACGGTCGTCTCCGGTTTCCGCGTGTACTTGCGGAAGGTGGTCTCGCCGTCCGGTGACAGGAAGACCACCGTGGGCAGTCGGGTCACACGGTACTTGACCACGGCTTTCCTGTGCCTGTCGGCAAGTATCTTGTGGACCTTGCGATAACGATCCGCCTGTTTCGACGTCGTGCCCGCCGGGAGCTTCAGGGTCGTTGGCGGCAGCAGCTTGATGAGCACCACGTCGGCCGCGTGCACCTTCCGCCGCGCCGGATATATCGTCTTGGTGGTCCTCGCCCCGCCGGCGGTTGTGGATACCACGGAGACGGTACTGGACTTGCTGAACCATTCGAAAGCTTTCGATCCCGTCGCCCAGAACACCAGAATGATCGGCCGGTTCTTTGCCTTGGCCGCTGCAACTCCCTTCTTGACGCTGAGGTGCCAGGTGAGCGGCGCGTCATTCGTGCCTTCCCCGGCGCGAGCAACAAACACACCAGACAGCAATATCACCAGCAAACATGCCAAGCGCATAGTTCATCCTCCTGTGTTATTTGCCTGCCAACAACTCTAGCACATAGCGCTAACATATGCAATGGGTTGGGGGTCACCGCCTGTGAGGGGGGGGGCGGGGGTAGTCATGCCCTACTTCCTCTCCTCTTGGGCAGCCTTGATCTTCTTCAGGGCTTCGCGGGCGGCTTGGCGGAGGTCCTTGTCAATACCCCGGCTATCATCCTTGAGCACATCCCCGAGAGGTGTGACAGCCCGCGAATCCCCTATCTTCCCCAGCGCAACGGCGGCCTCATAGCCCACGGACATACCGCCCCTCGGTCCCGGACTCGCATAGACCCACCCGGACTCGTAGTTGTCCCAGAGAGCCGGAATGAGCGCTTCCACGGCTCGGGCATCACCAATCTCACCCAGCGCCCACGCAGCTATCGTGCGCATCTCTCCGCCTTTGGCTTTCAGCATCGCTTTGAGAGGGCCTACCGCCAAAGGGGCCTTGATGAGTCCCAGCGACCACGCCGCCGACTTGCGCACTTCCCTATTCCCATCCTTCAGCGTCTTGATCAATGGCTTAGCGGCGCGAGCGTCTTTCAGCTGCCCCAGCGACCGCGCTGCCCTTCGGCGCACAGTCGGACTCCCGTCGTTCAGAGCCACGATGAGCGGTTCTACAGCCCCCACGTCACCGAGTATCCCCAGTCCCGTCGCCGCTGCCTCTCGGACCCCTCCTTGGCCGTCTCTTAGTGCGGAAACGAGCGGATCAAAGGCCCGCGGGTCGCTAATCTCCCCCAGCGCCCAGGCGGCAGCAGAACGCACCTTGGGCTCCTTGTCCTTGAGAGCAGCCAAGAGCGGCTCAACAGATCGGGGGTCCTTGATGTTCCCCAGCGACGATATGGCCCACTTGCGAAGACTCAAATCCTCATGTTCCAGCACCGCGATGAGAGGCCCCACTGCCCGGGGGTCCTTGAAACCTCCCAGCGCCGCCGCGGCCGAGCAGCGCACCTCGGATTCCTCGTCCCTGAGCGCTATCAGAAGCGCAGGGACGGCGCGGCGATCACGAAGGCGCCATAGCGTGCCCGCTGCCGCGCGACGGACTTCACCGTCTTGGTCCCTGAGCCGTTCGATTGCCTCGGGAACGCCCGACTCGCCGCAACCACTCAGTATGTAGGTGGCCATCACCCGGCCACGTTTGGGGACCAGACACCTGGGCATGCGGAGGTATAGGGACAGTCGCTCAGTGAGTTCCCCCGGCCCTCCGAAGCGCTCTGCCTCGCGCTGTATCTGCGCTTCCCACTGGGGAGAGAAACTCATCTGGCAGCGTTCCACAGCCGCACGCGCCTGCAAGAACGGCACCACAACCATCCAGCACGCCAGGCCGCCGGTGACCAGGAACGTGAGCGCGATCCCCCAGTAGACGTAGATGCGCTTCGACCGCGCGGGTTTCCCCTCGCTCACCGCCTACTTCTCCCCCAACAGCACTTCCGCCGCCGTGGGCGACATGCCGAAGTTGCTGTGGGCCACGCCCTTCACCTCGCGGAGTTCCCAGCCGAGCTGGACTTTATACTCCGCCGCCAGCTTCCGCGCGGCCTTCACGAAATTCCTGGCGCGCTCCAGGCGGTTCTTGCCCTGTCTCCTGGCCTCATCCGAGACGGGCAGGTCGGGGTCCTTCTTCTCGCTCTCCTCGGTGTCTTTCGTGCCGGCGAGTATGAAGAGCTTGCGCGAAAGCGCCTTGCCCCCGAACCGCCGGCGGGTCAGGCCCGGCGCGCCGCCCAGGCCGTAGGGGAATCTCACCCCGAAGTCCGGCCAGAGGTACTTGCCGGCGTTGGCCGCCGCGGCGCGCTCGGCGCGGCACTCGGGCACCAGGATCAGCATGCGGTGGACGAACTGCGCGCCGGCGGAGTGCCCGTAGATGACGTATCCCTTCCGCCGGCTGCCGGTCTGCTTCACGACGTGATCAAAAAGGTGTTCGACGGCCAGATAGGTCCACTTGGCGCGCTCTTTCCGCCCCAGTTCGGGAGGCTTGAAGCACCCCGGCAGCGCGGCGGCCAGCAGCGCGCGGTTCAGACGCCGCAGCCAGCTGCCGGTGATGCCTTTGTCCTTTCTTTTCTTACCTTTCCCCTTCTTCTTCGCCTCGGCTTTCTTTCTGCGTTCGTCCATCTCGAAAACCGCCTTGGCGTCGGGGGGCAGGTGGGGGAAGCTTTCCTTTGCGTAAAAGTCCTTGTCCTCGATAATCTTGTTGAGAGCTTTGAGCAGCGCCAACTTGTGCGCGTCGTTCAGCTTCTCCGAGGCCAGCGCGAGCTTGAAGCCCGCCAGCAGCTTCTTGGGCACGCGCTCGGCAATGCGCTTGAGCGGTCCGGGCTTCTTGGCCGTGAGCGCTTTTCGGAGCAGCTTGCGCAGCTTCGCCCAGTCGCGAACCTCGATGGCGCTCACCAGCGCCGAGCCGCGCAGGTTGCCCAGCTGGTAATGTTTGCTGCCCGGATAATGGAGCTCGGAGAACTCCGGGGCGACCAGCAGCGCGCCGGCCCGGGAGGCGTGGCGGATCCAGCTGTCCCGGTAGTTCTTCCCGTTGCGGCTCGTGCCGTGCATGACTACCAGCACCGGCGCGTCCGGGTCGGGCCTGGCCGGCCGCCAGGTCCAGACCTTGACCGGTCGCTCGGGGTTGCCTTTCTTGTCGACGAAGGTAAAGCTGCCCGGCCCGGCGGGAATCGCCGGCGCGCCGGCGCGGGCGGTGGCACAGAGGTGCAGGATCGCGAGTATCGAGAGCGCCTTCCTCAGCGTGGGGGGCGTCACGAGCTGGCTACTTCTTTTCCTTCTTCTTCACGGGCGCGGCGGCCAGCTTGGCGAGCATCTCGTCGGCCTGCTTGGCCCACTCGGTCCCGGGGTGCTTCTCCTTTATCTTCATGAGCTGCTGGCGGGCCTTGGCGGGCATCTTGTTGGCCGCGAAGTTGCGGGCCAGGCTCAGCCACGCGCGGCACTGCTTGGCGGCGGCGTCCTCCTTCGGGGTGGGTGCCTCGTCGTCGTCATCGACGCTTACCTCCGGGGCGGGCCGCTCCGCCTCCTCCTTGGCCTTGCGCGCCGCGGCCATGGCCGCCTTGAGCTTGTCGCCGCGCAGGCCCATGGCGAAGGCGACGGCCTTGCGCACGTCCGCGTTCTTGTGGATCAGCGCGCGCCCCAGGGCCCGCCTGGGCTTGGGGCGCACCTTGACCAACTCGCTCACCGCCGCGCGGCGCACCTTCGCCTTGTGGTGGTTGAGGAGGTCCTCGAAAGTGGGCACCGCGTCACGGCCGATGCGCCGCAGCGCGCCCAGCGCGGCGGTGCGCACCCCGCCGTGGGCATCATCCACGGCGCGGCCCAGCGCGTCGGTGGAGTCCGAAGCCCGGGGACCGATGGCGCCCAGCGCGGCGGCGGCGGCCTGGCGCACCCTCCAGGCGTCCTTGACGCCCGTCTCTTTCAGGGCGGTCCGCAGCGCGGGGACGGTCAGGGGGCTGGCCGCGCCGATGTTCCCCAGAGCGGCGATCGCGCGGCAGCGGACCTCGATGTTGCGGTCGGCGAGCGCGGTGATCAGCGCGGCGGCCGCGGTCTTGGCCCGGGGGCCCAGCAGCGCCAGCCCCTTGGCGGCGCTGGCGCGCACCTGCCAGCGCGTGTCGCTGAGAGCGCCCGAAAGCGCGGCCAGCACCCGCGCGTCGTCGGGCCCCACCTGGGCCAGGGCGTAGAAGGCGGCGGCACCGACTGTCAGGTTCTTGTCGCGCGCGACCTCCAGCAGCGCGGGCACCGCGGAGCGCCCGCGCCGGCCCAGCTTGCCGAGCCTGAGCACGGCGTTGAGGCGCTTCCGGGGGGTCTTGCTCTTGAGGGAGGGCAGGATGGGCTTGACCAGCTTGTGGTCGTTCTTGGTGATCCTGGTGCCCGCCATTGCGCTGCCAGCGCCCAGCGCCAGCGCCGCGAGGACTATTCCGGCCGCGAAGTAACGCATAAACCCTCCATATATATTATCCGCACCGCGCGCCCTGGAAGCAAGGGTTTTCGAGAAGGGCCCGCTTGCCTCCCGAGGGGGTGGCGAGGTACAATGTATCCGGGACGTCGCGGACCCGTGATGGAGCATTGTGACATGAATCGCAATATCAGATTTCTGGCGCCGATCCTGTCGGTCTTCCTGGTCGCGGCGCTGTATGCGGGGGACGCGCATGCCGGATCGGCGGAGAAGGACGACAAGAAGCCGGCTGACTTCATGGTCGAACTGCTGGACAATGCCAGCCTGATTGAGATTGACCTGGCCGACTTCAAGGACTTTGGGGCGTGGGGCAAGGGGGTCCTGGACGGGCTGAAGCTGATTCTCGCCGACCTCGGGCCCGACCGCCATCTGCTCATCCAGATAACTCTCCGGCCGAAGGCGGCGGCCTCCTTCGAGGTGTTCGGGAACCCGCGACTGACCCCCAAGCAAAAGGCCGGGATCCTCGCGTTGCTCAAGAAGAAGCCGGCCCCGGCGGTGAAGTTCAGCGGGTTCTCGTTCCGGTTCATCTCCGGGAAGCCCAGCGAAGGCGGGAAGGCACGGCTGGCCAGGTTCCCGGCGGCAAAGGACCCCAACGCCCTCAAGCGGCAGGCATTCCGGGCGAGCACCACGGCGCAGCAATACAAGGCCTTGAGGGAATGGGCCCGCAACGAGGCGCTGCCGATTCTCTCCGCCTTTGCGCTTCGCGCGGACCCGCGCTTCAAGGGCGTGCGGAACATGGGGAAGCTGCTCAAGAAGACGGATTACACCAAGCCCTTCAACGTCGCAAAGATGACCGAGAAGAACCCCGACTTCTGGCGCGGCGTCCTCGAGATGTCCCCCGGGGACCAGATGATTGCTTCCAGCCAGATATTCCTGTACGCAGCAGAGGGCAAACTCAACCGCGCGAAGCGGCTGCTTGACCTCACCATTCCTTTTGCGAGTTCCAAGGCAGCTGCCACGGCGCTGATGGGAGAACTGAACTGGTGCCTTGGCATCTTCGTTGGAAAGATCAACAAGGACATAGAAAAGGGCATCAAGTTGCACGACGAGGGCAAGCACCAGGCGGCGCTGCGCTGCTACCGGGCCGTCCTGAAGTCATACCCGTTCTCCGCGTGGGCGCACTACGAGGTGTACCACACCAGCTTCATGATGGCCTCCTTCGGTGACGCCGGTTCGCGCCCGGCCAAGCCGGACTGGAAGGTCGCCAGCCGGAGCATATACGCCTCGGACCCGCTCTACCCCTGCCAGTATCGGGCGACTACGGGAAGGGAGGCATACGAGCTCCTCCGCAGGCTGGAGGCCAAGGAGCTCTTCACGGACCCCAAGAAGGCGCAGGGCGACTTCGTCAAGTATGCGGGCATAGCCGCCGACCTGAACGAACGCGGCACCGCCGCGCTTCTCTACTACCGGGCGTTCATTTCGTTCGGGCCCAAGGTGTGCGACCAGGGCGAGATGCTCAAGCATTTCCTTTTCAACCTGGAGCAGCTGGGGGCCACCTCCATAAAGGACAACTTCAAGGGCGATCACGCGGAGGACTTCAAGAAGATAGCCCGAGAGCAGCAGGCCAGGATGCAGAAACACCCCGCCTACCGGGCGATGAGGAAGAAGAAGTAACCGGCGCCCCCGGAAGCAAGGGTTTTCGGGAGTGGCGGCTTGACCCCGCTGCCCTCTGGGGCTATTCTGCCGGAATGACCGACGCGCTGTGCTCACGCTGCCTGCGGAGCTTCGAGGAGGCAAAGCTCTTCGCCGTTAACGAGGAGCTGCTCTGCCCCGAGTGCCAGGCGCTGGCCGAAGGACGCGAGAGGAGGCCCCCCGCGGGGGAGAAGCCGCCCGAGGTCGAAGAACCCCGCGGCGTTCTCCGCAAGCTCTATGGCGCGGTAGACGAGTGGTGCCAGGGGCGCTGGTGGTGGGCGCGCTTGCCGCTCGTGCTGCTTTTCCTATGGATCTTCGGCAATCACCTGCGCGACATCTTCGACCCGCCGGCCCCGGAGCTCTCCTACTGCAGCATCTTCAAGGGTATCAACCTGGGCATTCACGAGTGGGGGCATTACGTCTTCAAGCCTTTCGGCACGTTCATGGAGGCCGCGGGCGGGACGATTTTACAGTGTTTGGCCCCGCTGCTGGCCACGCTGACCTTCTTCCGTCAGCGCGACTACTTCGCCATCGCGGTGTGCTTCGGGTGGCTCTCCACCAACTTCTTCGACGTGGCCGTCTACGCCGCCGACGCCCGCGCGCAGGCCCTGCCGCTGGTCACCCCCGGCGGGGGCCCGGCGAGCCACGACTGGCACTATCTGCTGAGGACCACCGGGCTGCTGCTCCACGACGCGGAAGTCGGCGCGGCGTTTCGCATCGCGGGCACGGCAGCCATGCTGCTCTTCCTGGTGCCGGCCACCTGGATGCTCTGGCGCATGTGGAAGACTCGTAGTCAGCCGACGGTGAAGCAGGCGAGGAGAGAGGCCGGGGCGGAATAGACTGCGCCCTTGACCTCATACCCCCCGCGGCGGTATGCTGATATAGAAGGAGGATGCATGTCCGAGGAGCCCGAAGCCAGGAAGCCCGGCCCGTCCCGGAAGGCGGTCATCGGCTGGACGGTGGGGATACTCGGCGCCCTGATTGCCTTGGGCGGCTGTGGCATCCATTGTCACCGGGCGTTACATAGGGCGACCCACCCGGGCTACACCTGCAAGTCCAACCTGCGCCAGATAGGGCTCGCCTGTCACATGTACGCCGACGAGAACAACGGGGAGTTTCCGCTGGGCTTCGAGCAACTGATGCCTCGCTGCGTCGACAGCAACCGGCTGTTTGAGTGCCCGGGCGGCGTGGGCTACGACTACTACGGCAAGAAGAAGTGGGGGACCGAGTTCCGCGCGGACCGGTGTAACTACGCGCTTGAGAATGGGATGAACGTGGAAATGCCTGTCAGTCTTGTCCTGGCCTACGACGATTCCCCCGAGAACCACGATGGGAAGGGCCGCAACGTGGTCTTCGCCGACGCGCACGTCGAGTGGTGGCCGGCCAGCCGAGAGGCCGAGTTCCAGAAGAAGCTCGCCGCTCAGCGCGAGGCCGTCAAGAAGTGGCGCGAAGCGGGAGCCAAGAAGGAGGACATGGCGAAGTTCTTCGGAAAGCTCGGGAACAAGGAGCAGAAGTGACCGAGCAGGAGCAACTCGCCCGGAAAGGCCGTGAGCTGCGCGATAAGCGTCACAGCGCGCCGGACTCGCTTGAAATCAGGCCCAGGCGGCTGCTCATCGGAATCGGCATCGGATTGCTGGCCCTGGCCGCCGGCTTCGCTGTCTTCATGGGCATTCAGCAGTACCGGCTCAGGCAGTGCATCCCCCTGATCGAGTCCAGCGACCCCGCGACCAAGCAGCGTGGGGTGTGGCGAGCGCTGGATATCCGGGTGTACTTCGGGGACAGGCGGACGACGCGGGCGATTGTCAGGGCGCTGCCCTCGCTCCCGGACTCGGAGGAAAAGGAAATCATCCTGGGACGTCTGTCCTACTGGGAGGGCCGTCGGCTGGCGGGCGAGGACGTGCCCCTCATCGCGCGGTCCCTGGCCTCTCCGAACGAGAGGGAGGTGGCCAGCGCGGCGGCGCTCCTGGGGAAAATGGGGAAGGACGCCGCCGCGGCAGTCCCCGACCTGGAAGCGGCCCTGAAGCGGCACGGAGACCCGGAGGGCCCGGCCCACGAACCCATCAAGCGGGCCCTCGCGGCCATCAAAGCCAAGGCAATGCCACGATGACTGACGAAGTGCCCGCCGAGGAGAAGCGCAACTCTCCCGACTGGGCCACCATTCTGGCCGTGGTGATCGTGCTGGGCGGGGTGGCGTATGTTCTATTCTACGACCTGCGTTGGGGCCGCGGAGGGAGCAAGGAAGCGACGGAGCGCCTCCGGACCAACATCGTGGTCAAGGAAACGAAACTGGCCTGCGGCAACTTCAAACTCGAGTTCGAGAAGTATCCCTGGGACGGGAAGGACAGCGCAGGCGGCGAGATAGACCCGGAGCAGGTCTACGCGGAACTCAGCGGACGGGGAACGATCAACAGACGATACAATTACATGAAGAAGCTGTCAAAGGATTCGGTGAAGAACGGGAGGATCGTGGACCTCTGGGGCAACGAACTCCTGTTCAGGGTCGACCCGGCGACGGGGGATGCGGTGATCTGGTCCTGCGGGCCTGACGGGACAGACGACACCAACGACGGCGCCTCATCAGACCCCGCCAAGAAGCCGAAGACGCGCTGGTGGTTCGGCAAGGGCGACACGGGGGACGACGTCGGCAACTGGCCGGGCAAGACTCCCGCGTCCTTTGCGGAATGGGAAAAGCAAATGGAGCGCTCACAGGGAAAGGGAGGCGCGAAGGTCGAGTGAGCGAAGAGAATCCCCCCTCCGAGCGCGTCGTGCCCCTGACCAGCTTCATGGACTACGGCGAGGCCCATATGGCCCGCGTGGCGTTGGAATTCGCGGGGATCGACTGCATGCTGGCCGACGAGAACATCAACGTCATCCAGCCGCTGTACGGGCAGGCCGTCGGTGGGATCAAGCTCATGGTCCGCGAGTCGGACCTGGAAGCGGCCGCGAAGGCGCTCCAGGCCGCCGCTCCCGCAGCCCCGGTCGAAGTCCCGGCCAGCGAGCGCCGCGAGCTCAAGTCCGATTCGCCGGCCTGCCCGGAATGCGCCTCCAACTTCGTCGGGAAGAAGGGATACTCCTTCTGGCTCGTGCTGGCGGCGCTCCTCGGGGTGGGCCTCCCCTTCATGTTCATCAAGCCGCGCTGGCGATGCTCGACATGCGGCCACCAGTGGATCGGCCGGTAGAGGAGAAGAAATGACCGAGATCGAGTCCTCCAAGGAGAAGCCCTCCGAACGCGCCTACCTGCCCGGAGGAGGTGGGCTGGTCGGCCTGGTATGCGGGTGCCTGGGCGGCGCGGTGATGGCCTACCCCTACGCGCACATCGCCGCGAGGATTCCGGTGTTCTACCTGCCGGTGCCCTTTCTCCTCGGATGGGGCATCGGCGCGGCCTGCGGACTGGGCAGCCGGCTGGGCGGCCGGCTGCGTACCTGGCCCGGCCGACTGCTGGGCGGACTCTCCGGCGTCGTGGCCATATATGCGTCCTGGGTCTTCTGGATACTGGCCACCTCCGCCTACAAGGTCTTCCTTGTCAGCCCTGCCGCGATGTACAAGCACCTCCTGGGCATGGCCCGGGACGGAGTATGGACGATGGCGTTCTGGGGCGCGGACGGCTGGACTCCCAAGGGCAGCGTACTGCTGCTCATCTGGGTGCTGGAGTTCCTGGTCGTCTGCTGGATGGCCGGGGGCTGCGCGGGGATGTACTGCAAGGAGCGCGAGCAGGAAGTCGAGAAGGAAAGCAACCGCGTCTTCTAGACCCTCGCCATCCCCCACAATCAAGCGCTTTACGACACGCGCTAAATCCTCGTGTACCTGGCGCGCCGGGCGCGGTTAAGTATCTGTAGTGTGGTCCGGTAACTTGTTGGAGAACGCGAAAATGAAGACCCTATTGCGCTGCGCCGCTCCCGCCTTCGCTCTGCTTCTCGCCGGGGGCGCCTTCGCCGCCGAGCCGACGAAGAAGCCCGCGAAGAAAGAGCCCACCAACTTCGAGAAGACGGTCGCCGCCTGCGCCTCGGGCGAGATTCCCGCCAGCCCCGCAAAGGCCGACGGCCTGGAGGCCCTCAAGGGCTGGCGGGCCGCGCGCTGGGCGGACCTGGCGCTCTGCCGGCAGTTCACCGTGAAGAAGACCAAGCGCACGATCCTTTATCTGGCCACCGGCGGGGGCAAGAAGGGCAAGGCCGCCGCGGGCCGGGGACACGAGCTGGTCCTGGCCGAGAAGGGCGCGCTGAAGCTCTGCGTCTACAACCGCGGCGCGGCGCCGGTGAAGGTCTCCGTGGCCCTGTGGATCGGCAAGCGCCCGACTCACTACTACGAGACCCCCGCGCGCGAGGTGGCCGTCGGCAAGTGGCAGAAGTTGTCTTTTGACTTAGCGGCGAAGGATTACAAGTCCGCGGCCAGCAGGTGGAAGTACTCCGCGGGGCTGGGCAAGGAACGCCGACTGCAGCGGCTGTCCGTGCTGCTCTATCACGGGAACAAGGCGTCCCGCGTGCTCATCGACGGCCTGACTGTGGACGGCAAGCCCGTCCCCAAGCGCAAACCCTCGGCGAAGAAGAAGCCGGAGCCCAAGCCGGAACCCAAGAAGGCCCCGCCCAAGAAGGCCGAGGGCGAGAAGGAACCGGAGTAGCCCCCAAACCCCAGGCGCAGTCAGGAAGGTCTTGCTTCGCGCGGCCGCGCGGGGTATAGCTGTTATGGATAGAGGGAGGTCCGCATGCCTGAGGAGCAGGGATTCACTTCGCCCCCGGCCTCACTGAGAACGCGCCTGATTCTGCTGGTGACGGGAGGCGCCTGCCTGATCGTCGGCCTGGTGCTGGTCTTCGTGGGTCCCGGCTTCAGCCCGCCGGTCGAGCCCTGGTACCTGATATCCCTCATCGGCGGCATCCTGGCCGCGCTCGGACTGGTGCTCATGTGGAAGCCGATGGCCACCAAGGGGCACACCAGCCTACCCTACATCATAGCAATAGGGGTGGTGGTCGTGGGGCCAGCCTTGTACAGGCGCCACATCATGCTGCGCCAGGTGGAGCAGATGGAGCACGCTTCCCAGGTGAGAAGCAAGTGGTCGGCCATCCACAACCGCGCTCAGTTCTTGAGCATGGAGGCCATGGGCGCTGAGATGAAAGGTGACACGCAGAAGGAGGCGGAGCTCTACGCGAAAGCCGCCGTCGAGTTCCGCCGCGCTCTGGAGTACGCCGAGGAACACTACGGGGCCGACAGTTTCATGGCGCTTATCTGCCTGACGTCGCTGGCCGAGGCGGAGGCCGGGAGCGGCAAGCCCGAGCGGGCCGAGTTCTTTTTCGAATGGGCGCTGGCCACTTGCCAAAGAACCGGCGACGCGCGGGCGCTGGCCGACGTCGTGAAGCAGTACGCCAAGTTCCTGCGTGACAATGGACGGGAAGAGGATGCCCGTAAAGTCGAAAAGCTTGTCCGCCCGAAAGCACCGAAGGCAAAGAAGGAGAAACCGCAGTGAGCGACGGGGACATCACGATTCGGCAACTTTCGCTGGGCGACGTCCTGCCCCTGGTGCGGATCTCGGCCCAGGCCTTCCTGGAGCACGCCCGCTTCCCGGAGATGGGCCTCAGCGTGACCCGCTGCCTCCGCGAGCACCCCGCCTGGCAGTGGGGCGCGTTCAAGGACGGGGAACTCATCGGCTTCCTGCTCACCGAACCCAGTAAGGAAAGGAACCGCGTGGCCGTCCGCCTGATCGCCACCGACCCCGGCAGACAGAGCCGGGGCACCGGCGGCCGGCTGCTCGCAGCGCTCGAAGCCCGGGCGCGCGAGGAGAACTTCCCGCTGCTCAGCGTGGGCACGCCCTTCGCCGGGCGCTTTTACGAGAAATACGGTTTCGAGGTTACCAAGGTCCATCTCAAGGTAATCAAGGAACTCGCCGGCGTGCACGTGGCCAAGGAGGAAGGCGTCAGCGCCTCGGCGCTGGACTTCGAGAGCGCCGGGGAGATTCTCCAACGTTTCGAGACCGACGAGTTTCGTGGAAAGTTCCTGGACGCGTTTCTGGGCAACTACCGCAAGGACCGGGGGCTGGCCCTGCGCGTGGAGCGGGACGGGGAACTCGCGGGCGTCGTGATTGGCAAGGTCTCGGAGTTCTACCGCGATTTTGTAGAAGCGAAATTCCTGCACGAGTTCGGCAGCGGGCTCTCAGCGCCGGTGCGGGCCTTCGAGCTGGCCGTCTCGACGCTGGGCCTGCGCTACGTGGGCTTCTCTGCGTCAGAGGACCGCGAGGCGCTCTTCGAGGCGCTGGGCTACTCCCGCGCCGAGCGCGACTTCTTCTGGAGCATGTACACTCTGGAAAAGCCGCTGGAGGGGTGAGGGGGTATCGATGCCTGATGTAATCGCCGTCATCGGCTCGGGCAGCAGCCAGATATTCTGGCGCGAAGTGATAAGGATGTCGGCGTATGGGCTCGGCATCGCCCTGCTCATTTACGTGTTGATCGCCTCTTACCGGAGACGCAGGCAACTCGCCAGGCAGCAGCGCGAGAACGACTCCCGAGATGTGAGGTAGTCGTGAGCGACACCCAACCCGCGGACAAGAAGCGCTCCCGCAAGGATGTTCTGTCGGCCCTGGTGTTCTCCGTCATCGTCCAGGGGTGCCTTTTCCTCTTCTCGGGATTCATTATGGACACCGGGAATATCAACAGGCTCGTCGCTGTCTCCACAGTGTTTTTCTGGTCCGCTCTGCTTGGAGTGTTCCTCGTGCGCCTCGTCAAGCCGAGACCTCCGTCCGGTTTCGATCTCGCATTGATCAAGTACGGGTTCCTGTTGTTCCTGGTGCTGATGCCATTCCTTGACCAGTTGGCCTACGTCATCAAAACGCGTCTTGGTCTGCTATGATGCTGCTGGTTCGCCAAGGTGCCGCAAGCGGCCGACTTCTCCTGAACCCCCGCGGGTGTACACACGTTCTGCACCAATGACGGGCCGGTGTACAGGCCGGTGCCGGCGAGCACGGCGCAAGTGCCCCAATCCGGTCCCTTAGGCGTTGAAAGAAGCGCCGCGCGCCGGGCACGTGACTTGCTTGTTCTCCACCGGGCAAACAGGCTCTGCGAAGGCAGGATCGGAGGTAGCTGTAATGCGCAGCATCGTCGGACTTTCGCTGGTTATCGCCACGGCGTTCTCTCTCGCGGCCGCGGCCGGGGAGAAGGAACCCGCCGCCGAGAAGAAGAAGAAAACCAGCCTGACCACCAAGGTGCTCTCGGTCTCGTCCGACGGCAAGACCGTCAAGCTCGCCGCCGGGACGGCCGCGGGGGTCAAGAAGGACTTCCCCTTCCTGGTCAAGCGCGGGCCGGAGGAGGTCGCCTGGCTGTCGGTGACAGTCGCGGCGAAGGACACTTCAACGGCGAAAGTGATCTCCGGCGGGCCGGTCAAGGCCGGGGATCTCGCGGTCAACGCCTTCAAGATCGGCAAGGTCACCTGGTACCGTCCCGAGCGGCGCCTGGAGATTCACGGTCGGGTCAGCCTGGAGGACGGTCCCCTGGAGTACCTGGCGGTGCTCAAGGGCGGCAAGGAGTACGAGAGCATCCTGTCCTTCGACTGCAGCGCCATCGACGTCAACCTCGTGTTGATCCTCTCCGGCTACCGGCGCATCCGCGAGGGCGTCAAGAAGCTCGGCGATCCCAACGTGCCCAAGGGTGATCCGCTGTACCTGCACGTGGAATGGATCGAGGAGAAGGACGGCAAGAAGGTCGCCAAGCGTGTGCGTGCCGAGGACCTGCTCTACAACCAGTACACCAAGAAGTCCATGCGTCGCACCGCCTGGGTCTTCAGCGGCAGCAAGTTCGTCAACGACCCGGACGATCCCAAGAAGCGCTACTTCATGGCCCAGGTGGAGCGCAAGCTGGTGGCCGTCTTCCGCGACCCGGCGGCCATCTTCAACTGCCCGCTGGACACCGGCGACGAGGACGTCTTCTACGTGGTCAACAAGAAGGCCCTGCCGACCGGCAAGAACCCGGACTGGGCCTGCCCGCGCCACGACGGGACGATTTTCAAGAAGGCCGGCAAGTGCACGGTGATGGTCAAGCGGGGTGATGATGATGATGACGACAAGGAGGAGCCCTGCGGCCTGAAGTTCCGTCCGCTGGGCCACCGCGTCAAGCTGATCATGTCGCCGGCGCCGATGAGCGCACTGGACCCCAAGAACCTGAAGGACGGCCGGCACCTCTTCAAGTCCACCGGCGAGGCCAACCCGCCCGCTGACCGCAAGCCGGTCCCGGTTCCGGTTCCCAAGAGAGATGGCGACGACGACGGCGACGCCCCCAAGTCCGAGAAAAAAGACAGGGGGAAGTAGGGGGTCGTCGGGACATTTTTCCGCTTGAGGGTCGCCCGTAAGGGAACGCAATGTGGTGGCCCCAACAATCCTCGCAGTCGTCTTTGAGAGCGGGTAGCGGCCTGAAATCCTTGACGATTCAGATCAGTACGAGACGTGTTATATTACACCTGACATATACGTATAGGCCCCCCAGATCATCAAACTGTGAACTCCCCGCCGCCGGCCTGCGTTGAGGGTTGTGAGGGGCTTTCCCGGGGGAGGCCTGAGGGCACGGCTTCCACGTGATCGGCGCGGTCCCGGCGCTCGGCGGTCCTGAAAAATGCGGGATCCGGGCAGGGGAGCCCGGATCCCGCTGGCGCTCGACGTTCCGGCTGCGGCCCGGCCGGGGCCGGGCCTCGGTGGGTCAGCCCGCCTTGGCCTTATCGCCTGCGGCCTTGGCCTTCTCGGCCGCGGCCTTGGCCTTGGCGGCCTTGAGCCTCTTCAGCAGCTTGTCCAGCCCCACCAGCGTCCGGTGCACCTGACTCTGGTTCGGGTTGACCAGCCGGGTGACGACCTCTCCTTCCGGGGTCATGAAGACCATGGTATGGTACTTGGTCACGCCATGCTTGCGGGCCAGCGTGGTGTACTTCTTCACGGCTTCCGCGTGACTGGCCCTGAGCTTCTTGACGTCGTCGGCGGAGGTCCCCGCCGGCACCTTGGGTGTCTGGGGGGGCAGAACCTTCACGGGGATGATCTTCGCGGCCTTAAGGCCTGTGCGGAGCAAGTCCCCCTTGAAAGTGGGCGACCCGTCAAAGCACGCGGTGGTGAACACGGCGACCAGGGGCTGAGACTTCAGCTTGGCTTCCGCCAGGCCGGCCGCCAACTCCCGCCACTGCGGCGGCGGCTCCGGCTTTTTTGACCTCGAACTCGAGGTGCGCTTCCTGGATCACCCAGCCTCTGCTTTCTGGATGAGCCCCACAAACATCACGCCCACTGCTGTAAGCGTAAGCACCACTCGACCAACGAGATGCATATCGGACCTCCTCTTCTCCGCAGCCTGTCCCCCAGACCACACCGGGGCTATTGGCGGGATCGCCGGGGCCATCTTAGAAACTTTTCGCGGCCCTGATGGTCCGGGAAGACGCGGCCGCCATGCGCGTTCGTATCAGCCTGGTCGCCCGGAACTTAAACCGGCTGGTAACGGACTAAGTCACTCGGCCATCATTCCCCAGCATTCGCAGCGCCCGCCGCAGGACGCCACCAATGCCGTAATGGCTTGCTGGGTGCCGACCACTTCTACAGCCCGCTCTTCCCGCCCGCGTCGCGGACCTTCATGCACAGCTTGAAGAGCGTGGGGTGTTCGAAGATGGTGATGTTTATCAGCGCGCCCACCGCGGCCTTGACGTCCAGCAGCTCGGAGAGCGTGCTCTCCGGCCCGCTCCAGACCTCCTTGAGTTCTTCGAGCAGTTCCTTGGCGGCTTGCCCGGAGGTCATGTCCGTCAGCTCCTCGCGCAGGTGATCAAGCACGCGCGAGAACTCGCCGCCGTCCAGCCACGTCCCGCGGCACTCCGGGCACCAGTCAACGGCGACGCCGGAGTCGCCGAGGACCACCGAGAGCATCCGCTCGTCCGCGCACTTGGGGCAGGAGCGCGGTGAGCGCGTGGCCTTGCTCTTCGCGACGGCCTCGACTTCGTCGTCCATCCAGCTGAGCGTCCGCCAGGTGCCGGACTCGGCCTTGTCCTTGAGCTTGCGAAGCTCGTCGCGGCCCAGGAACACCCCCTTGCACTTCGGGCAGCTTTCGAACTCGATGTCGTAAACGCCGTATACACTGAGCCCCGCGTCGCAGGCCGGGCAGCCGTAATCGGTCTTGGCTTTGAGCACCGCGCCCCTGATCGGTGGGACGTTCGCCTCGGAATAACTGCTCATGCTTCTGGCCCTTCTGCTGGCCTCCGGACCCTTCTTCGCGGATTGTACCTGGATAGTCCCCCAAGCACTAGCATAAAAGCTCATCTTCCGAGCCTTGGAGCCCAGCCTCCGCCATTTTCGCGTTGCCGTCCGCCGCGCCGCGCCGTAACATGCTGGCGAGGCTTGAGATAAGCAGCGTCGCTTTCGAGGAGAATCCCCCGACCAGGGCGGGCCCTTGCTGCAGTACAGGGGCAGGAAGGGAAACGCGAGGAGAGCGAGAGAGTGGCAAAGGCCGGCGGCCAGGACGCGAAAGACCTCGCCGAGTTCGTTCGCACGGGCTCGGCGGAGGCATTCGCGCGCGTCTCGGGCCGCTACGCGGGCCTGGTTTACCGCGCGTGCCTCAGGCGGCTGGGCTCGGCGGCCGACGCCGAGGACGCCAGCCAGGCGGTCTTCGTGGCCCTGGCCCGCAAGGCCGGGAAGGTCCGGCCTCAGCGGCTGGCTTCCTGGCTGCACGGGGCGGCCATGCGCGCCGCCCTGTTCATCGCCCGCTCCCGCTCCAATCGCGCCCGCTACGAGAGGGAGGCTGCGCGCATGAAAGCGGCAAGCGATAAGCCCCGGGAGACCGGCTGGGACGAGCTTGGTCCGCATCTCGACGCGGAGGTCGCCCGTCTGCCCGCCAAGCAGCGCGAGGTGGTAGCCCGGCATTACCTCGCCGGGCTCTCCCGCGCGGAGCTGGCCCAGGAACTCGGCGTGCCCCAGGGCACCGTGCAGAGCCGCCTGGGCGCCGGTCTCGAGCGGCTGCGCGCGCGACTGGGCGGCCGGGGCGCGAAGTTCGGCGCGGCGGCGCTGGCCGGTCTCCTGGCGTCAGAGGCCGCCGCCGGCGCGCCGGCATCCCTCGTGGCATCCCTTCCGGCTCTCGTCGGTGCTTCCGCGGCTGCTGGGGCCGCGGCCGGCGCGGGAGCAGGCGTTTCTCTCATTGCGGAAGGGGTGCTGAAAGCCATGTTCTGGACGAAAGTGAAAATCGCGGCGGGAATCATCGCCGCGGCAACCGTGGTCGCCGGCGCGGGGACTCCGCTCGCGGTCAGGGCGGTTGCCGGCGGGAAGAAGAAGGGACCGAAGATCGGGTCGGCCAGCAAGGTGATCCGCGCGCGGGTGACGGCGGTCAAGCCCTCGCCGGTGGACGGGCCGGCCACGGTAACCATAGACAAGGGCCGCGCGGGCGGCGTCAGGAAGGGCTTCGTTTTCGACATTAAGCGGGACGGCAAGAGGATCAACGGCCTGAAGATCGACACCGTGGCCGAGAAGCAGGCCAGCGGAAAGGCGCTGGAAGCGGGCGCCTGGCAGCCGGCCAAGATCGTCAAGGTCGGCGACGTGGCCGTGAGCAGGCTCACCGTGGTGGACCCGGAGAAGAAGTCGCCCGCGACCACCAAGCCAGCTGCGGAGACGGTCAACGGCCTGCGGCTTACAATAGAGACGGACTACAGGATTACGATGAAACCGGGGAAAGGCGAAGGGCGTCCTTGCTACGGGCGCAGTGTCTTCACGTGCAGAGTGCTGGAAGACAAGGGCGATACCCTCCATGTGGATATCTATGCTGGCAAGCGCCAGAAAGGGGATATCAGGAAGTCGGATATCGCCGAGATGCAGGCGGACTGGACATACGGGCGGCCCAAGCTCCGCTGGGAGAACGTGGGCAAGAAGCCGCTGCTCGTCTACCGCGACAGGTGCTGCGACCTCTACAACAGCGTATCTCTCAAAGGGCCGGACGGCAAGCTGGCGCCCGCGCGGACCGACAACCGCACGCGCGAGAAACACATGGGGACCCGCGGCGTGTTCATCGCACCCGGCAAGTTCGACGAGGAGCGCTTCGACCTCTGGCATTGGGTACAGAAGCCCACCGCCCCCGGCGAGTACACCCTCTGCGTGGAGTTCGAAAGCAGGTTCTCGGCAAAACCGGGGATGAAAACAAAGGTGTGGAAGGGCAAGCTGCGCTCCAATGCGGTGAAGGTGACGGTTGGCGAGACCGGTGGCAAGGCCGTCAACGGCCTGCGGCTGCGGCTGATCCAAACCACCAGGATCGACACAATGGATGGCAAACAGTTCTCTGGAGAGATCGTGAGCAGGGGACCGCGAGAGGTCGTGATGCGGCTTCCCTCCGGGGAGAAAATCAAAGTGCCATCAAACCGGATCAACAAGGTGGTATTCTACAATGATGGGGCCTTCATGCGCCTCCGCTGGGAGAACGTGGGATCGCGTCAGCTGAATTTGCGACGGTCTGTTCGGGGGATATCGGTGTTCCTAGTGGATGCCGATGGGAAAGCGGCACTCTCTACCGGCAAGCTACCGTGGGTCAACTTGAACTTCGGTACGATGCCCGGGGGGCACGTATCAGACCCATTCGACCCTTGGCGGTGGGTGGTCAAGCCCGGAAAGCCCGGCGAGTACACCCTCTGGGTGGAGTTCGAAAGCAAGTTCTCGGCAAAACCGGGGATGAAAACAAGGGTGTGGAAAGGCAAGCTGCGCTCCAACGCGGTGAAGGTGGTGATTGCTGAGACCGGCGGCAAGGCCGTCAAGGGCCTGCAGCTCTCGCTGGCGGTCGAACCCGTCGCCTGGAAGCCCGGCGGCACTGTCAAGTTGACCTGCCTCGTCCGGAACGTCTCCAGGAAGCCCATCCGTATTGCCAAGTGGGGTCTGATGGACGTTTCCCCCGCCCTGGAGGTTACCGACGCAGTCGGCAGGATCATCAAGTTCAGCGGAGGTCGGAACGCCACCAAGCGGATGCCGGGCGACGCCTTCCCCCTGCTGAAACCCGGGGCCTCCCGGCGGTTCACGCTGACCGGTCGCCTGACGCCGAAGCGGATGCTGATCGTCGGGGAACTCTGCGGCGGGTGGTGGACCTGGCAGACAGCCGGCGGCACCTGCACCCTGCGGGCAGTGATCGACATTCCCGCGGGCCACCAACTGCGCAAACGCTTCGCAGCCATAGACGACAAGTTCTGGACCGGCAAGATACGCTCCAACGCGGTGAAGGTGAGGCTCGGCCCCAAGCCCAAACCGCCCAAGCCACCTGAAGTGTTCTAACCTGAAAACAGCCTGCAACCGCCGGCCGCTCCGCTCCTCGCGGGGCGACCGGTTTGCTTTCGAACCACCTCCTTGCATTGCCCTCGGCCGGCGGCTAACATGCATCATCCTATTCTGGAAGGAGGGCGAGACCATGTCCCGGACAGCGGTGAAGCTTGCGGCCGTTCTATTGCTCGCGGTCGGCGCGGCGCGGGCGGGGGAGACGCCCCAGCAGACTATCGCGCGGCTGAAAAAGGAAGTCGAGTTTCTCAAGGACCAAAAGACCGTCCTCATCAAAGTCACCGAGACCATGCGCAAGGAGCTGGAGGAAACGCGCAAGGTTGTATTCAACCTCCACAAGAGAACCGCCGTCCTGCGCGCCCAGAACGCCGGACTCGTGAAGGAACGCAAAGACCTCAAGAAGAAGCTCGACCGGACCCGCCATGACTTGACCGGGCTGCACAGGGACTACTCGGGCTTCGCGGCAAAGTCGAAGTTCAATCAGGCCATTATCGCTGAGCTGCTCAAGAAGGGCATCATAGACACCGCGGTGATCAAGGCGGCCCAGCGCCGCCTGCTCACCCCGAAGACCCCCGACGTGCGCACCAAGGTGGTCGACGTTCGCGCCACCGGCCACGTGGCCCTGGGCGCGGGCAAGGACTCAAAGGTCAGGGAGGGACACATCTTCATCATTGAGCGCGGCGGGAAGTACGTCGGCAAGGTGCGGGTCACCACCGTCTGGAAGAACTTCTGCGGAGCGACCATCATCGAGAAAAAAGCCGCCATCAAAGCCGGCGACGACGCCCGAACCCAAGTCGACGTGAAAAAGCCCAAGAAAGCTCCCGAGAGGAAAGCGGAGCCGAAGACCGCCCCCGAAAAGAAGCCCCCCGAGGCTTTTTAGCCCAACCGCAGGCTTGCATTAGCCCTTCCCGTCTCTAGAATGCCTCGCCAGGGAGGGATTGCGAGCTTGGCGCCCGGGACCGACGACGGCTTCATTAGCCAGTACTTCGAGCACACCCGCAGGCCGATCTACTCGATCATGGCCTCGGCGCCGTTCTTCCTGGCCTACCAGTTGGGTATCCTCTGGCTGCTGCCGCACCAGCCGGAGGGCGCGCGCTTCCGCAACCACGCCGAAGTCATCATGCACCTACCCGCCGGCCGGGTGGGCCGGGCGGTGGCCATCCTCCTGCCGGTCCTGGCCGGGATGATCCTGCTCTACATCCTGCACCGCCGCGACATGGCCGAGCGCGCCGCCCGGGAGGGCAAGGGCTCCAGGAAGAAGGCTAGGTGGGGCGGCTTCCGCTTCGACTTCTGGCTGGGCACCTACGCCGAGGGGCTGATCCTGGCGGTGCCCCTGGGGCTTCTGGCCAGCGAGATTCCCCGCACGCTCAGCTTCGCGGGCGGCAAGGGCGGGCAGTTTCTTTTCCGATTGACCACCATGTGCGGGGCGGGCGCCTACGAGGAGCTGCTCTTCCGGCTGTTCCTCTTGACCGCCTTCTTCTACCTGGCCCACAAGGTGCTCAGCCTTGAGAAGCTGCCGGCGGGGATACTCGCCGCCCTGGTCACCGGGGTGCTCTTCGCCTTCTTCCACCCCCGGGGGAACTTCTTCCACCCCGACTTCGAGTCGGGCTTCTTCATCTTCGCCACGATTGCCGGCGTCTACCTGGCGGTCATCTGCCACTTCCGCTCTTTCGGACTGGCGGTGACCGCCCACGCCCTCTACGATATCTTCACGGTGCTGCGCCACTAGCGCAACGCCACAGGAGGACCTGAATGCCCCGGGAGAACGCCTTTCAACGCTGCATAAACCCGTCCTGCGCGGCCACCTTCGGCATCACCGAGGTGCTCCACGGCTGCCCGGACTGCGGCGCGCTGGTCGACGTGGCCTACGAGTGGGACCGCATCGAGCTGCCGAAGAAGCTCTCGGAAATCCCCGGCGCGCCGGAGGGCGCCTCGCCGCTGGCACGGACCAGCGGGGTCTGGCGCTTCCACCGCCTGCTGCCCTTCGCGCGGCCGGAGGAGATGGTCACCATCGGCGAGGGCCGCACCCAGCTGCGCTCCTGCCCGGCGGTGGCCGACTACACGGGGCTCAGGGCCGACCGGCTGTTCCTGGAGTACGAGGGCCTGAACCCTTCCGGGAGCTTCAAGGACAACGGCATGGCCGGGGCCTTCACCCACGCGCAGATGATCGGCGCGCGGCTGGCCTGCTGCGCCTCGACGGGCAACACCTCCGCGAGCCTCGCGGCCTTCGCGGGGGCCACCGGGATAATGAAGGCGGTGGTCTTCGTGGGCAGCGGCAAGATCGCCATCGGCAAGCTCTCCCAGGCGCTGGACTACGGCGCGCGGACCTACGAGATCGACGGCGACTTCGACGATGCCATGAGCCGGGTGGTGGAAGTCTCGGACGAACTGGGGCTCTACCTGGTCAATTCGCTGAACCCCTTCCGCCTGGAGGGCCAGAAGACCATCATGCTGCGCATCCTGGAGGGCCTGGATTGGCAGGTGCCCGACTGGATCGTCTGCCCGGCTGGCAACCTGGGCAACACCAGCAGCTTCGGCAAGGCCTGGCAGGAGCTCTTTGAGCTGGGGCTCATCGACCGCAAGCCGCGCATCGCGTCAATCAATTCGACCGGCGCGGATTCCTTCTCGATGTTCTGGAACGATCACAAGATGCGCTGGAGCGATCACGGGTTCGACGCCTCGATTGTTGAGCAGCGCTACGCGAATATAGACAGCGGCGAGGTCACCGCCAACACCATCGCCAGCGCCATCGAGATCAACCGTCCGGTGAACCTCTCCAAGGCGCTGCGCGCGCTGCATTGGACCGACGGACTGGTCCGCGCGGTTCCCGACGAGGCCATCCTCGACGCCAAGGCCCAGGTGGCTCTGGGGGGCATCGGCTGCGAGCCGGCCAGCGCCGCCTCAGTGGCCGGCGCCAAGCTGCTGGTCGAGGAGGGGATTATCGACAGGGACGCGCTGGTGGCCTGCGTGCTCACCGGGCACCACCTCAAGGCCCCCGACGTGACCGTGGGCTATCACTCCTGCACCGGTGAGCAGTTCGCCAAGAAGTTCGGGTCTTACGGCGTGAAGCAGGCGGCCTTCCCCAACATGCCGGTCAAGCTGCCCAACGACAAGGAGGCCATCTTCCGCGAGTTGGAAAGCGCGGCCGGCGGCTGAGAAACCCCCTGGCGGCCCGCTGAGGGAAACTTGCAAGGCGCAGCCCTGGGCGTAGAATCCCGGACATGCAGCTCGTCAAGGTCCCCAAGGTCGCCGAGGCGGTCACCGAGGGCACGGTCACCCGCTGGCACGTTGAGGTCGGTGTCCGCGTCGAGAAGGGCGATCCTCTCGTGGAGATGATCACCGAGAAGGCCGAGGGCGACGTGTACAGCCCGGCGGCCGGGCGCGTCGCGGCCATTTACGCCCCGGAGCGCAGCACCCTCCCGCTGGGCTACGTGCTCTGCGCGCTGGCGGAAGAGGACGAGAAACTCCCCGACGTCGAGGCCACCAACGCGGGAATCCTGGCCCGTCATCAGGCGATGCTCATGGGCGAAGCCCCGCCGGACCAGGAAGCTCCGGCTCCGCAATCCGCAATGCCAAGCCCGAAATCGAAGGTCCCGGCCAGCCCCGCGGCCCGGTGCCTGGCCCGCGAGAAGAACGTCGACCTCGCCGAGGTAGCCGCCAAGCTGGGGCTCTCCGGCCCCGTATCCGCAGAGGACGTCCGCAAGTTCCTGGGAGAGCGCGACTAGGCCCTGTCTGACAATCGCCTGAAGTATAGGCGGATCATGGCCAGCTTGA
>CBDUSI010000047.1:0-32231 GCA_965370045.1 uncultured bacterium | reverse complement strand
CGTCTTCGGGTTCCCGACGAAGAAGATGGGCCGTTATGGCCCAACCCGAAGGGCGGCGGGCGGTCCCGTCGCGCTGCTTCGTTCTCGGGATTCGCACGATGCCAGAGGCATCGCGCTCACCCTCGGGCCTCGCATCGCTCGGGAGCGCCCACCGTCACGGCGCCCCATTTTTCAACGGACTGCTAGCCGTGGCCAATCCCTATCTCCCGACGGAGGCCGAACTGGTCGAGGTGATCACCGAGACCCCGACCATAAAGACGTTCTGCCTGAAACCGGCCGAGCCGATCCCCTTCAAGGCCGGGCAGTTCATGCAGCTGACCATCCCGGGCATGGGCGAGGCGCCCTTCACGCCCAGCTCCGACCCGCGGGTGGCCGACCGCCTGGAGATAACGGTTCTGAAGACCGGGGCAATCACCGACCGGCTCCACGAGCTGGAGGCCGGCGCCAAGCTCGGCCTGCGCGGGCCCTTCGGCAAGGGCTACCCGCTGGAGAAGCTCGCCGGGCGGGAAGTGGTGCTGGTCGGCGGGGGCGTGGGCCTGGCTCCGCTGAGGGCGCTGGTCTACGCGCTCCTGGCCGAGCCCGAGAAGTACAAGAAGGTGGTTATCCTCTACGGCGCGCGCACTCCCGCGGAGCTCAGCTTCAGCCGCCAGTACGAGGAGTGGGCGGAGCCCAAGAACGTGACGGTGGCCGTGACCATTGACGTGCCCCACCCGGACTGGGACGGGCACGTGGGCTTGGTGACCACGTTGATCGACGAGTTAGAGGGCGTGAACACTTCGGAAGCCTATGCCCTGAGCTGCGGGCCGGAGGTGATGCTCAAGTTCGTGACTCTTAAGCTCCTTGAAAAGGGCTTCAAGGACGAGCATATTTACCTGTCGCTCAACAGGAGAATGAGCTGCGGCATCGGCAAGTGCGGCCGGTGTAACATCGGGCCCTACTACCTGTGCAAGGACGGCCCGGACATGTGCTACGCCAAGATCAAGGACGTGGCCGACACGGTGTTCGGCTAGGAGCGGAAGATGCTGGAGTCGAAGCGCACCGTTTGCATCCTGTGCTCGCTGGCCTGCCCCTTCGAGGTGGTGGGCGAGGACGGCGCACCGCGCTCGCTGGAGTACGTCCTGGACGATCCGCTCACCGGCGGGGCGCTGTGCGCCAAGGGCAACATGGCCTTCGAGCTGCTGCGCCTGCCGGGCAGGATCAACGAGCCGGAGGTCGACGGCCGGGCCACCCGCTGGCCGGAGACGCTGAGCCGCCTGGCCGAGGATCTCGACAGGCTGCCGCCCGGGTCGACGGGCCTGGTGCTGGGGCCCGACGCCTCCGCCGAGGAGGCCCGTCTGGCCGGCCTCTTCGCCGAGCGGTGCCTGGGCGGCGCGCCGGCCGCCGTGGCCTTCTCCGCGGGCGAGTCCGAGGTGCTCGCCGAGGCGGAAGCCGCGCCGCCGGTGCCCGATCTGGACCTCGCCGCGATCGGGGACTACACGGTCGTGCTGGCCGTGGGCGACCTCTTCGCGCTCGCGCCGGTGATTTCACGCAAGGTGCTGGACGCCAAGTACGGCGGGCGCGGCCACGCGCTGGTCTCGCTGGGCGCGGCGGACGGACTGACCGCGCGCCTGGCCAGCTTGCGGGTCTCAGGCGGCGAGAGAAGGGCCGCGCTGGCCGTCCTGGCCGAACTGGCCGCGACGGCGGAGTCGCCGGACGTCAAAAAGGTCGCGGAGCTCGTTTCCGGACGTGAGCCCGGAGTCGCCGGCGCGGCCGAGGCGGCGCGGGTGCTGGCCGCCGGGGGGAGGGTGGCGGTGCTGACCGCCACGGCCGACCCGGTGGCGGTGAGGCTGGGCCGGCTGATCGCCGCCGCGCTGGGCGAGAAGGCGGCCTTTGGGGCCTTGACCGAGGCGGCGGCCGCCCGGGACATTCTGGGCAGCTGGCGCCCGCCCTCGGGGATCATTGATCTGGCGGAGGCCGTCAAGAAGGACAAGCTCAAGGGACTTCTCATCCTGGGCGCGGACCTGGTGGGCAGCGGAGCCGTGAGCGCCGAGGACCTCGCCAGGCTTTCAGTGGTGGCCGCGTCTTCGGCGTTCCCGTCGGCAACCACAGCGGCCGCGGGGTACGTGCTGCCGGGCGCGTTGTGGATGGAGAAGGCCGGAAAGCTTGCCGGGGCGGACAGGAAGCCAGCCGCGCCGCCTTCGGGCGCCGGCCAGAGTTACGGATGGGTTCTCACCGGCCTGGCCCGGGAGCTGGGCGTCGGGCTGGAGGGGGCGCCCAGCTCGGCCGCCGCCGAGCCGATGGCATTGGCGGAGGTCGTGGAGCTGGCCGCCGGCGACGAGGAAGGGCCGGCGGCTCCCTGGACGGCGCGGGAGAGTTCCGATCCGCTGTTGCGCGCAGTACTGGACGGCGTCTATGTGGCCTGAGAGGAAGGGGCGATGAAGCGGCTCTTCATTGACCTGGATCGCTGCATCGGCTGCGGCGCCTGCGCGACGAGCTGCGCGCGGGTGCTCGGCGGGGTGAGCGCCATCAGCTACGCCAAGCTGGGCGGACAGGTGGAGATTCCCTCGGCATGCCGGCATTGCAGCGAGGCGCCCTGCCTGAACGTCTGCCCTCGGGAGGCCATCAGCCGGGACGAGGACGGGGTGGTGGTGCGCAACGCTTTGCTCTGCGTGGCCTGCAACTCCTGCGTGATAGCCTGCCCCTTCGGCGCGCTGGCCGACCAGTTCCTGGACCACACCGCGGTGAAGTGCGACCTGTGCCACGCGCGCGTGGAGCGCGGGCTGCGGCCGGCCTGCGTGGCGACGTGCGCCAGCGGGGCGCGGAGCTTCGAGGAGATTGATGAAGTAACCGCCGACCAGCGCAGGGTGCTGGTCGGCGCCGAGTCGGTGGGACACAATCCCTACCGGCGGCGGTAGGGAGCGGAGGAGAACCGGTTTGCCGCTGGAGATAGGACCCGTGCTGCCAGGCCTGGTGACGCTCGGCGCCGCCGCGGCGCCCGAGACGGCGCCGGCGGCCGGGGCCGGCCTCCCGCACGAGTTCTGGACGGCCGGGTTCTACCTGCTGCTCTTCGCCGGCTGCACGCTGCTGGCCGCGGTGCTGGGGCTGGTTTCCAGTTGGATCGACCGCAAGGTGACCGCGCTGGTCCAGGCCAGGATCGGCCCCCCGTTGCTGCAGCCTTTCTACGATTTCGTGAAGCTCCTGGGCAAGGAGACCTTGATTCCCGCGGGCGCCAACCGGATGGCCTTCCTGCTCATGCCCCTGGTGGCCCTGGCCGGGGTGAGCCTGGCCGCCACGGTGCTGCTGGGCAACATTTTCTGGCAGAACGGCCTTATCGGGTCCTACGGGTTCGTGGGTGACCTGGTGGTGGTGCTTTACCTGCTGGCGGTGCCCTCGATAGCGCTGGTGATCGGGGCGTCGAGCTCCAACAACCCCTTCGCCTCGGTGGGCGCCAGCCGCGAGCTCAAGTTGTTGATGAGCTACGAGCTGCCCATGCTCCTGTCGGTGATCGCGGTCCTGACACTGGCTTCCGGGGCGGAGGTGCGCTTCACGCGCGAGGCCCAGAGCCAGGTGGACGCGCGGCTGGGCGCGAAGTCGCTGCTGGTCTCGAGCGATGGCGCACGACGTGTGCTCAAGGCTAGACAGGACAGGCTTAGGCGGTTGCAGGAGAAGTTGAGTTTTGCCCAAGAGGCCGCGGCGCGTGAGAGGAAGAATCGGAAGCGTGCTGGGGAGTTGCGAGAGGAACTTTCCGACCTGAGGCTGTTAGTTCGCGTTGCCCAATCCAAGGAAGCCAGGGACCTGCAAAAGGAGATTCGGGGAAAGTCTAAGTACCTCACGAATCTGAACAAGCAGTTGGCGGCGGTCAAGACCGTCGGGGCGCTTGAACAGAGCGTAAAGGAGGCTCGCGGGGGAGTAGCGGAGTTCGGTATGGATGTGGGGCGCTTCCGCGAGGAGCGTCCGCTGGTTGCCAAGGTGCCCCTGCGCCTGAAGCGGATTCTGACGATGCGCCTGGCCGGGCCGATGCCGGACGAGAGACTGATGCTGGTCGACGCGGTCGTTGACAAGGTTGGGCAGGTTCGCCGCAACAAGGACCGACAGCTGGAAAACGTTAAGCTGGCTATAAAGGCCAAGGAGGCGAGACGGGACAAGCTGGCTATCTCTGTGGGAGGCAACGACAGCGGAGTAATTCAGCTTACCAGAGAGATAGAGGAACTACGTGATAGAGTTCCCCGTCTCAAGCAAGAACATCATTCGATCAATGAGGACGCCAAGCGACTTGGGGGAGTTGAAGGCGAGACCTTCCGCCTGGACGGCGCCGCACTGGTCGAGGCGGCCCGCGGCCGGTTCCTGGACCGCTGGGTATCCGGTTTCGTGCTGGCCCTCTGCGTGCTGGTGGTGCTGGTCTGCGCGCAGGCCAAGCTGGGGCTGGTGCCCTTCGACTGCGCCGAGGCCGACACGGAACTCGCCGGCGGGGTGCTCATCGAGTACGGCGGCCCACCGCTGGCGGTCTGGAAGCTGGTCAAGGCCATGATGCTGTTCACAGTGCCGGTCTTCATCGGGGTGATCTTCCTGGGCGGCTTCCGCTTCTACGTACCGGGCGGAGAGTGGGGCGATCACTTCTGGCAGGTGGTGGCCTCGCTCGCCAAGTACGTGCTGATCCTGGTCTTCTTCATACTGGTGCGGAACACCAATCCGAGGGTGCGGGTGGACCAGGCGATGCGTTTCTTCCTGGTGCCGATGACCATCCTGGCCTCCATTGCGCTGATACTGGCCGTGATGGTACACTGGATGAGCGTGGGATAGGGGCGTGAGCGGGAAATGAGCCTGACGCTGAGCGCGCTGAAGAAGAGCTGCTGGGTCTACCACGTTAACGCGGGGGCCTGTAACAATTGCGACATCGAGGTCCTGGAGCTGCTGACCCCCCGTTTCGACGTGGAGCGCTTCGGCATTCTTCTGGCCGAGAGTCCCCGCCACGCCGACGCCCTGCTGGTCAGCGGCATCTGCACCCGGCATGTGGCGCCGCGGGTGCAGGAGGTCTACCGCTCGGTGCCCAAGCCCTGCGTGGTCTTCGCGCTGGGGGCTTGCGCCAACACCCGGGGGGTCTTCACGGGCGGTTACAACGCGCCGCGGCCGCTCGACGAGGTCATCCGGGAGGTGGACCCCGAGGCGATAGTGGTCTACGTGCCGGGGTGCCCGCCCAAGCCCGAGGCCATGATCCTGGCCGTAGTCAAGGCCCTGGCGAGCCTGTGAGGCGATGAGATGAGTCTGGCTGACCGCATCAAGACCACCCTCGCCGAGGCCGTGCTGGAGATCGACGAGCCGCTGCCGGGCCGGCTGTACGTTTACGTTCCCGCCGAGCGGATCGTCGCCGCGGTGCGCGGCCTCTACGAGGACATGGGCGCGCGTTTCGTGACCGTCACCGGTCTGGAATCGCGCAACGCGTTCGAGCTTCTGTATCACTTCAGTTTCGACTCGGAGAGCACGGTGGTCACTCTCAAGACCAACGTGCCGCTGGACTTCCCGGAGATCGATTCGATCGCAACGGTACTCTCCGGAGCGCTGTGGATCGAGCGGGAGATCACCGACCTTCTGGGCATTTCCTTCCGGGGGCACCCCGACATGCGCCGGTTGATTCTGTCCGACGACTGGCCGGAGGGGATTCATCCCCTGCGGAGGAAGTACAAGCTATGAAGAAGACCGTGCTGCCCATAGGGCCCTTTCATCCCATCCAGGAGGAGCCGGAGTGCTTCGAACTTCACCTGGACGGCGAGCGCATCGTGGACATGGACGTGCGCATCGGCTACAACCACCGGGGCATCGAGAAGCTCTCCGAGACCAAGAGCTGGCACCAGGTTCCCTTCCTGATCGAGAGGGTCTGCGGCATCTGCTCGGCCTCGCACCCCATGGCCTTCGTCCAGGCGGTGGAGGATATCGCCGGGGTGCAGCCTCCGCCCCGGGCCCTGTACCTCAGGACCATCATCTGCGAGCTGGAGCGCATCCACAGCCACCTGTTGTGGGTGGGCCTGGCCGGGCACTTCATCGGCTACAACACGGTCTTCATGTGGGCCTGGAAGTACCGCGATCCCTGCCTGGACCTCCTGGAAGAGATCACCGGCAGCCGCATCAACTACGCCAACGCGCGGGTCGGCGGCGTGGCCCGGGACGTGCCGAACGAGAAGCTCCAGAAGATACTCCCTTACCTGGACACCTGCGACCGGGCCCTGGACCTCTTCCTGGGGGCGGTGGAGGACGACCCGGTGCTCCACGCCCGCCTCAAGAACGTGGGCGTGTTGAGCAAGGCCGACGCGCGTGACTACGCGGTGGCCGGGCCCACCGCGCGGGGGGCGGGCATCCCCATCGACGTCCGCCGCGACGATCCATACGCGGCCTATGGGGAACTGGACTGGGACGTCTGCACCGAGGAGGCCGGCGACGTCTTCAGCATGGCGGTGGTGCGCATCAAGGAGATCTACGAGTCCAACAAGATCCTGCGCCAGGCCGTGGCCCGCATTCCCGACGGACCGGTGGACGCCAAGGTCAAGGATATTCCCCCGGGCGAGGCGGTGGGCCACGCCGAGGCCCCCCGCGGGGAGACCTTCCACTACGTGCGCTCGGACGGAGGCAACACCCCCGAGCGTCACAAGATACGCGCGCCCAGCTACGTGAACGTGCCCAGCTTCAAGGCCCGGGCCATCGGCGAGACTATCAGCGACGCCGTGCTGATAATGGCCTCGGTGGACCCCTGCTACAGCTGCACCGAGCGACTGGCGGTGGTGCGGGGCGCGGGCGGCGAGGTGGAGATGACCGGTGAGAGCCTGGTCCGGCTCTCGCAGGCCAAGACCGCGGAGATCAGGAAGCAGTACGGCCGGACCAGACTTGAGGAGCTCATGGCCCGGGCGGGCCTGCTCCCGGCGGGCGGGAGCCGAGAGGGATAAGATGCCGGAAGAGAAACTCCTCACCCTGGCAGTCGGAATGGTGTTCCTGCCGCTGGTCGCCGGGCTGATCGTGTTGATCCTCCCGGATACAGTGATGGCCCGCCTGCGCGAGCTGGTCGCTACTGTCGCGGCGGCGGTCACCCTCTGGTTCGCGGGCACGCTGGCCTTCGGCGCGGGGAGCGCCGGGTCGCTGGTCATCAAACGCTTCTCCTTCACTCTTCCCGGCTTGGACGAGGCCAGGTCAATCCCGGTGAGCCTGTACCTCGACCGCCTTTCGCTGCTGGTCGTTCTGGCCATGACGGCCATCGCTTTCCTGGTGATCGTCTACGCCTGGGGAGGAATGAGGCGGGGAGGGCGCCACGGCGAGTTCTTCGCCTACGCGCTCTGGGCGCTGGGCGGGGCCAACCTGGCGGTGCTCAGCGACAACTTGTTGGTCATGCTGGTCGGCTGGGAAATCGCCAGCATCATGCTCTTCTACCTGATTACCATCGGCGGCGACCGCGCCCGGCACAGCGCCGGCAAGACCATGGTCATGCTGGGCGCCGCGGACTGCGCGCTGCTCCTGGGCATTGTGATGCTGGTGGTCCTCGGCGGCAGCGCGGGCATGAGCATCTCCGGGCTGACCGCGCACGGCGGCGCGAAGCTGGCTGGCTCACGCGGCGGGATAATGACCGTTGCCTTCCTGCTGATCGTTTTCGGCGCGCTGACCAAGGCCGGGGCGGTGCCGATGCACACCTGGATACCCAAGGCCGCGGAGGGCGCCCCGTCCGCGACTATGGCGCTGCTGCCCGGCTCGCTCGATAAGCTGCTGGGCATTTACCTGCTGGCCAGGGCCTGCCTCTACATGTTCGACTGGGCGGGCGCGGCCGGTCTGCAGATTCTGCTCATGCTGATCGGGGCGATCACGGTGGTCCTGGCGGTGATGGCCGCGCTGGTGCAGCACGACCTCAAGAAGCTGCTCTCGTATCACGCTGTAAGCCAGGTGGGTTACATGATCATGGGTATCGCCAGTGGGACGGCTCTGGGCGTGGCCGGGGCTTTGTTCCACATGCTCAACAATGCTATTTACAAGTGCGTCCTGTTCCTGGGCGCCGGGGCCATCGAGAAGCGCACCGGCACTACGGACCTGGCCCGCCTCGGCGGGCTGGGCCGGCGCATGCCCTTCACCTTCGGGTCGATGTTCATCGCCGCGCTGGCCATCAGCGGGGTTCCGCTCTTCAACGGCTTCATGTCCAAGTGGATGATCTACGGGGGAATGCTGAACGGCGCCTATGCTCCGCCGGATTCCCCCTACGCCAAGATCTTCACGGTGGTGGCGGTGTTCTGTCTGGTGGCGGCCATGTTCGGCAGCGCGCTGACCCTGGCCAGCTTCGTCAAGGTGCTGCACTCGGCCTTCATGGGCCCGGCGACCCGGGAGTGCGCGGCGGCCCGGCCGGTGAGCTTCTCGATGTGGCTGCCCATGCTGGTCATGGCCGCGCTTTGCGTGGTGCTGGGCGTTGCGCCTTTCCTGGTTTACAATAACTTCCTGGTGCCGATAGTCGCGGAGAGCGGCTTGGCCGCGGGACCGGCCGGAAGCATCTCCGCGGGGGTGATGAGCTTTGCGCCGGCCGCGGGCAGCTTCTGGAGCCCGCTGCTGGGCGCCGCGCTGGTAGTCATCGGGCTGCTGGCCGGGGGGGTGCTCTACATGCTCTTCGGCGTGAGCAGGGCCCGCGTGGTCCGGCCGTTCATCTCCGGCGAGACCAGCAGGTTCAGCCCGGAGGATGTGCGCTTCCCGGGCACCGGCTTCTTCGGTACGGTGATGGAGATGGGCAGCATTTCCACGATCTACCGGGACGCGGTCGAGGGGGCTTACGATCCCTACGAGCTGCTCGGCAGCTACGGCGGGCGGCTGGTGGACGTCGGCAGGCGGTTGCACGACGGCGTGCTGCCCACCTATCTGGCTTTCTGCATGTTGGGGCTCCTGGCGGTGCTGGCCGCGCTCTTGGCGCCGCTGCTGGTCGGCTGGTAGGGGAGGGGGTAGCGTGCAGATCGATTGGCAGCTGACCGTCCTCCTGGTCCTGATGCTGGTGGGCGCGATAATCGCGGTGGAGACCCGCGATTTGCTCTCGGCGGTGATCGCCGTCGGGGTGGTCGGCTTCGGGACCTCGCTGGGCTTCCTGATGCTGGGCGCGCCGGACCTGGCCATCACTCAGGTGATGGTGGAGATCATCGTTCTGGTGATTCTAGTTCGCGCCACGATTATCCGCGACGAGACCGTGGTGCACCGCTACCGCGACTCCTTCGCCATGGCCGCGGGCATGATCACCCTGGGGGTGCTGTTCGTCGCCTGCCTGGGCGTCTACGCCCAGAAGGGTAAGGGCCGGGGCCTGCCGAAGTTCGGGGACCCGGTGGCATTGCGCCCGAGGGCCGCGCCGCCCAAGAGGGGCAGCGAGGCCTCCCCGCGCGGCGTTTCGCGGCTGTACCTGGACGAGAGCTGGCGCTCCCTCAAGGCCCATGAGGCCAGGGCGTACAACAAGGAGAACCGCGCCAAGGAGGACTTCGAGCCGAAGGACGAGAGTTTCCATCCCAAGGGAGGCCATCGTCCCTACGTCCCCAACCGGGTGACGGCTGTAATCCTGGACTACCGCGCCTACGACACGCTGGGCGAGGCCACGGTCATCCTGGCGGCCATCGTGGGCGCGCTGGTCATCCTGCGTAAGCGGGGCCGGGCGGAAGGGCACTCGTGATGGGCGGCATGAGCCAGATCGTCAAGGACGCCGCGCGGCTCTTCGCGGGGCCCATCCTTACGTTTGGGGTTTACATCGTGTGCTACGGGCACCTGACCCCCGGCGGGGGATTCGCCGGCGGGATCATCATGGCCGGCTGCTTCGTGCTGCTGGTCCTGGCCCACGGGAGAAAGAACGGCGCCTTCGGGCTGGACGAGACCAGCCATCTCTTCGAGTCGCTGGGAGCGCTGCTCTTCCTGCTGGTGGCCTGCCTGGGCCTGGGGGCGCTGCGCTTCTTCACCAACTACGGGTTCCCCGGCACCGTGCCCGGAGACCGCACGCTGCTGGCCGGGGGCACGGTGCTGCTCTCCAACCTGGCCATCGGCCTCAAGGTCTGGATGGGGGTCGTCGCCGTCTTCCTGGGGTTGGCCGTCTTCCGCCGGCAGGCGGGGGAGGGGATGGACTCATGAGCGGCTACCTGCCCTACGCACTGCTCACCGCGCTGTTCCTGGTGGGCATCTACTGCATGGTAACCAAGAAGAACCTGCTCAAGATCGTGATCGGCCTGGCCATTGCCGAGTGCGCGGTGAACCTCTTCCTGGTGGCTCTGGCCTACAACAAGTTCGGGGTCAGCGTGACGGGCGCGGACGGCAAGGAGGTGGTCAAGAGCGGCGTGGCACCCATTGAGACCGCCGGGATGAGGGCCAAGGAAGCCCTGGCCATGGTTGACCCCCTGCCCCAGGCGCTGGTGCTGACCGCGATTGTCGTGGGGTTGGGCACCCTGGCGCTGGCCGTGGCTATCTGCCTCCGGCTTTACGACCGCTACCGGACCTTTGACATTACCGAGATCAAGAGGCTGCGCGGATGAAGGACCCGACTGTCGTCAACGTGCTCCTGCCGCTGCTGGTGCTTCTGCCGCTGGGCGGCGCCTTCCTGGCGCTGATCCTGAGCAGGTTCTGGTCGCGGGCCGGACGCTTCATAGCGGTAGCGTTCACGGCGGCGACGCTGGTAATCTCCGGCCACCTGATGTGGGCCGGAGCCCGCGGCACGGTCTGGGGAGGCGGCTGGAACCCGCTGGACCTCACCCTCTTAGACGCGAACAAACGGGCCTTCACGGAGTTGCGCTTCTCGGAGATCGGCGGCATCGCCCTGTCCGCCGACGGGCTGAGCTTGTTAATGCTCGTCCTGGTCGCGGCGATCAGCACCCTGGTGGCCGTCTACGCCTCGAGCTACATGACCCGGTACACCGCCCGGAATCGCTTCTACGCGCTGTTCCTGTTGATGATCGCGGGCATGAACGGCTGCGTGATGAGCGGCGACCTCTTCAACTTCTTCGTCTTCCTGGAGGTGGCCTCGATAGCCAGCTACGCGCTGGTGGGCTTCGGCACCGAGAGCGAGGAGCTGGAGGCGTCCTTCAAGTACCTGGTGCTGGGCTCGGTGGCCTCCATCTTCTTCCTGTTCGGCGTGGCCCTGACCTGGGGCGCCTTCGGGACGCTCAACTTCGGCCAGGTGGCGCGCGGGCTTGAGCGTATCGGTGGCCTGGGTCAGAGCCCCATCATGCTGCTGGTCGCGGCGCTCTTCATCCTGGGGCTGGGGTTGAAGGCCGCGATGGTTCCTTTCCATGCCTGGCTGCCCGACGCGCACCCCTCGGCCCCCGCGCCGATCTCGGCGATGCTCTCCGGCCTGCTCATCAAGGCACTGGGCGTTTACGCCATCGCCCGCATTCTCTTCGGGGTGCTGGGTGCCTGGCGGGTGCCCGCGCTGGCCTGGGTGGTGGTGGGCCTCGGCGTGCTCTCCATGGTGGTCGGGGTGCTGATGGCCGTGGGGCAGTGGGACTTCAAGCGCCTCTTGGCCTATCACAGCATCAGTCAGATGGGCTACGTGGTGCTGGGGTTGGGGATGGCCCTGCTGCTCATGCCCGGTGCCGAGCTTAAGAGGCTGAACAGGCTGGAGGAAGGGATACTGCGTACCGAGGGTGTGGTGACCTCGCTGCGCGTCGAGTTGTCCACCGCAGAGCCGCTGCTCCAAGGGATTGAAGAGGGGCTGCTCGAAGAGAAGAAGGCCGGTCCCGGCGGGGTTGAAGGTCTCAGGGACAAGATCAAAGGGTTCAGGAAGCGACTGAAGACCTTGGAGGATCGCGCCGAGGACAGGGAGCGGGCAAAGGTCCGTATCGCCCGCGCCAAGCACAATCTGGTGCGCAACGTGGGTGCCGAGCGCCTCGACCGCTTGGCCGGGCTGCCGGGTCTGGAACTGGCCCTGGCCCTGGCGCTTATGGGCGCCATCTTCCATATGGTGAACCACGCGGTGTTCAAGAGCCTGCTGTTCCTCTGCGCCGGGGCCATTGAGCGGGCCACCGGGACGCGCAACCTCAAGGAACTCGGCGGGCTGTGGCAGCGCATGCCGGTGACCAGCGCGAGCTGCGCGGTGGGGGCGCTGTCCATCAGCGGGGTGCCGCCCTTTAACGGCTTCTGGAGCAAGCTGCTGATCATCGCCGCGGCGGGCTACGCTGGATACTGGGGCTTGGCGGCGGTGACCGTGGTGGTCAGCTTCCTGACCCTGGTGTCTTTCGTTAAGGTGCAGAAGTACGCGCTGTTCGGGCCGATGTCCGCCAGAGTGCTGCGCGGCACCCGCGAGGCCCCGGCCAGCATGTGCTTCTCGCTGGTCGTGCTGGCCGCCGTGTGCTTCCTGTTGGGCGCCTTGGCGCTCTTGGTGATCCCCTGGGCGATCAATCCGGCGGTGAAGGCGCTCCAGAGCGGCGTAGAAGGCTGGTTCAAGTTGCTCGGGCCGTTAGGTCTGTCGAAGTAGGGGCGGGTGCGGATGAGTTACGCAATCCAGTTCGTGATCAGCTACCTGCTCTGGGTGCTGCTGGTCTGGCCGTTCGATCCGGGGCCGGACTTCCTGGTGGAGGGTGGCGCGCAGGACCTGATCGCCGGGGTGCTGGTGGCCGGCCTGTCCGCGGCGGTCTTCGGGCGGCGCTTCCCGCGGCACCCGGCCAAGATGCTGGACCCGCTGCGCTGGCTGTGGCTGCTGGTCTACATCCCGGTATTCCTCTGGGCCTGCTTCCTGGCCAACCTGGACATGGCCTACCGCGTGCTGCACCTGCGCCTGCCTATCCGCCCGGCGATCGTTAAGATACGCACCTCGATCAAGAGCGACATGGGCAAGTTCATGCTTGCCAACTCCATAACCCTGACGCCCGGGACGCTCACCGTGGACGTGGTCGGGCAGGACCTCTACGTCCATTGGATCAACGCGGTCACCGACTCGCCGCAGCTGCGCACCGAGCTGATCGCGGGCCGTTTCGAGCGGCTTCTCAAAAGGATCTTTGACTGATGTTCGGCGACGTCTTCCTGAACGCGCTGTTCCTGATCCTGCTGGGGTGCGGTTTCCTGTGCCTGTACCGTGTGGCCGCCGGCCCCACCGCCCCGGACCGCACCGTGGCCATCGACGCCCTGGGCACGCTGATGGTCGGCTTCTGCGTGCTCCTGGCGCTCTTCACCGGGCAGGACTTCTACCTGAACGTGGCCATCTCCTGGGCGCTCTTGAGCTTCGTGGGCTCGATCGCCCTGGCCAAGTACCTCGAAGGGAAGCAGTTCGATGAGTAGCCTGGCGCTGGCCGACGCCACGGGTGCGGTCGAGGCCCTGAAGGTGATTCTCCACCCCACGGCCGTCGGCGGCTTGTTCATCGTGGTCGGCGTGGCTTTCGACGTTCTGGGCTGCCTGGGGCTGGTGCGGCTTCCCGACGTCTACAATCGCCTGCAGGCCGCCACCAAGTGCGTGACCCTGGGCACCTGCAGCATCCTGCTGGGTGCGGCGATCTCCACCGCTCCCGTCTCGTACAGCATCTACAACTTCCTACTGGCCACCTCGGCGGTCAGCCCGGTCGACGGGGGCCTCGCCGCCAAGGCGCTGCTCTGCCTGCTCTTCATCCTGATCACCAGCCCGGTCGCGGCGCACGCCCTCGCGCGGGGCGCGCACCGCTCCGGGGTTCGGCTGTGGGACGGGTCGGTGGGCGACGAGTACCTCGAGGACAAGAGCCGCCGGGGCGAGGGGTAGCCTGCGATGCTGAAGGTTCGGGAGCTCTGGGAAGCGGTCAAGGTTCTGTTTGTCTATGGGCGATTCACCACCAGATGGCCGGCGGGCCCGCTGGAGCAGCCGCCCAGCGAGGCCTTCCGCGGCAAGCCTGAGTACCACGAGGACGGCTGCGTGGGCTGCGGCGCCTGCGCGGAGGTCTGTCCCTCCGGGGCCATCACCAAGACGGACCTCACCGAGGTCGGCAAGCGCAAGCTGAGCCTCAACCTGGGCCAGTGCATCTTCTGCGGCACCTGCGAGCGCGAGTGCATCACTGACGAGGGCATAAAGCTCACTCAGGACTTCGACACCGCCAATTTCGACCGGCACGGGCCCGAGGCCTTCGTGGGCGTGGAGAAGGACCTGGCCTTTTGCGAGTGCTGCGGCGAGGTGATCACCGCGCGGGACCATCTGGTCTGGATGGCCGAAAAGCTGGGGGCCATGGCCTACACCAATCCCACCCTGGCCCTGGCCGCGCAGGAGAGCCTGGGCATTGCCGAGAAGGCTCCCGAGTTGGCCGGTTCGCCGCAAGCCTCTCGCGGGGACCTCTATCGCAAGCTGTGCCCGGGATGTCGGCGCGTCGTGCTTCTCAAGGAGCACTGGACTTAACCTGAACGTGAGACTCTCACTGCGGGAAGAGCTTGATGCGGCGCTCTCCGGGCGCCGCGTCGTGATTCTGGGCGTGGGCAACTCCCTGCGTGGCGACGACGGCTTCGGGCCGCTGCTGGCCGCACGGCTCGCCGGACGCCTGTCCTGCCCGGTCCTCGACTGCGGAAGCGTCCCGGAGAACTTCACCGGCAAGATACTCGCGCTCTCGCCGGAGGTCGTGCTGGTGCTCGACGCCGCGGAGTTGGGCGCCCCGCCGGGCGAGCTCCGGCTGGTGCCGGGCACTGACGCGGCCGGCTCGGGGTTCTCCACGCACGCGGCGGGGCTGGACGCGTTTCTTGGTTACGTGAAAGGAGAGTGCGGCGCTGAGGGCTGGCTGCTGGCCGTCCAGGCCGGGGGCGTCGGGCTGGGCGAGGAAGTGGGCCCCGAGGTGGCCGCGGCCGCCGAGATGGCCGCCGGGATGCTGGCGGAGGTGCTGGCCTCCGATGCATGAGCTCTCGATTGCCGAGGCGCTGCTCAAGCAGGCCCGTGGGGCCGCGCGCCGGAGCGCCGGGGGCCGCCGGGTCACCGAGCTTCACGTCGAGATCGGCGAGCTCTCCGGGGTGGTCCCCGAGGTCCTCGAGGATGTCTTCCCGCTGGCCGCCGAGGGCACCGAACTGGCCGGCGCGGTGCTGCGGGTGAAGCGCATCGCGGCGCGCTTCGAGTGCGACGCCTGCGGGAAGGGCTTCAAGCCGGGCGAGTCGGTGGGCTGCCCGGCCTGCGGGTCGGGCGACGTTGACATGACGCGTGGCCGCGAGCTACGATTGACGTCGATAGAGGTCGAAGACCCCGAGGAGAAAGACGAGTGAAAGTGGTCACGGTGAGACAACTCCTGGGAGACAACGACCGCCGCGCGGCGGCGCTGCGCAGGAAGTTCACGGCCTCTAAGACCCTGGCCGTGAATCTGCTCTCATCCCCGGGATCGGGAAAGACTTCGCTGATCGAACGGCTGATCCCCCTGCTGCGCGGGAAGGGGCTGTCCGTCGCGGTGGTTGAGGGGGACGTGGCCACCACCAACGACGCTGAGCGGATCGAGGCCGCCGGGGCACCCGCCGTGCAGGTCACTACGGGTGGCGTCTGCCACCTGGACGCGGGCATGGTCGCCGCCGCCTGCCGGCGACTGGGACGGCTGCCCGAGGTGCTCTTCATCGAGAACGTGGGCAACCTGGTCTGCCCGGCGGCCTTCGACCTGGGCGAATCCGAACGGGTGGTGATGGTCTCGGTTCCCGAGGGCGACGACAAGCCCGAGAAGTATCCTGCGGCCTTCGCCGGCGCCTCAGCGCTGGTCGTCAACAAGATGGACCTGCGCGGCGCCTGTCGCTTCCGTCTGGCCCGCGCGGTGCTGGCCGCGCGCGTTATCAATCCCTCAATAGCGGTCTTCGAGACCTCCTGCAAGTCAAGGCAGGGAGTGGCGGTGTTCGCCCAGTGGTTGCTGGCTCGGCGGGAGGTGCGCTTCGCGGCCACGAAGAAGGGCGGGGCAGGGCGCAAGCGCGCCACGTTCCCAAGAACCAAGAAGCGCCGCGCCCCAAAGAAGAGGAAGTAATCCTCTACAGGCCGGTCAGCCGCTTCCAGGCCTTGAGGTACTTCCGGTAGGCCGCGCGACCTTCGCGGGTAAGTTGGTACTCGGAGTGCGGCTTGCGGTCGATGAATTCCTTTTTCTCCTCAACGTATCCGGCGGGCACCAGCTTGCTCATGTGCGCCGAGAGGTTTCCGCGGGTCAGGGCGGTGGTACCCAGCAGGAAGTTGAAGTCGGCCACTTCGCATTCGTTGAGCACGGCCACCAGCTTGAGCCGCGCGGCCTCGTGGATGACCGGGTCGAGCGGCTCGGTGCCCGTGGGGGGAGGCGCGGTCACGCCTGGGCCTCCGCGCCGTTATCCTCACGTGGCAGCGAGCGGACCCACTTGCGCCAGCGGAGACACAGCAGTATCCCTGACGGTGTCAGCCACAGGAACATCCAGAGGGTTACCCACCAGGGATCTTGTTCCCAGTTACTGGACCTGCCGAGCAGGTAGGCGGCCGGCATGAGGAGCACGATGAGAGCGGGAAGAAGCATCTCCCAGAGCCTGAGGCGAATCGCCTGCCAGCCCAGAAGAGACGCTACGGGCAGTGCCATTCCCGTCACTACAGCCAGTCCGATCCATGGGCCCCAACGAGAGGGAAGAAAGAGCATTACGCCCGCTAACCCGCTGGCTACGAGAAGCCCCGCCAGCATGCCGATCTTCGTGGCCGGCGACAACGGTTCACGAAAGCGTCTTTCTCCGCGGCGCAGGGCAAGGGCACCCCATCTCGGACTCAAGCGTCGGGCAATGCTTGGCCAGGCCAGTCCGAGGACCCCCATAGAGATGCCCCAGACGCCCAAGATAATGCCCGACAGCGAACTGTCGTTCCTCCAGATGAAGGCGGGTATGGTAGTTATACCGCTAGAGAGTCCCATTAGGAGTATCAGCGGCCCTCGATATATTGCCAGCATCCTCCGCGCCTCCAGCGCGGCGGCCCTGGCCGCGGTCGGGTCCGGCGGCTGGTCCTCGATGTGGCTCTGTGCGATTTCAGGTTCGATCATGACTAGCACCTCTGGCCTGCCCCCGATCCTTGTACCAGTTTGAAAGTTAGTTACCCCCTACCTGCGCTGTTGTCGGACGGAGCGTAGCGGAGTCCGAAAACAGCGGCGCCTTTGCCTCGGGTGCCGGCGGCCGGTATCCCAGTGCACTGTGCGGTCGGACGGTATTGTAGTGGCGTCTCCACCTGGCGGTCAAGACCCTGGCCTCCAGCAGCGTGTCCAGCAGCTCGCAGTTCAGGAATTCGTCCCGGAACTTGCTGTTGAACGACTCGCAGTACCCGTTCTCCCAGGGACTGCCCGGCTCGATGAACAGCGTCTTCACCTCCAGCCTTTCCAGCCACTCGATTACCGCCTTGGCCGTGAATTCCGGCCCGTTGTCGCTGCGGATGTAATCCGGCGTCCCGCGAGTGATGAACAGCTCAGCCAGGCGGCAGAGCACATCCTCTGAATTCAGCTTCCGGGACACGTCTATCGACAGGCACTCCCGGGTGTACTCGTCTATGATCACCAGAAATCGCAGAGGGCGACCATCTGAGGTCCGCTCGTGTACGAAATCGTAACTCCACACGTGGCCGGGGTACTCCGGCCTCAGCCGCACACACGATCCGTCGTTCAGCCACAGCCGGCGGCGCTTGGGCTGTTTCTTCGGCACCTTCAGCCCCTCCTGCCGCCAGATCCGCTCCACACGCTTGTGATTCACTCTCCACCCGTCCCACTTCAGCAATTCCGTCACCCGACGGTAGCCGTAGCGCCCGTAGTCCGTGGCCAGGCGGGTTATGTCCGCCACCAGCCTCGGTTCGTCGTCGGGGACCTTCCGTTCGTACCGCTGCGTGCTCCGCGGAATCGACAGCGCACGGCAGGCACGCCGCTCCGACACGGGGAACTTCTCCATCACCCGGTGAACCGTCCCTCTCCGCTTCACCGGGCTTATCAGTTTCCCGAGGCTGCCTCCTTCAGTATCTGGTTGTCCAGCGACAGGTCCGCCACCAGCTTCTTCAGACGGCCGTTCTCCTTCTCCATCTCCTTCAGCCGCTTGGCCTGGTCCGTCCGCAGCCCGCCATACTCCTTCCGCCAGCGATAGTATGTCTGCTCGCTTACCCCTATCTTCCGACAGACCAAGCCCGTAGTCTGCCCCTTGCTCAGCAGAACTTCTGCCTCCCGGAGCTTCGATATGATCTGTTCCGGCGTGTACCTCTTCCTCGGCATTTCTGACCTCCCCTTTCTCCTTGACCCAGGTCCTACTCTAACTTAAGACCTGGATCAGTTCCAGGGGGGCACGCCACCTCCGCTCGCAGGCCCCTTGTGATTTGTTATACAAACTAGTCTATGCTACGGTCACGAGATGTCAACTGCTTTTTGCGGAAAATGAGGCGTGGAAATAGGCTGGGGCCGGGTCAACCGGCCCCAGTGGGCAGTGGTCTTGGCGTATCTCTCTGTATTTGCGCGGCTTGTGTGTGCGCTCAGGCCAGGTAGGCCCGCTCCACCTTGTCAAGCGCGGCGACTATGTCCCGGACTGTTTCGGCGTCGTAGCCCTCGTTGAAGTAGATGATGAAGTGGCTGCCCAGGGCATCCTCCGCGCCGGGGCAGGGGAACTCGGGCTTGGACTCGCCCTTATACAGCGGGCAGGTCCAGGGGCAGCCGCTGGCGCCGTAGGTGCTCTGCTCCACGAACCAGGGACGCTTGCCGGCCGGCTCGGAGTAGCGATTCTCCACCGGGAAGCCCTCGGCGGCCACCGCCTCGGCGAAGGCGTCCTTGTCGACGGTGAGCTTGGCCGCGTCAACGTGAAAGCGTAGAAACCAGTAGACCCCCTCGGTTTCGGGCAGCTCCCTGCCCAGCGAGACGGCCTTGAGGTCTTTGATCCCCTCGGCGACCGCTGCGGCCAGCTTGCGGCGCTTGGCGATGATGCCCGGAAGCTTCTTGAGCTGCACCCTTCCGATGGCCGCGGCCAGGTCGTTCTGGTTGCAGTTGAGGCCCATGGTCACGTTGCCGCCGGCATCGGGCAGATTGAAGGGCTTGCCACGGTCCGAGAAGCGCTTGATGCGCCAGCTAAGCTCCTCGTCCCGGGTGAAGACCACACCGCCCTGGGCGCCGGTGGAGTGGTGCTTGCCGCTCATGGTCGAGAAGGCGGCGACCTCGCCGAACGTGCCGACCGGCTTGCCCTTGTAGAGGGCGCCGTGGGACTGGGCGGTGTCCTCGATGACCGGGAGGTTCCGGGCGCGGGCGAGCTCCATGATGGGATCCATGTCCGCGGGCTCGCCGGCGATGTGCGCCACGATGATCGCCGCGGTGCGCTCACTCAGGACCGCCTCAATCTGCTCGGGCCCCGTGTTGAAGGTGCCCGGCGCGGTGTCGGCCACCACCGGGACCAGGTTGAGCATGGCCACCGGCATGACCCCCCCGGGATCGGTGATCGGGGGGACCACCACCTCGCGGGCCACGTCGAGGCCCAGGCCGCCGAGCGCGCAGAATACCGCAGTCGTCCCCGAGTTCACGGCCACGGAGTGGCCGCCGCCCAGGAAGGCGGAGAACTCCGCCTCATAGGCCTTCTGCTCCTCGCCGTTGTAGCCAAAGGCGTTGCCGGAGGCGATGGCCGCGTCGAAGACGCGGACCGCCGCCGCCTTCTCATCCTCGGTGAAGAGCCTCCGGGGAGGAAGGGGCTTCTCCCGAACCTTGGGACCTCCGTTAATGGCCAACTCGCTGGTCTTGGTGTCATGGCTCATGGTGGTCTTGACCTCCTAAGTGGTCCGCGTACATTGCTGCCGGGCAATGGTAACTGCCCCGACCTCTTAATCAAGGGACCTGGCGGCCGGGCGGGTATCCACCGCTTGAGAATGACCCTGGCGGTCCCCGCCGGTTATAAGCATAATAGTGATAGGGGATGCCCTCAGCCACCCCTGCCCCGAGGAGGCGCTCATGGCGCGCACACTGGTGCTGATGCTTTCTTTCACGGCGCTGATCGGCTCAGGAGCCTTTCTCTACGCGGAGGTCCGGGCTCGCAACGCGGAACCGGCGTGGCCGGCGCTCGAGCAGCCTGGCGTCCGCTGGGTGGAGAAGAACTTCGAAGTCTGCGGGGACACTAGCAGCGACCACTTCGATTTCACCACCGGCCTGGTGCTTGAGCAGGGGACCGGCGCGGCCGCGCGCCTGGCGGTGCACTATCGCTCGCCGGACGACTGCGTCTATCTCGAGCTGGTGGGCGAATACCTCTCGCTGGTTTCGATGCGTGGCGGGCTCCGTCGGGACCTGGCCCATGTGGTCCTGCGGCAGGCTCCGCGCCCGGGCGTGGAGCACTCTCTGGAGCTGCGCCGCCGCGGACCGCTGCTGGTGGCGGTGCTTGACGGGCAGGTCCGGGCCGCGGCCTTCGTGGAGGGCTACAGCGGCGGCAAGGCGGCAGTGGGCCAGCGCGGGCGCGGCCTGAAGTTCAGGGGGCCGGGGGCTTACAATCTCGAACCGGTGCTCTTCATGGACGACTTCATGCGCAGCGAGAAGTCGGCCAGTCCCTGGCAGACGGTCTTCGGTGCCTGGAAGAGCAAGGGGCTGCGCAATCCGAGCATGTCGGCCAACGCCTTCAGGTTCGGTGGCACGGGCTCCCCGGCGCTGGCAGTGACCGGTCGGGATTCCTGGGACTTCTATTCCTTCGCGGCCAGTTTTCAGGGGCCGGCGGGCGGCAAGGTGGGCCTGGCCTTCAACTACCGTGACAAGGACAACTACTGTTTCTTCCGCTGGACGGCGCGCGCGCAGGCGGCCACTAGTGCCGCGGGTCTGGCCGAGCTGGTGCGCGTCTCGGGGGGCAAGGAGACTGTTCTGCATCGAAACCTGGTCGGTTACATCCCGGGACAGTGGTATCACGCCGAGGTGCGCCTGGGATACGGCTGGGCGGAGGTTTACGTCGACGAGCAGATGTTGTTGAGCGCCTCCGACCCGTCACTGACCGGCGGACGCGTGGGATTGTGGGCCGATTCGCAGGAGCCCGCGTTTTTCGACGATGTCCGCGTGGCCGAGGCCACCTTCTTCCGGGAGAACTTCGGCGATCCGGCCAGTACCTGGGAATCGTGGGACCGCCTGGGCGGCAAGTGGGAGCCCGCCGACGGGAGGGACGCCGAGGGGCTGGAGTTCTCGGCCGGCCCGGAGGGCGGCCTGCGCGTGTTCGGCTCGGCGCGCTGGGGCAACTACGTTTCCCGGGCGGAGATACTGCCTCGCAGCGGGCGCGTGGGGTTGGTCTACCACTACCGCGACGCGACCAGCTATTCCTGCCTGAGTTACGACGTCGACGCCGGGATGCTCGAACTGGTCAGGTTCCGCGGCGGCAAGCGTGAGGTCGTGGACAAGAAGGCCGTCAAGCTCGCCCCGGAAATGCACACCTTCGAGGTCTACCTGGACCGCGGCCTGACCCGCGCGCGCGTCGATGGCCGTTACGAGCTCTCCGACTGGCAGACCGACACCGAGGTCGGCGGCAGCGGCCTTGCCGAGCTGGGCCGGACGGGCCTGGCGGTGTGGAACGGGCGCGCGCTGGCCCGCAGCGCGAGCGTCCAGCTCTCCGGGGAGTTGGAGCCGCTGCCCTCGATCAACCCCATCTTCGCAACCGACCGGGAGATGACCAACTGGTCCAGTTGGCAGGGCGATTGGGCGATGAACCCGCGGGATCCCAAGAAGGTCCGCTGGCACCGGGCCAAGTTCTCCGGCGACGTGACCCTGCTGGTGGAGGTAGCCAAGCTCGAGAAGGACGACTACGAGCTGGCCCTCTCTGTGGCCAAGAGCGGGGTCAAGGCCAAGAACGGCTACATCCTCAAGCTGGTGCGCCCCGTGCCGGAGGGTCTGGCCGCGGAGGCCAAGAGCGGAGAGGGGCTTCCCGCCGGGGCCGCGCTGGTCCTGACCCGCAACGGGGTGACCGTTGCCCAGAGCCTGGTGCCCGGGTCCGGGCGAGTCTGGACCCTGGCCTTGCGCAAGGCCGGGCCCTTCCTGATCGGCTACGTCAACAGCCGCCAGGTGCTGACTTTCATAGACAGCGCGCCGCTGACCGGCCAGAAGGTGGCTTGGTACGGGCGCGGGGTCAAGGTGGAGGATGACGGCTTCCGGGTCTACAGCCCGGCGGTGCTCAACTACCCCTTCAGCAAGGCGCCCTCGGACTGGCGCGTGGCCGCCGGACTCTGGGAGGTCAGCAACCGCTGGCAGTGCGACCCGCGCTGGAGCTTCTTCTCGGGGCGGTCGCTGTCCCACCAGGAACGGACCATGACCGGTGCGGAGGCCAATCTGCCGGCGGACAAGAAGCTGCAGGCGGTGCTCTGGAACAAGCGGGAGTTCGGCGATAACGTGGTCATCGAGTTCTTCGCGGGTATCAAGATGCTGCGTCGCAGGGGCGCGCGTTACCAGTACGCCCGGGACATCAACTGCACGCTGAGTGCCGACGGCAAGGACGTCTCCAGCGGCTACAGCTTCCTGTTCGGTGGCTTTGACAACGATCACTCGGCCATCATGCGCAAGGGCAAGGAGGTGGCGCGGACGTCGTCTGAGGAACGCCACCGGATCCCCCGCCGGAGCAACATCCACCACCGCTGGTTCTACGTCCGCGCCGAGCGTCGCGGCGCCGAGTTGCATTTCACCGTGGACGGTGGGCGCGTGGTCGACCTGAAGTACACCGACCCCGACCCGCTGCCGGGCAAGCGCATGGCCATCTGGACGTGGGATTGCGGCATAATAATCAGTCGCGTGCGCGTCTCGGGGGCCGGCGCGCGCGGTTTCGAGCCGTTCGACTTCACGCCCGGCGACAAGTGCGCCAGTCCCTACCCGGATGAGTAAGCGCCGCTCGAATCCGCTTGGCGCCTTCTGGTCCCCGCCCCGGCCGCCGGCCAGGCAGGGCAAGGCCCACGTCTGGACGGTGATCGGCCTGGCGGTGCTCTCCGTCGCGGCGGCGGTCACCGGCATGAAACTGCGCAAGGAGAAGCGCGCCAAGCTGATCACCTTGTCAGTCCGCAGCGAACCGGCTCCCGCCGAGGTGCGCCTCGACGGGCGCTTCGTGGGGTTGACCCCCCTGGAGGTCAGCGAGGTGGCCGCCGGGACGCATCTGGTGGCTATTTCCCGCGACGGGTACGAGACGCATACCGAGCGCCGCGTGCTGGTCGCGGGCGCCGAGAAGGTCGAGGCGCGCCTGAAGAGAAAGGCCGTGGGCAGTCTGGCGGTGCGCACCGTGCCGGAGGGGGCCGAGGTGATTCTCGACGGCCAGAGCCGGGGGAACACGCCGCTGGACATGGCGGGTCTGGCCCCGGGCAGCTACCGCCTGGTGCTGCGCAAGGCCGGTCACGAGTTCTGGACCCGCGAGGTGGGGGTGAAGGGCGGGGAGCGCGCGGAGATAAGCGCGGTGCTCGAGAACAGCGTGCTCAAGTTCCTGCGCGCGGCCGTCCAGAACAACCCCAAGGACCTCCACTACTGGACCGAGCTGGGTCACTACCTGGGCTGTCACGACCGCGACAAGGAGTCGCTGGAGGCCTTCAGGCGAGGCATGGAGCTGTGCATGGAGCCGGGCGTCAAGCAGGACGAGGTCCGCCGGCACTTCCAGATGCTCAACCGCCAAATGAACTGGCCGGGCAAGAAGCGCGAGGGGTTTCGCCGGCAGATCGGCGTGATGTTCGTTGAGATTGCCCGCAAGCACTCCGGGGACGCCAAGGCCGTCGGGCGACTGGCCCTGGTGCTGGAGCAGGCCCGGCGCTACAGCGAGGCCCTCGACCTGTACCTGCGCGCCTGCCGCCAAACCAAGGGCGCCGACCTCAACCTGGTGGTGCGTGGCTTCTCCCTGGCCACGCGGCTGAAGCACATGACCGCCGCCAGGGAGCTCGTTGACCTGGTCCGTTCGGGGCGACCCAAGGACTACCGGGCCAGATTGCGGCTGGGGGATCTCTGCGTGCAGGCCCAGGGACGCTACAAGACGACCGACCGCGGGAAGCTCCTGGCCATGGCCGAGCAGCTCTACAGCGAGGCCGCGGGGCTCACCAAGAACAGCACCTACCGCGCCCGGGCGTATTACGGCAGGGCCCGGGCCCAGAGCTTCGCGCAGAATACCGCGGAGGCCGCCAAGAGCTACGGCCTGGCTGCCGAGGCGATCATGGCCGGCGGCAAGGGCAACCGCCGTAAGTGGGCCGAGTGGGAGTTCGAACGCGCCAATCTGCTCATCAAGCTGGGGCGCAAGCAGGACGCCCGCGGGGTGCTCACCCGCATCGTCAAGGATGCGCCCAAGGGCGCTACGCGCGACCGCGCCGAGGCGGAGCTCAAGCGCCTGGGCCCAGCGAAGTAGAAGACCGCCTGTCCGCCTCAAATCCGGAGACAGCAGATATTCTTCACGCCGCGGGGGCCGAGGTATTGCGCTCCGGGCGCGCCCCGGTTAGGATAGCCGTCTGTCCCGACGTGGAGTTCCGGGTTTCGGGACAGGAGAGGGCTCCGAGTGGCCGAAAACACTGACGGAACACCGCCGCGCGGCAACCGCTTCGGCACCTTCGGGGGCGTTTTCGTCCCCAGCATCCTCACGATACTGGGCGTCATCATGTTCATGCGGGCCAACTACGTGGTTGGCCACGCGGGTATCCTCAACGCGATTATCATCCTGGTCATCGCCAAGAGCCTGACCCTGCTCACGACGCTGTCGGCCAGCGCGATCAGCACCAACATGCGGGTCAGGGGGGGAGGGGCCTATTATCTGATTTCGCGCGTGCTGGGCCCGGAGTTCGGCGGGTCCATCGGCATGGCCCTCTTCTGCGCGCTGGCCCTGTCGGTGCCCTTCTACATCCTGGGCTTCACCGAGGCGCTGGTGAGCTCGTTTCCCGGGGCCGACGGCGGTCAGGGTCCGCTGGCGCCGTACTTTTCGCTGATCACCTTCGGGGCCGCGGCGGTGCTGTTCGTCATCGCCTACGTGGGGGCCGGTTGGGCGATAAAGACGCAGTACGTCATCATGGTCTTCCTGTTCCTGGCCATCGCCGCCTTCATGGGCGGGCAGATCGCCAACTTCTCGGCCGAGCGCTTCGCGGAGAACTGGGGTTCGGGCAACGCCCGGAACCTGCCCGGGGTGAGCGTGCTCCCGTTCTGGGCGCTCTTCGCCATCTACTTCCCGGCGGTGACCGGCATCGACGCGGGCATCAACATGTCCGGGGACCTGGAGGACCCGGGCAGGAGCATTCCCCGCGGATCACTGGCGGCGGTCGGCGTGGGGTTCGCCGTGTACCTCGCGCAGATGCTGCTCGGCGGGGGCGCCTACGCGCGGCCGGATATGGTCGCCAAGCCCTACAATCTTCTGCGCGACTACGCTCTCCTCGGCCAACTGGGAATGTTCGCCGTGATTCTGGGGGTCTTCGCGGCCACGCTGTCCAGCGCGCTGAGCAGCTACCTGGGCGCGCCGCGCGTCCTGCAGGCCGTCTCGCGCGACCGCATTGTCAGCTGGCTGGGGTTCCTCGGGAAGGGCTCGCCCGACAAGGACGAGCCCCGCCGGGCACTGGTGTTCACCAGCGTCATCACCGCCGGGGTGCTGGTCTTCGCCATGTTCTCGAAGGGGGACGCGCTCAACGCGGTGGCCGCGGTGATCAGCATGTTCTTCCTGTGCAGCTACGGAATGATCAACGCCGCGGCGTTCGTCGAGGCGGTGGGGGACAACCCCTCGTTCCGCCCGCGCTTCCGCCTGTTCCACTGGGCGACCGCGGGGTTGGGCGCGCTGGGCTGCGCGGTGGCCATGGTGCTCATCAGCCCGGCCGCGGCGATCACCGCCATCCTGGCGATAAGCGGCTTCTACTGGTACGTCCGGCGGCAGAAGCTGGTCTCGCAGTTCGGCGACGCGCGGCGCGGCTGGGTCTTCTCCGCGGCGATGAGGAACCTGCACTCCCTGGCCGGGATGGCCGAGGACGAGAAGAACTGGCGACCGACTCCCCTGGCCTTCGTCGGGAACCCCGCCTCCCGCGAGGAGTTGGTGCGCTACGCGGTCTGGCTGGAGGCCGGTCACGGCATGGTGATCTTGGCCAACATCCTCACCGGGCAGATCGAGGAACACGCCGCCCACCGGCGGGCGGCCCTCAAGCAGCTTGCCGACCTCTGCGAGGAGGATGACGTCCACGCCTTCCCGCTGGTAATGGTGGCGGAGGACCACGACCAGGGAGTGCGGAACGTTCTGCAGTTGGCGGCGGTCGGCCCGGTCAGGCCGAACATGGTGGTCATGGGCTGGAGCGGCGAGCCGGAACGGGTCGCGCCTTACTGGCGGAACCTCGATGTGGCCGCCTCGCTGGGCATGGGGGTGGTGCTGATTGCACCCCGGGGCATGCCCCCCGGCGAGGGCGCGCCCCGGCGCATCGACGTGTGGTGGCGCGGGCAGAAGAACGGCGCGCTGATGCTGCTTCTGGCCCACCTGCTGCGCAGCAACGACGAGTGGGAGGACGGCGAGGTGCGCCTGCTGCGCATGGTCGAGAACGCCGAGGGGCGTGAGCCGGCCGAGAAGGCGCTGGTTGAACTGGCCCATGAGGCCCGCTTGGAAGTGACCCCCGAGGTCATTGTCAGCAGCGGGCCCTTCAGCGAGGTGCTGCACGAGCACTCCGGCGACGCGACCTGCGTCCTGCTGGGTTTCGAGCTGCCCGGAGAGGGTGAGCGCGAGGCGCGGCACCAGGCATTGAGCAGGCTGGTGGAGGGGATGCCCACGACCATACTGGTCAACTCGCGCGGCGGCGAGGACCTGACCGCCTGAGCCGCGCCCGGCGTCAGTCGGTGGCTATCCGGTCGAAGTTGCGGATGGTACGGCGAAGGAGAAACCTCGCTGCGACTATCCGCGTAGCGAAGGACATCGGTACCCAAAGCCACCATCTGGGTGCCGGCCCGTCATAGAATCCATGGAAGGCGTTAGGCAGCCAATCGAAGGCTGTCAGCGCCAGGAATAGGCCGCAACAGGTCATTATCCCCTTGATCCATGCTCCGGCAGTCGTCCGCGAGAGCACGCCGGCCCACAGCCCGCAGGCGGCGAATAGCAGGTACCAGCACAGGTCTCCCACGAAGGCTGCCAACCCTACGAGAGTATCGACCATGTAGGACTGGTTATCCCAGATGAAGAGCCAGTTTCCCCACTCGGTCGCGATCACGCTTCTCAGGGCGCCACCGGCAATGTAGATTACGGGCGCATTGCCATATGTCGCCGAGGCGACGCTGAGGCAGTACAGAGGAATGAGCAATGCGGCGATCACCAGAAACTCGGACGCCCCCGCCAGCTTGCTGAGTATCAGTTTGCGACGGGACATGGGGGTCAGCACCAGAGCTTCAGCGGTGCCGCCTACTATCTCGTTCCGGATTGACTGGACGCCCAGGGCGAACGCAATGAGGCAGAACAGGTGCGAGGCAACGGCGGTTATAAGGACGGCCAGAGATCCGTCTTCCTTGCCGGCCAGGGCCATCGTCGCCCAGAAGAGGTACGCTGCCAGAACGATCAGCAGTCCCACCGACTTGGCAACCAGAACCACCCTCTGCCCCGCACCGGACTCCCGACGATAGAGCGGATCCTTGGGGACGAGCGCCCGGCGCAGGCGGGAGAACATAGTCTCAGTCCGGGGACTTGGCGGTCTTCTTCTTGGGCTTGGGGGCGCTGAACGGGCCGGGCGGGATTATCTTGGATCCGTCCGGGCCGCTGAACGGGCCGGGGATTACCGGTATCTTGGGCAGCGCGGGGCGCTTGGGGGCCGTTCGCAGGATATCATCAGCGGGCAGCGGCGGTCTCTTCTTCTCGGGTGCTTTCGCGGGCTTCGTGACTTCCGGTGGGCGCAGTTCGGGCGGCGGCGGTTCCTCTCTGGGAAGTTCCTCGGGAAGCTTGCCTTCCGGCTCCTTGCTGACCGGGTCGGGCCCGCCAGATCGCAGTCCGGGTTCCTCGTCCGGCTTAGGGGGCGGCTTCGGTCTCTTATCCTCGGTGTCGGTGATCGGCGGGGTCAGGGGCTCGTCGCGGAAGCCCAGGTCCTTGAGCAGTTCTGGTCGGAAGGTGAGCACGATGCCGCCGAGCAGCAGGAAGAGCAGGATCAGCCAGAAGGCCACGCGTTTGAGCCGGTGGAGCTTCAGGCGGTGATGGTGGTGCCGCGGACGGCCCGGCCAGTCGGCGGCCTCCGGCGTGTAGGCGATGGGATGCAGACGCGCCGAGGAGGGCTTGCGGCGGCGGGGACGCGAGTGCCCCGGGGAGGCCGGGAGGAAGGGCTTCGAGGGCGCCTCGTGCGACGGGGGCGGCGTGTGCTCCGGGGCCGGCTGCGAACCGGGGAGGTCGCCGTTCTCGGCGGCGGTGCGGATTCTGTCAAGGAGCTCTTCGGCGGCCTCAGGCCCGGGCGGGGGCTCGGCGGCCTGGGCCTCGTCGCGCTGGCGGCGCCGGTTCTCAGACAGGCGCTCGTCGAGCAGCGCGTCCCAGTTAGTGTTCTCGGTCATGCTCGACCGCCATTGCGGGGCGATGCCCCGCTCAATTTGCCGACGCTAGCGCGCCTCCCCACGCGTCGGTCGACGGGCCCTACTTCGACTCCTGCGCGCGAGCGGCCTCGGCGGCCAGCGGCAGGCTCCACAGCTTTATGAACCCCTGGGCGGCGCTGTGGTCAAAGACGTCCGCGGCGGTGTAGGTCGCCAGCCTCTCGGAGTAGAGCGACTCCGGGCTGCTGCGGCCCTCGACCACGCAGGTGCCCTTGTGCAGGCGCATGCGGACCTTGCCGCTGACGACGCGGTTCATGGCCGTGAAGAAGGCGTCCAGCGCCTCGCGCTGGTGACTGAACCACAGCCCGTAGTAGGCCAACTTGCCGTACTCGGCGCTCAGCGGGGCGGCCAGCTGGATCAGGTCGCGGCCCACGGTCAGGTCCACCAGCGCCTTGTGCGCGGCGTAGATGATCGTGGCCCCCGGGGACTCGTAGATCTCGCGGCTCTTGATGCCCACCAGGCGGTCCTCGACGACGTCGATGCGGCCCACGCCGTGCTCGCCGCCGATCTCGTTGATCTTCTCGACCAGTTCCACGGGGCCCAGCTGCTTGCCGTCCAGCGCGACCGGGACTCCCTTTTCGAACGCCAGCTCGACGCGCACGGCCGCGTCCGGCGCGGTCTGGGGGTCCTTGGTCATCTGGTAGGCGTCCTCGGGCGGCGAGGCCCAGGGATCCTCGAGGACCCCGCACTCGATGGACTGCCCCCAGAGGTTGCGGTCGTAGCTGTAGGGGCTCTTCCTGGAGACGGGCACGGGGATGCCCCGCTTCTCGGCGTAGTCGAACTCCTCATCGCGGCTTTTCATGTCCCACTCGCGCAGCGGGGCGATGATCTCCAGCTCGGGGGCCAGCGCGCGCACCGAGGCCTCGATGCGCACCTGGTCGTTGCCCTTGCCGGTGCAGCCGTGGGCCACCCCGTCGGCGCCGTTTTCGCGGGCGATGCGGGCCAGCTCCGCGCCGATCAGCGGCCGGCCCAGGGCGGTGGCCAGCAGATAGCCGTTGGAGTAGGCCGCCCGGGCGCGCAGCGCCGGGAACACGAACTCGGTCAGGAAGCGCTCGCGGAGGTCCTCGATGTAGACCTTGATCGCGCCGGACTTCTTGGCCTTCTCCTCGACGGGGGCGAGCTCCTCGCCCTGGCCGAGGTCCGCGGAGAAGGTGATCACCTCCGCGTCCTTGTGTTCCTTGATCCAGGGGATGCACACCGAGGTGTCCAGTCCCCCGGAGTAGGCCAGAACTACTTTCTTTGTCATCTCTGTTTCTCCGTAAGGTGCCGAAGCGTCAACGGCCGCGATTATAAGCGGCGGGGAAGGGGGGCGTCAAGGCTGGGCCTCGGGCAATCCGGTCGGCTTCCAGCTGTGGCCCAGGTGCGCGGCCAACTCGGTGAGCTCGTGCAAATCAGCGTGAGCGTTGCGGCAGTAGCCCTCCGGGGTTGAGAGCAGCAGCGCGTAGGTGAGCGCCTTCCTGATGCTCAGGATCTCCGCGAAGCTCTCGTGGGGGCAGGCCAGGGAGATGACCAGTTGGGGTTCGACTTCCTCCACGAATTGCGGGGCGAGGCGCGCGCGGGTGCAGACCCGCAGGGGCCAGCCGAGTTCTTCGGCGAACTCCTCCACGGGAGCCACCGCGCAGGTGCAGCAGCGCCGGCAGCTGTCCGGATCCCAGACGATCTTGTGCTCGCAGCCGACGTCCTGGAGGCAGAAGGGGACCAGCACCAGTCCGCTGAGCGCCTTCAGCGAGCCGCGCTGGGCGACCAGTTCTTCCATGCCGCGCAGGGAGTGGCCGTTGTGGTAGCCGACCAGCAGCGACTTGTCCTCGCCGCGCTGCATGTTGAGAGCACCGAGCAGGTCCTGGGTGGCCTCGGCGGTGCGGCCGGCACGAAGCGCGCGCGCCTGAGCGTCGAAAACCTTCAATCCCCTTGCGCCGTCAGGCAAGCCTCTCCTCCAGGGTGAGCGCGAGCGTCGTTCCCGCTATCGCCTGATGCGCACCTCGCGACCAGTGTCCGCCGACTTGTAGAGGGCCTCGAGTATCGTGATGATCTGGGTGGTCTCCGCGATGGGCACCGGGCTCTTCTTGCGGTGCTTGACCGCCTCGTAGAAGGCGCGGACCTCGTCGTTATGCGCGTCGGCCTTGGGGATGTTGAATATCTTGGTGTCGGTGACCTGCTTGTTGCGCTCTCCGAAGATTTCGCAGTCCGGCCAGCTGGCGCCCGCCTGCGTGCCGTGGAGCGTGGCGGTGAAGATGCTGCGCTCTTTCATGTTGAGGATGAAGCTGGACTCCAGGTACATCACCGCGCCGTTCTCGAAGCGGATCAGGCCGCAGGCGAAGTCCTCCACGTCGGTCTTCTTGGGGTCCCACTGTCCCCAGGCGTTCCAGATTCTGCCGCCCTTGCGGATCATCTTCTCGTGAGTGACCCCGCTCACCGCGGCCACCTTGGGCCCACCCATCAGCCACCAGGCCAAGTCCAGGATGTGCACGCCGATGTCCAGCAGCGGACCGCCGCCGGAGAGCTTCTTGGAGGTGAAGGTCGGCCGGGCCGGCAGGCCCCTGCGCCGCAGTGCCCGGGCGTGGACGTAGTAGATGTCTCCCAACGTCCCGCCATCGAGATACTTCTTGAGGGCGACGCTGGTTCCCATGAAGCGCAGGTGCTGCGCGGTCATGAACAGCTTGTGGCTGGTCTTGACTGCCCTGGCGATCTTGCGGCACTCGGCGACCGAGAGGCACAGCGGCTTCTCGCAGAGGACGTGTAGGCCGCGCCGGAGCGCCGCGATGGACTGCTCGCAGTGGAAGGCCGCCGGAGTGCAGATGCTGACCGCATCAAGCTTCTCCTTGCGGAGCATCGCCCTGTAATCGGTGTAGACGCCGGGAACCTCGAACTTCTCGGCCGATTCCCGGGCAACCCTCTTGTTGATGTCGGCCAGGGCGGTGACTTCCACGCCCTGGTCCTTCAGCTCTGCCCAGGCGGGCAGGTGCGCTCCGCGGGCGATGCCTCCCGCGCCGATGATGCCGACCTTGAATGTCCTGGCCATCGTTGAAAGCTCCCGGATGCTCGCGAACCGGTACCCGGCCCGGTCCAACGCGCGGGATTGTAGCTCGGCCGGGAGGAGGTGCAAGTGCTCGGGATAAGCCCTTCCGGGGGTGCCGGTGGGCGGGGCTACCAGATTTCCTCGAACATCCACTCCTCGGGGAAGCGGCATTTTTCCTCGTAGCCGCGCTTGAGGCGGTTGTATATCTCGGTGAGGCCCAACCGAGGGGGGCCCAGCAGGGCCTCCTGGCGGCCGAAGTTGGCCAGGTAGCGGAAGGTGCTGAACAGGTACCCGTTCCTGTTGACGTTGGGCCGCTTGCCGGTGGCCCGGCGGGCCAGGCGGCAGGCACGCTCGAAGTCGACCACCTCGGGATGGCCCAGGTTGATGATCCGCGGCGGGCAAGTGGCCACCCCGGCGGCGTTGATGGTCCAGCGGACCAGCTCTGAGATGTAGCTGACGTGGCGCACCCCGGGGTTGGGGCACAGCGGGGTGCCGTCCATCGCGGAGAACAGCGGCATGGTGGCCATGTCAACTCGGGGGAAATAGGGAGTGTCCGGCCAGAAGTAGCGCAGAAGGCACCCGCGGGTGCCGTACCTTTCGGCGCTCCAGCGGACCATGTCTTCCATGATGATCTTGGAGTTCTCGTAGATGTTGTCGCCTGTGCCGCCCTCGGGCACCGAGCGGTTCTCGACCTTGAGGTCCGAGTTGTCCTTGCTGGGCTGGTAGATCCCCCCGGTTGAACCCAGCACCACTGCGTTGACGTGCGCGTACTTGGCGACCAGGTCCGCCGGGAAGCGCGCGTTGATCTGCACCGCGGTGCGCCACATCTTGTAGGTCACGACCGCGGCAATGCCCCAGTAGACGGCCATGTTGAAGACGTA
>CBDUSI010000046.1:0-32354 GCA_965370045.1 uncultured bacterium | reverse complement strand
GCCAGGTCGCGGCGCAGGAGGCCGTACTCCGCGATGTAGTAGCCGCCCTTGGGAGGTTCCTTGGAGGCGGTCTCCGAGGGGGGCTTGGTCTTGACGACGATGTTGTCGATGCCCCGGGCGGAAATCTGCTTGAGGACGTCCAGCTTGGCTCCCTCGCTGATGGAGACCATGGCCTCCACCGAGGCCACCCCGAAGATGATGCCCAGCACCGCCAGGGCCGAGCGGAACTTGTGCAGCGCCAGGTCCAGCAGGGCGACGCGCAGGGCCTCGAGCAAACCCATCAGCCGCCTCCGTCGCCGTCGATCAGTTGGCCGTCGCGCATGCGCAGGACGCGCTTGGCGCGGTCGCGGTAGGTGGGGTTGTGGGTCACCAGGATCATGGCCCGGCCGGAGGCTACCAGCCCGTCGAAGACGTCCAGTATCTCGCTGCCGGTCTTCTCGTCGAGGTTGCCGGTGGGCTCGTCGGCCAGGAGCAGCGGCGGGTCGTTGGCCAGGGCCCGGGCGATGGCGGTGCGCTGCATCTCACCGCCGGAGAGTTCCCGCGGGCGGTGGCCGGCGCGCTCGCCCAGGCCCACCAGCTCCGCAAGCTGGCGGGCCCGCCGGCGCCGCTCGGCCCGCGGGCGTCCGGCGTAGGCCATGGGCACCTCGATGTTGCCCACCACGCTGAGCTGGGGGAACAGGTTGAAGCTCTGGAATATGAACCCGATCCTGGCGTTGCGGTGCTCGGCCAGCCGGTCGTCGGAGAGGCGGGCGACGTTCTCGCCGGCCAAGTGGTAGTCCCCGCTGTCCACCGTGTCCAGCAGGCCCAGCAGGTTGAGCAGCGTGCTCTTGCCCGAGCCCGAGGGCCCCATCACCGCCACGTACTCGCCGGCCGCGACCCGCAGGGAAACGCCCTTGAGCACCTCCAGCCGCCGGGAGCCCAGGCGGTAGTGCTTGTGGACGTGGACCAGTTCCACGAGCGGTTCGACCACGCTGCGCGAGCTCCTCCCGGGGAGGGCGGTCACTCCCTCTTCCCGCCGGCGCCGGCGGAGACCGGCAGGCCTGCCCGGTGGGGGTGTATCAGCCAGATCTCGTCCTTCTCGGCGAGGCCCCCGGTGATCTGGACGAAGTCCTCGTTGTTCCTGCCGGGCTGGACCTCCCGCCGCTCGAAGCCCTGCCGGCCCTTGCGCAGGTAGACCACCGGCTTGCCGTCCTCGTTGAACACCGCTTCGATGGGCACCACCAGCGCGCTCTTGACGATCTCGGCGACTATCTCCACCCGGCAGGTCATTCCGCTGACCATGCGCTTGTCCGCGGCGCCCAGTTGCACAATCCCCTTGAAGACCTTGGGGCTGGAGTCGTCCCAGCGCACCCGCGGCTGGGCCAGGTTGCTGATGCGCTTCAGCTTGCCCTCCAGCTTGAGGCCGGGCACGGCCTCCAGGGTGACCAGCGCCTTGCAGTTCGGCTTTACCCGCCCGCGGTACTCCTCGGCCACCGAGATGTCGATCTCAAACTTGCTGAAGTCGGGGATGGTAAGAATAGTGTTGTTCTTGTACCACTCGGCGCCGACCTCGACCTTCATCTCGCCTCCTCGCGAGTACCAGCCGCGGCGCCGGGGGTCGCCGTAGAGGACCATGCCCGCGGCGGGGGCGTACAGCACGCACTCCTCCAGCATCTTCCTGCCGCGCTCCAGGTCCTTCCTCCTGCTCTTGATGTCGGTCTTCACGCGCTTGAACTGGTCCCCGCACTTCTGGAGGTTGCTCTTGGCCGCCACCCTGATCTTGCGTAGCTCCAGCTTGGCGTTACCCAGGTTCTGGCGTCTCTTCTGCAACTCCTCGGGGTAGGTGTAGGCCTGGAACATCTTCTTGGCCAGGATCGCCGAAGCCACCTTCTTGCCCGCCCCCTCGACCGCGGCGCGCTTGTCCGCGACGGCCTTCTCGAACCCCTGGCGCTTGCTCTCCTCGTCGAACATGTGCTCGTCCAGGGTTTCCAGGGCCTTCTTGAGCGCGTCCCTGGCGCTCTCCCGGCCGCGCTCCGCGTCGGTGATGGCCTTCTGGAGCGCCTTGAACTTGTTGGGGGCGTCGAGCTCCTTGTACTTCTTGAGGGCCTTGCCGGCGTTCTCCAGGCGGGTCTCGGCGGAGGCCACCACGCTCTTGCCGGCGGACTCCTCGATCTTCCAGTTCTCCTCGGCGTCGTCCCTCTGGCCCTCCAGGCGCTTTATCTCCTCCTCGATCTTCTTGATCTTTTCCTCGACCGGCTTGCGCTCGAACTCGATAAGCTTGTCGCCCTTCTTGACCTCCTTGCCCTCCTCGACGACCCAAGCGATCTTGGCCCGGCCGTCCAGCTTGGACTGGATGTTGTGGTGCTTGGTCGCGCGCAACCGGCCGTCCTCGACCACGCCGATGCGCAGATCCTTCCTGGTGACGGTGTAGAAGCGCAGCTTGTCCATATCGCTGGCGCCCGCCGTCTTGCGGTCGTCCATCAGCTGGCGGTAGTACCCCGGCCCCCAGACGGCCCCGGCCGCGACGACCCCGCCGACCAGCGCCAGGGACACCAACCACTTGATGACCGTGAACAGCGCGGACCCGGCCCGCAGGCCGTTCCCGTTCCCGTTGCCCCGCCCGTTCATCGCGGGCACGTCCGAATGAAGGTCCGGGCGCTCGCAGAGGCCCTTCTCAGGCGGCGGCGGGGCCACGGTGGAGCTCCGCCGGGCAGCGCCCTGGGACTCGCTCATTTCTTGGCCTTCCCCTCCTCCTCGACGCCCCGGGTGACCTCCTCGTCGAGGAGCTCCATGCCCACGCCGGGCTTGTGAATGCGGATGGTCCGGGTCTTGCCCTCGGTCAGGATATTGACCCGCAGGAAGAAGACCAGCTGGGTCTTGACCGTCTGGTGGCGCCGGCTCTGGAATAGCAGCCCCAAGAGCGGGATGCTCCCGAGCACCGGCACCTTGCGGACCACCCGGCGCTCCTCGCTGCGCAGCAGCCCGGCGATGGTCAGTATCTCCCCGTCCTTCATGCTCAGCGTGGTGCGCACGTTGCGGATGGCGACTATCGGGCTGCTGGTTCCCGAGGGCCCGGTAGTGAAGCCGGTCACCGTGGAGACCTCGGGGTTCACCTCCAGGCGGACGGTGTTCCCGATGATCTGCTGCGGGGTGACCCGCAGCTTGATGCCCACGCGCTTGAAGGTGGTCGAGGTGGTCACTCCCCCGCTGGTCACCGTGGAGCTCTGCACCGGGACCTCCTCGCCGGTGATGATGCTGGCCTGGTCGCCGCTGCTGACGATCAGGTTCGGCGAGCTGAGTATCCGGGCCTTGCCCTTGGTGATCAGCAGGCGGATGAAGGTGTCCAGCCGCTTGGTGTTCTGCTGCCAGCTCATGACGTTCAGCAGCGAGCCCTCGGTGGTGTTGGGACTGGAGCCCGGGGTGGTCAGGGTTATCCCGCTGTCCTTCAGGAACGCGCTGCCCCCGCCGGTCCTGTGAAAGAAGGTGTGATTGAGCTCGTATTCCAGGTCCGAGTCCAGGGTCACCTCCACGATGCGGGCCTCGACGAGGATCTGGGGCACCGGCTTGTCGACTTCCTTGAGGAACTCCAGAATGCCCTTCACCTTGTCGTTGGCTTCGGTGATGATCAGGACGTTGAGCCGGGGGCTGGCTTGCACCGAACCCTCCGGGCTGATCAGGCCGATGACCGCGTCGCGGAGCAGCTCGCTCTTGGCCCCGCGGCAGGTGTAGATCAGCGTGGTCTTCTCGCCGTTCTTGATCATCTTGGGCTCGGGCGGCGGGATCGGCTTGCGGCGCAACGAGGTGAGGTCCACCGGCGCCGGGTAGGTTTCGACCACTATCTTCCGGCGCTCGGGCGGGCCGGCCTTCCGGGGCTTACAGCCTCCCGGCAGGAGCAGACCGACCGCTGCCAGGCAAAGGAGCCCCCGACGAATCCCCATGCTTGATCCCCTTAATCCGTTAAGTCCGTGCGGAGAGCGGCGGCGCAAGCCGACCGGCGAGAAAAAAGCCTCGCGCATCGCCCTTGGTAACTCACTGCACCTGTGGGACGTTCACCCACTGGTGCCCGTTCCCCTCGAAAAGCTCTTAAATGCCTCCCGGCAGATAATATAACGCTACATGCGCGTATGGTCACCGTAAACCCACCGGCGACTTCACATACATCAAAGAAGGCCCCGCCACAGTTGGCAGGGCCTTCTTTCTTGAGCACAAGTGCCGTCTAGAATTGCTCGGGCGGCTTCTTGAGTGCTTTGGGGGCCTCGGCTTTGGGCGGCAGCACCGCGTAGACCGACCCGGCGGTGGTCGCCACGTAGACCACTCCGTGACGGACGGCGAGCCCGGAGATGAACCCGTTGGGTGGCAAATCCTTGAGCTTCGGCTTGCCTAAGCCGACAACGTCGCGCGCACGGGCATACTTGCCCTTGAGGGCCTTGGCCGGCGCGACTGGCTTCCTGCCGCCCAGTTCCAGCTTCCAGAGGGGCGCGCCGCTCTTGCTGTTGACGGCGTGAAGGGCCGCATCCGAGGCGGCGTAGAGAACGTCGCCGTCCATCACCAGGGAGCGGGTGTCTTCCCAGGCTTCGCCCAGGTCGTACTTCCAGAGCTCCCTGCCCTTCGTCGAGACCGCGAACAGGTGCGAAGAGCTCATGCAGTAGAGCACATCCCCGTCGCGCAGCAGTTCGCCGGCGGCCATGGCGTCCTCGCCGAGCCTGAGGCTCCAGAGTTTCCCGCGCGTCTTGCGGTCATAGGCGCAGAGGTAAGGCGCGGTCTTCGCGCCGGGTTGGGTGTTGACGGTCAGGCCCATGCGCTTCATCTGCACTTCCATGGCGGCCATCCCTAACTCCAGCATCTCGGCTTCCTCCTCCTTGAGCTTGGCGGCCGGATCCTCGCCATTGGCCTTGGCCGCGCGAATGATGCGCGCCCGAGTCGTCTTGCGCAGCATCGCGCGCAGGTCCATGGCCAGGTCGGTGGTCCAGGCGTACACGCGGTCCTCGTCCACCACCACCGGAGAGACGTTGCCTCCGGGCAGATCGAATTCTCCGGATATCCGCCCGGCATCGGCAGATATCTCATAGAGCTTGCGCGAACTGGTCCCGAAATACAGTCTGCCATCGGGGCTGAGAGTCAGGCGGGGCTCCGAGCCCTGGAGCATCGGGCCGGTGCGCGCTTTCCAAACCTGCCGGAAGGTCTTGGCATCCAGCGCGTAAGCCCGTTCCTTGCTGCTGATCAGGTAGAGAACGCCGGCATGCAGGAAGGGGCGGACCGTGAACGAAGGCCGGCCGGCCTTCAGGGCCGCCACGGTGTTCTCCGCATTCTTCTTCATGTATTCGATGATGGACTTCGGGGCGTCTCCCTTCCCAGTCCAATCCGGCGGTAGCTTCAGATCAGGATGCGGCAGGACAACTTTCTCCGCGGGCAGGGTCACGGATTGCAGTTCACTTCCATCGGCCAGACTCAGCTTTCGCACCGCTCCACCGGAAGTGCCCACATACAAGTGGCCGCCGGACACCAGCGGATCGGTTATGGCCGCAGGCCGGCCTCCCAGGGGCATGCCTTTCACCCGCACGTTATCGACCTTGCCCTTCTCCCGGTAGGCCCAGAACTGCTTGCCGGTCAGGGCATCCCTGGCCGACAGGACGTGCGCGGAGCGCACCAGCACCCTGTCTCTGCAGGCGGTGAGCCGCAGCTGCGCGCCGCGCTTCTCGGTGAGGCTTATTGCCTCCCTGGCGGCCTTGCTCAGCCTCTTTGGGAGCTTGGTGTTGGCATCAGCAGTCCGGATGCCCACCTGCCACAATATCCGCGGCCCGTTCTTCGCCGCCCGCGGCTTGCCCGTCTCCTTCTTCGCGGCGGGCTCGGCCACGACGGGTTTCTTGCCCCCGTCCGTATTCTTCTCCCCCGGCCCGCCAGCCAGGGCGAGCGAGACGGCGGCAAGTCCGCCAATCGCCAGCCCGGCCCCGGCCAGTCTCACCTTCGTCCACAGAACTGTTCTCATTGCTCCCTCCGCGATTCGCACTGCGTTCAGCGAAGCGGCGCCGGCGCCGACAACGGCGCCTCCTGACGCGGCCATCGCGGAGAGGCCGGCCTTCACGTGCAGCGGCGCGGCGTGCGCCGCCTCGCCCTTCAGCCAGTCGACGAGGAACCCCAGCGCCACGAAGCAGCCCGCGCCCCCCAGTTTCCGGCGCAGTTTCTCGGCCCCCGCGTTCACCCGCGAGGCAACCGTGCCCTCGGGCACGCCGAGCCGCTCGGCGGCCTGGGCGTAGCTGGCACCCTCGAGATGCACCAGGACCACCGCTTCGCGGAAGCGCGCGGGGAGCGCGGCCAGCGCCGCATCGAGCTCGCCGCGAAGGTCCGCGCGCGGCGGCTTCGAAGTGAACTCTCTTTCGTGCATGGCCTCTTCCTCCCGCCTGCGTCTGCGTGCTCCGGCGCGGATGGCATGCCGAGCCAGGTTCACGGCCGTCAGGTGCAGCCAGCCGGCCAAGTCGGGATGACGGGTGAGTTTGCGAGCCTCCTTCATCAGCACGATGAAGACCGCCTGGCAGACGTCGTCGGCTCCGCCGCCGGGGCCGAGCACGCGCGCGGCCACGCCGTGGACCATGTCCGCGTGGCGCCCCGCGAGCTCGTCAAATGCCCTGGCGTCGCGCTCGCGCGCCCATCCGCCTAGCAGTTCAGCATCCGTCATCCGACCCATCTCCGGCCTCTCCACCCGACTGTTCCCGGCGGAAGAAGGATTCTTCGAACAATCCGGCATTTTTCGCATTATACCCAAAGAAGGGGACTTGCGACGACCGGAATCAGACCTCTGCGAGACCGGGACACCAAGAACGCCTCCGACCGTGACAGAGCGTCCCCAGCCCTGCCGGTGCGGCCCAGGGCGACGTAGTCCATCAGGTAATGGCCTTATGGTCGATGGCTTATGGCTGATGAGGCGCAGAGACCGGGTTTACACTTGCCCCCGAACCCCATCAGCCATGCGTCCCGCGCCATCAGGCGGGCAACGAGTCCCTGCCGGTGAGCAGCTTGTAGGCCTCCACATATTTCTCGCGGGTCTTGGCGACCACGTTGTCGGGCAGCGCCGGCGCGGGGGGCTCCTTGTCCCAGCCGCAGGCCTCGAGGTAATCGCGCACGAACTGCTTGTCGAAGCTGAGCTGCTTCTTGCCCGGGGTCCAGGCCCGGGCCGGCCAGAAGCGCGAGCTGTCGGGGGTCAGCACCTCGTCGATGAGGATTATCTTACCGTCGTGCCGGCCGAACTCGAACTTGGTGTCGGCGATGATCACCCCGCGCTCGGCGGCGTAGTCCGAAGCCCGGGTATAGACCTCCAGCGACACGTCCCGGACCTTCTCCGCGGCCTCCCGGCCGACAACCTCGCACATCGTCGCGAAGTCGATGTTCTCGTCGTGGCCGCTCTCCGCCTTGGTCGCCGGGCTGAAGATGGGCTCGGGAAGCTTGGAGCCGGACTTGAGCCCCGCGGGCAGCTCCACCCCGCAGACCGTGCCGCTCTTCGTGTAATCCTTCCAGCCGCTGCCGGCCAGGTATCCGCGGACCACGCACTCCACCGGCAGGACGTCGGCCTTGACCACCTGCATCGAGCGCCCGGCGAGGACGTCGGCGTGCTCGGCCAGCCCGTGGCCGATCCCGGCGAGGTCCTCGCTGATGAAGTGGTTGGGGACGACTTCCTTCAGGAAGTCGAACCAGAAGAGCGAGAGCTGGGTGAGCACCTTGCCCTTGTCGGTTATGCCGGTGGGCAGCACCGAGTCGAAGGCTGAGATGCGGTCCGAGGCCACCATCAGCAGGCCGTCCTCGCCCAGGTCGTAGAGGTCCCGCACTTTGCCGCGGTTGACCAGCTTGACGCCCGGAATGTCCGTCTGGTGCACTGCGCTGCTCATGAGCCTCTCCTCTAAACCCATTTCTTCCGTCTGAAAAACCAGATCAGCCCGGCGGTCACGGCCGCCATCACCGCCACCGACCACCAGAAGCCCGCGCGTGTCTGGGAGCCGGGAAAGTCGAAGTTCATCCCGTAAATGCTGGCGATGGCCGTGGGGAACATCATCAGCGCGGCGATCACCGTGAAGACGCGCATGACCTCGTTGGTCCGCTGGGCGGTGATGGAGTTGTGCAACTGCAGGGCCTCGAAGATCGTTTCGCGGTAGAGCTCCACGTTGTCGCCGATGCGCGCCAGGTGGTCGGCCACGTCGCGGAAGTAGGCCCGCACGGTCTCGCCGATGACCTCGTACTGCTCGCCAGCCAAGCGGGCGACCATCTGCCGGTGGGGACTGACGATCCTGCGCAGGTAGAGCACGTTCTTCTTGATGTCCATCAGCCGGCCCATGGCCCCCCGGCCGGGGTCGCCGTCCACGAACTGGTCCTCGATGCGCTCGGTTTCGCGGTCGAGGATCTCCAGCAGCGGGAAGTAGTCGTCGACCAGCCCGTCGACCAGGCGGTGAGAGAGGAAGTCCGCCCCGCGGCCCAGCACCGCCGCCGGGTTGCGACGCAGCGCCTCGGCCGTGCGCGAGATGCTGCGCAGTTCGCCGCCGGTGTGATAGGTCACGACGTAATTGGTCCCCAGGCAGATGTCCATCTCCACCGCGCACAGCTCGTCGCTGAGCAGCGTCGCCGGGTCCGGGGCCAGCAGCACCATGAAGAGGTAGCGGCCGAAATCCTCAACCTTGGGGAACTCGCTGACCGAGGTGCAGTCCTCGATGGTCAGGGGGTGAAAGGCGAATACCTCGTCGAGCAGGGCGGTCTCTTCCGGCGAGGGGTCGTCTATATCGACCCACAGCGTGCCGGCCTCGGCGCCCTCGGTAACCGCGCGGCGCATGGCCTCGGCATCCAGGTCGGTAACCAGGTGCTTCTCGGCGTCGAGCAGGTAGCTGTGCACTGCCATGGGACCGGCTCCGACTCCGCTTCCTGGGTTTCCACCGCCCGGGCCTCCGCTCAGCAGTCCATTGAGAAGTGGCGCGCCGTGACGGCCTGCTGGACCGCGCGGATTATAGGCGGGTGGGGGGACGCGTCAAGATGGCGGCATTCCCTCTTCCTGGACAGGGGGCGCGGCCGGAGGTATCATTGCCCGCGTGAGAGAACCGGTCAGTGCCCGGAGAAACCAGGGACCTGAGACCGCAGGGCGGGGGAGGTCGCTGATGAGCGCGGGAGCCAAGCAGAAAGGGAACCTGCCATGCTGAGAAGAGCCGCACTGACGCTGGCCGCCTGCCTGACAGTCGCCGCCGCCTCACCGGCCGGTGAGGCCGGGGCCGGCCTGACCGTGCTCGACTCGGGCAGCCCCTGGCGCTGCCACCTGGTCTGGACGACGCCGCAGTTCCGGACCGACGCCGGGGAGCTGATAGCTCCGCCGTTCAACGTGGGCTGGCCCACCAGCGCCTGGAAGGCCTGGAAGAAGAGCAAGAAGACCGTCAAGGTCCGCAGCTCGACGCTCCCGCCGAAGACCTGGCGAACGCCGGAGTTCGACGACGGAACCTGGGCGCGCTGCAGCGGGCGGGTGATCGCCGGGCCGTACTACATGTCGCTGCTCTGCCTGCGAAGCCGGTTCGAGGTCGTCGACCCCGCCAAGGTCGGGGACCTGACCCTGTCGGTCTCCTTCCGCGGGGGAGCGGTGGTCTACCTCAACGGCCAGGAGGTGGCCCGCGCCAGCCTGCCGAAGGGCGAAATAGAGCCCGGCACCCCCGCGGCCGACTACCCCAAGGAGGCCTGGTTCACGCCCGAGGGGAAGCTGCTCAGCCACGTGTGGCACAAGAAGCACAAGGACTGGCTCAAGAAACGGGTGCGCGAGATATCCGCGGTCAAGATACCCGCCAAGCTGCTCAGGAAGGGCCTCAACGTCCTGGCCATAGAGCTGCACCGCGCGCCGGTGATCCAGCGGATGATCGAGCGCAAGACCAGGCGGAGCTTCTCGCAGGTCTGGTGGAGCACGCTGGGACTGGAGGGAGTCAACCTCAGCGCACCGGCCGGCGCGGCGCTGAAGACCAACGTCGCGCACCCCAAGGGCTTCAGGCTGTGGAACCACCCGGTGACCCAGAAGCTGCACGTGAATCAATACGCCGCCAGCACCGAGCCGCTGGGGCCCATCGCCCTGGTCGGGGCCCGCAACGGGATCTTCTCCGGACGCGTAGTGGCCAGCTCGGACGGGCCGATCAAGGGCCTCAAGGCCGAGTGCTCCGACCTGTCCGGTGAGGCCGGCAAGATACCCGCCTCGCGGATCCAGATCCGCTACGCCATGCCCGACGCGATCCTCCGCTACCGCGGGGTGGCCAACTTCGACAGCCTGGAGCCTGAGGTCGCCGCCGAGGTGCCCGTGCACGCGCAGGGCAAGGCGGCGGTGCAGCCCATATGGGTCACGGTGCGCGTGCCCGCCGATGCCAAGGCCGGTGAGTACGTCGGCAAGCTGACCGTCAGCGCCGAGGGCGCCAAGGCGCGCGAGGTGCCCGTCAAGCTCCAGGTGAAGGACTGGAAGCTGCCCGACGCCAAGGAGTTCGTCACCCACGTCGGCCTGGTCCAGTCACCCGACTCCGTGGCCATGAAGTACAAGGTGAAGATGTGGTCGAAGGAGCACTGGAAGCTGCTGGAGAAGTCCTTCGAGCTCCTCGGCCAGGTGGGCACCAAGACCGTCTACATCCCGCTCAGGAGCCGCACCTACTTCGGCAACGAGCACTCCATGGTTCGCTGGATAAAGGCGGCCGATGGCTCCTGGAAGCACGACTTCAGCATCGCCGAGAAGTACCTGGACCTGGCGGTGAAGTACCTGGGCAAGGTGCCGGTGGTCTGCCTCTACTGCTGGGACGTGGACACCGACGGGGGCTACTTCGGCAAGAAGGTGGACCTCAGCAAGAAGCCGGGAACGCCGTTCACCGTGCTCGACCCCAAAACCGGGGCGCTGACCCAGGCTGTCGGTCCCCGCTGGGGCGACCCCAAGGCCCGTGAGTTCTGGAAGCCGGTCTTCGCGGGCATGCGCGACATTCTCAAGAAGCACGGCCTGGAGAAATCCATGATGGTCGGGGTCTGTGGCGACATCCGGGCCGGCAAGGAGGCCGTGGAGGATCTCAAGTCCGTGGCCCCCGAAGCCAACTGGGTGGTCAGCTCCCACGGCAACCCCCGCAGCCTACACGGCCAGCAGGTGGGCTACCTGTGCTTCGTCTGGGGCGTCTCCGGGATTCCCGACCCGGAGACCCAGCGCTACTACGGCTGGAAGAACCCGGAGCTGATCTGCCCCTTCCCGCGCTCGGGCAGCGGGGTCTTCGGGCCCGGCCTGCGGCAGATCAGCCCGCTGAGCCCCTACCGCATGGCGGTGGAGACCGCGCTGGTCTCCCGGGGCCGGGCCGGCCGCAGCGGCAAGGGCCTGCGCGGCTTCGGCCGCTGCGGGGCGGACTTCTGGCCGCTGCGCAAGAGGAGGCGCGCGAGCGACTGGCGGGGCTCCTCCCTGGCCGGACGCTACGAGAAGACCAGCGGCTGGCACGGCGGCTGGTTCCACAACTCGCTGATCTACGTGCTGGCGCCCGGCAAGGATGGGCCGGTGGCCACCGCCCGCCTGGAGATGATCCGCGAGGGCGTGCAGGATGCCGAGACGCGCGTCTTCATCGAGAAGGCCCTGCTGGATGAGGCCAAGAAGGCCAAGCTCGGCGAGAAGCTGGCCGCGCGCCTTCAGGATATGCTGGACAAGCGCACCCGCGCCTGCCGGCGGTCGTTCACCTACGGCACCACCACCGCCAGGTGGAACTCGCTGTGGTTCACGGCCTCCGGCTGGCAGGAGCGCTCGGGGGCGCTCTACTCGGCCGCCGCAGAGGTGGCCGCCAAGCTGGGCGGGAAGTAGAGGGAACCCGTCACGCCGTAACCGGCACTCCGGGCCCTTCCGGGGCTCTGCCTGACGCAAGAGCGCCGCGGCGCGCGGCGCCACGCCGGGCTGGGCTCCGGCGGGAGGCCTCTATGGGTCGTAACCGTTGAGATATAGCAGTGATACAGCATCTCGGTCATTCTCGCAAGCATACGCATCCGCCTGTACGACAGGATGATATCAATGTCCAGATAAGAGACGGCGCGTGAGACATTCTCATGTTTTCTCGCGCCATCCGGCCCCTGCCGGTGTACATATTATATAGGAGGAGACCATGCCGAAGACCGGCGAGGCGATGAGCATCTCAGTCGAAAGGATCAGTCGGCGCGCGGGGGTGGGCCGGGCGACGGCTTACCGCGTGCTCGGGGGCCACGCCAACGTCAGCGCCGAGACCCGCGCCAAGGTCATGCGCGCGGTGGAGGAACTGGGCTACCCGCAGATGCGTCCGCGAGGCAGCCGCGGCCGGGGAGTGGTGCTGTGGGGACCGCTGCTCAACGGGGTCGCCCCGGAGACCTTCTTCCCCGAGGTCCGCGAAGCGCTGGTGGCGGCCATGGCCCGGCGTGGCAGGGCGCTGGCCACCATCTCCTGCCCGGTTCCCGAGTCCACTGACGAGCTGCCCCTGGAGTTGCTCCGTGAGAACATAGAGGGCATTCTCACCGTTGCTTTCTACTCGGAGCAGCACCTGCGGGCCATGGCCCGGCGCTGGCCGATGGCCTGCCTGCTCTCCTCGCGGGCCATCCCGGGAGCGGTCTCTCTGACGCCGGACTTTGCCGATGCCGCCCGCCAGGCCATCGAGCACCTGCTCGCCAGGGGGCACCGGCGGGTTGCGCTGGTGACCGGCAAGGTCCAGCCCTGGAACGCCTCGCGGCTGCTCCTGGAAGGCTACGCCGGGGCGCTGGCCCAGGCGGGCCTGAAGCTCGATCCCGCGCTGGTTCACTCTGACTGGAGCAACCTGGGCCGGGTCTCCCCTGAGAAGACATTGCCCCTGGCCGTGGGCGCCGGGCGCGATCTCCTGGGCCGCGCGGAGCGGCCTACCGCAATCATCGCCCGGGAGGACAGTATCCCCGGAATCCGGGTGGCGGCCGCGGAGCTCGGTCTCGGCGTGCCCCAGGACGTGTCGCTGGTCACCGTCGGCCCGCGCCGCGCGGAACGCGAGGTCACCGCGCTGGAGTTCTCGCTCCAGGACATGGTCGAGCTGGCCCTCAGGGCCATAGGCTCGGCGCCCGCCGAGGGCGCGCGGATTCTGCTGCCCGTCACGCTCCGCGAGGGCGGCTCGGTACGAGAGCTTTGAGGGGGATGTGAAGATGCGACGTGCAATGGCAGTGCTGCTCCCCGCGTTCCTGATGACCTTCTCGATGGCCGCGGGCGCCGAGCGAGGCGCGGAGATAGTCAAGGCCTCCGGCGTCCGGGCCGGCCTGATCGTGCACCTGGGGGTCACCGACGGGAAGCTGACCGCCGGACTCTCCGGCGGCGGGAAGTTCCTGGTCCACGGCCTGGCCTCCGACGCCGCGGCAGTTGAGAGGGCCCGCAAGCACATCCGGTCGCGCGGGCTTTACGGGAAGGTCTCGGTCGAGCGCGGCAGTTTCAAGAAGCTGCCCTACGCCGACCGGCTGGTCAACCTGATCGTGGCCGAGGACGCGGCGGGGATGCTGGCCAAGGGGCTGTCGCTGGCGGAGGTCGCGCGAGTCCTCGCTCCCGGCGGCGTCGCCTTGCTCGGCGGCAAGGTGCCGGCGGCCAAGCTGTCCGCGGCGGGGATGGGGAAAGCCGAGACGGTCGACATCTCCGGAACCTGGACCAAGTCCGTCAAGCCGCGCCCGAAGGCGATGGACGAGTGGACCCACTGGCGGCACGACGCGACCGGCGACTGCACCTCGGGTGACACCCTGATCGGACCGCCCGCCCGGCTGCGCTGGATCGACGGCCCCATGCGCGGCCGGAGCCACTCAGACCGGCCGCGGGCGGCGGTCTCCGCCGGCGGGCGCAACTTCTACATAGTCTGCGAGGGAACCCCCTACCTGGGCGTACCCCGCCGGCCGGTGCTCATCTGCCGCGACGCCTACAACGGCCTGGTCCTCTGGAAACGCCCGGTGGCCGTCGAGTTCACCAAGCGGGAAACCGCGGTGTACATCAAGTGGCTGAAGGGCGAGGCCAAGCGCTTCAGCCTGAGGGACTGGACCAACTACCACGCCCTGCGTCTGCCGCTGCCGCAGCGCGCCATGGTGGCCACCCCGGACCGCGTGTACGCGGTCATTGAGAGCGGGGGGCCGCTGGTGGCCATCGACGCGGCCACGGGCAAGACGCTCAAGACCTACGACGGCCCGTCGCCCAGCGAGGTCCTGCACCACGACGGCAAGCTGCTGCTGGTCGCCAAGAGGGGAGCGCGCTGTCTCGCCGCCGCCGACGGCAGGCAGCTCTGGAGCCTGGACGAGCCCGTCAAGGACGCGGTCATCGCCGACGGCCAGGCCTTCTTCATGGGCCTGACCAAGTGGCCCCCCGAGGTGCTGAGCGTGAGCCTGGCCGACGGGGCCAAGCGCTGGCGGGCGAGCACCGCCAAGCTCCGGGAGTGGCCGGCCAAGCCGTTCAAGAAGTTCTCGCTGGACCTGATCATGCACGCCGGCGGGGCGCTGATCTTCGCGGGAGCCGCCAAGAACCGGAACGGCGCGATAGACGCGATCTCCGCGAAGAACGGCGCACATCTCTGGAGCAAGCGAGGCGCATCAAAGGGCCGGATAGGACCAACCGCCTTCCGGCTGGGCGGGCTGGTGTGGTACTCCGGCAAGGGCCAGGGCTACGGCAATAACTGGATGGGGCTGGACCCCACCAGCGGCGCGGTCAAGAAGACCGTCAAGACCCGCAAGTACCGGCCCAGGGGCCAGAAGTGCAACCTGAACACGGCCACCTCCCGCTACATCATCGCGGGGATGATGGAGTTCATCGACACCATCGAGAACAAGCAGGTCTCCACCTTTGCGGCCAGGGGAGTGTGCAGCTTCGGGGTGCTGCCGGCAAACGGCTTGACCTACGTATTCCCGACCGACTGCGTCTGCTTTCCCATGCTGCGCGGCAACATGGGCCTGGCCGGGCCCGCGGCCGGCGCGGCGCCGAAGGCCGCGCACCCGCTCGAGAAGGGGCCGGCCTACGGCAGCGCCGGCGCGAAGGCCGCCGGGTCCGGGGACTGGCCCAGCTACCGCCGCGACGCGGCGCGGGGCGGCAGCGCCTCGACCAGGGTCGTCGCCGGGGTGAAGCAGCTCTGGGAGAAGAAGCTGGGTACCAGGCTCTCGCCGCCGACGGTGGCCGCCGGAACGGTCTACGTCGCCGATGTGGACAGCCACCGGGTCTACGCCCTGGATGCAGCCACCGGCAAGGAGCGCTGGAGCCGCGCCGCGGGCGCGCGCGTCAGCTTTCCGCCGACCGTCTACAGGGGGCTGTGCCTCTTCGGCTCGCAGGACGGGTGGGTCTACTGCCTGAGCGCCAGTGACGGCCGGCTGGTCTGGCGCTACCGGGCCGCGCCCCGGGAGAAGCGCATCTCGGCATACCGGCAGATGGAGTCGGTCTGGCCGGTGGCCGGGAGCGTGCTGGTCCATGAGGGCACCGCCTACTTCGCGGCCGGGCGCACCACCCAGGCGGACGGCGGCGTCTACATGCACGCCCTGGATGCCAAGACCGGCAAGGTTCTCTGGCAGGCGCAGCCTAAAGGCAACACCATCGCCGACATGCTCATCATGGACAAGGGCTCCCTGTACATGTGGAGGCGCAAGTTCGACGCAAAGACCGGCCGCGGCATCAAGATGAAATCCGGCGAGAAGAGGTCCCTGGTCGCCGGCGACACGTTCCTCAACGACGTGTGGAACTTCCGCACGGCCTGGAACTACGGAAAGAACCGCGGAAACCTCCTGACCATCGACGGAGAGCGGGTCTTCGGCGTGCGCGTGCTGCCCTACAAGCGCGACCAGGCCGGCAAGTACCGGTGGGTCATCCCCGGCAAGGGACACTATCACCTCTACGGGGCCACCAAGAAGGGCCAGAACGATCTGAAACCCCAGTGGTCGGTCGCGGTGCCACTGCGGATGCGGGCCATGGTACTGGCCGGGGACAATGTCTTCGTGGCCGGCGAAGAGGACGCGGTCTACCCCAAGAAGGCCGAGCTGCGCGGCTTCTCGGCGGCCGACGGCAAGGAGCTGAGGAAGCTGGCGCTCCCCGCCGCGCCGGTGCTCGACGGCATGGCCGCGGCGGGCGGCCGGCTCTACCTCTCGACCAAGGACGGCGTCCTGCGCTGCTTCGGGAAGGAGTGAGCCTCTTGAAACGCGCAACGCTGCTCCTCTCCCTGCTGCTGACCACCGCGCTCACCTGCGGCACGGCCCTCGCCGGGGAAAGCGACAAGGCCCTCGCGGGCAAGATCGTCAAGGAGGCCGGCTTCAGCAAGGGCCTCTGCGTCGTCCTCGGCGCGGGGAACGTTTCGCTCGCGGGAGAACTGGCCGGGCAGCAGAGCGAGTTCCTCGTCCAGGTCCTCGGGTCGGAGAGTGCGGGGGTGGAGAGGGGCAGAAAGACGCTCTCGGCCTCCGGGCTCTACGGCCGTAGGCTTTCCGTGGTCAGGTGCTCGCCGAAGAAGCTCCCCTACCCGGACAACTTCGTAAACCTCGTGGTGATCGCCGGCGCGGGGAACCTTCCCCCCGTCGGGGAGATCCGGCGCGCGCTTCGCCCGGGCGGCGTCGTCTGGGTGGCGCGTTCCGCGGCCGGAGAGCTCAAGGCGAAACTGGAGGCCGACAAGGCCCTCAGCGTTGCCCGGAGCGGCGCGGGGCTCAAAGCCCTCAAGCGTCGCCCCGCGGGGATGGACGACTGGTCGCACCCCTACTACGACGCGGCCGGCAACCCCGCCTCCCGGGACCGCTTCGCAGGCCCGCCGTTCCGCACCCAGTGGATCGCCGGGCCGAGACGCAACACCGGCGACCACTTCGCCGGCGGCTGCGGCGTCTCGGCGCAGGGCAGGATATTCTACACGGACCTGGTGATGTCGATCTGGGACAAGCAGGGCAAGCCCGCCGAGCAGGTCATCCACGCCCGCGACGCCCACAACGGGCTGCTGCTCTGGAGGAAGGTCGAGAAGATATCCAAGGACGTGGTCACCAGGAAGACCCCCGTGGCCCAGATAGTCGCGGCCGGCGATACGCTCTTCAACATCGGGACCGGCGAGGGCTGCCAGGTGATCGACGGCCAGACCGGGAAGGTCAGGAGGGTGCTCAACCCGCCGGGCGACGGGCACCTGCCCTGGGTCAGGGTCGTCCATTCCGGCGGCCGGCTCTTCGGGGCCGTGGGATACCGGAACTCCATTATCTGCGGCTTCGACCCCGCCAGCGGCAAGCCCCTCTGGAGCTACCGCGCGGGGCGCCTCAAGGCGCACACTCTGGTCGCCGGCGAGGGCAAGGTCTTCTTCCAGGACGGCGACGCGGTCGTCGCCCTGGACGCGGCGACCGGCAAGCCGGCCTGGAAGAACGCCGACCCCGGGGTCGGGAAGTACTCCTACAAACTGTGCGCCTACAAGTCGGGACGGCTGTTCCTGGGAGGAGCGAACAAGGTCGCCATCTCGACGGTGCTCTCCGCCGCCGACGGCAAGGTCGTCTGGCAGAAGACGCGCCCCCTGGGCAGCAGGCACGGGTTCTTCCTGACTGACGATCTGGTCGTAGCTCAACTCGCGCCCGCCCGGGATCTGGGCTATAACGGGACGGTCCTGCTGGACCAGGCCACCGGGAAGGTGCGAAAGCGGCTGACCGCTTTCACAATAAGCGGCTGCCTGCGGACGACCATGGTCGGGGACTGGATCTTCGGAAGAAGCGGCTTCAAGTGCCTCAACCTCAAGACAATGGAACAGCTCACCTACCTCAAGGGTTTCCTGCGCACCAGCTGCGCGGGCGGATTGATTCACGCCAACGGCCTGAGCTACGCGCTGCCCAACGACTGCATCTGCGCCTATTACTCGGTCAAGGGATTGACGGCCCTGGCCCCCGCCGGGGACTGGAAGCCCGGTGCCGCGGACGCCGCCACCGAGAAGCGCCTGGTGAAGGGCCCGGCCTACGGCCGTCCGGCGGCGGCCGGGTTCTCGAATCCCGAGACTGACTGGTGCTCCTTCAAGCACGACGTCCGCAACAGCGGCGTGACTGGGACTTCCGTCAGCGTTCCCGGAGACAAAGCCCTCTGGGAGCAGAAGGTCTCCGGCGTGCTGACGCCTCCGGTGGCCGGCGGCGGGTTGGTCTTCGTGGGCACCTCGGACCACCAGGTCCGCTGCTTCGACGCCGGGAGCGGGAAGCCGGTCTGGAGCCACACCGCCGGGGGAGCCATACGCTTCTCGCCGACCCTGTACCAGGACCTGCTCCTCTTCGGCTCCGAGGACGGCTGGGTGACCTGCCTGGACGCCAGGACCGGCAAGCTGGTCTGGCGCTTCCGGGCCGCGCCCGAGGCGCGCTGGATCACCCGCCACGACCGGCTGGTCTCCACCTGGGCAATCGGCACCGACGTCCTGGTCGATAAGGACGTGGCCTACTTCTCCGCCGGGCGCATCGGTTGGGACGGCGTTTACGTCCATGCCCTCGATGCGCGCTCCGGGAAGGTCGTCTGGCAGAACTCCTCGCTGGGGCTCACTCGCAAGAAGTCGGGGCTGGCCAACCCCAACGCGCCGGCGAAGGTCGCTGGGTGGAAGGAACCGGCGCGGAAGATGTTCGAGAAGTGGTGGAAGGCAGGCGAGGAGGTCCACGTCGCCACGGAGACCGTGTATTCCGGCGCTTCGCCCGACGGGATCATGTCGGTGACCGACAAGGTCCTGATTGTCCCGCAGGGCTACCGCTTCCCGCTCACCCTTGCGCGTACCGACGGACAACTGGTGCGGCAGCTGCGCCTCCGCATCCGCGGCAGCGGCGGCACCCGCGGGCCGGTCCTGGCCGAGGCACAGGGCGACAGCTACTGGTTCTTCATCCGCACGGCCCTGGGGGGCCGGAACCTGAAAGATAAGTGGCATCGCGGCGGGGGCTACTACTTCGGCGGCGCGGGCCGCGGTATCAAGCCTCCAGCCGTCGACAAGAGGGTGCACTTCAAGAAGATAATCGTTAACGAGCGCAAGCTGAAGCTCCGCGCGGCCCGGCCGACCCTCAAGTGGCACGCGATGCACTTCTTCCCGCTGGCTTTCTGCGGACCGCTCTCCTGCGCGAAGGGAGAGCTCTACGGCGCGGCCTGGCACGAAGGCGCCGCCAGCGACATCACCGGCTCCGCGATCAGGAAGAACGGCGAGGAGCGGCAGTTCGCCCTGAAGTGGGTCACGGGCGTGCCGATGATCGCCCGGGCCATGGCGGTGACCAAGGAGAACATCTTCTGCGGGGGAAGCCAGGTGCTGAAAGCCGGGGAGCAGGGCCTTCTATGCGTGCTGAAGAGGGCGGACGGCAAGAAGCTGCACGAGTTCACTCTCCCGGCCAGCCCGGTCGAGGACGGCATCGCGGCCGCCGGGGGCCGGCTCTTCGTCGCCTGCGAGGACGGCGTCCTGCGCTGCTTCGGGAAGAAATAGGACTCGCGCGCCTCTTGAGTTGCGTCGTGGTCGGGAGTTACTCCGGGCCCACGTCAAATCCCAGACCGGGCTTCCCGGTCGGGCGCAGTCGACCGTTCTCGATAATCACGGCACCGTCAGAGGGATCACCGCAGAGATCCAGGTGCCCGTCCAGGTCCGCGTATCTAATGTTAGGCCGCGCCAGCACCAGGTGCAGACCCGCGGCGATAGCCAGGGCGGCCTCGTCCATGCATCCGACCATGACCGGCATCCCCGCCGCCGCGGCCACCTGGTCTATCTCTATCGCCCGCCCGATCCCTCCGACCTTCATGAGCTTGACGTTGAGCGAGTCCGCGGCACGACGCGAGGCGACGGCCCGCGCGTCGTCCAGGTTCATAAGCAACTCGTCGGCCATCACCGGCAACTCCAGCCTGCCCGTGACTTCGGCGAGCAGGTCGAGCCGGTCACGGGGAGTGGGCTGTTCGATGAACTCCAATCGCGCCGAGCGCGCCCTCTCGGCGAACGCCAGCGTGTCCTCGACCGTGTAGCCCTGGTTGGCGTCAAAGCGCAGCTCGACGCCATCGCTCACGGCCTCCCGGACCTTGAGCACGCGAGCGGCGTCGGCCTCGCAGTCCAGGCCGCCCTTGAGTTTCAGGCAGCAGAAGCCCTTCTCCACCCAGCGGCGCGCGCAGCTGACGGTTTCTTCCTCGGAGAGGATGCCAATGGTAACGCTGGTGACCACGCTCTCATCCTCGCCGCCCAGCATCCTGTAAAGCGGCAGGCCGCGGGCCTTGGCCCCGATGTCGCGCAGAGCCATGTCCGCCATGGCCAGCGCCGCGGGTCTGTCGCTCAGCGCCGCGCTCAGTTCCCGGAGGAGCGGCTCGAGGCGCAGCGCATCGCCGCCCTTGAGGACCGGTTCGACGATCTCGCGCGTCGCCGCCAGCACGCCCTCGGCGTCTTCGCCGCAGATCTCCCGGTCGGGCCCCGCGCAGCCGCAGCCGACGATGCCGCGGTCCGTCTCCAGGCGCAGGAAGACGTTGACGGTCTCCGAGACTGTCTCGTAGGCGATGACGTAGGGCTCGGCCAGGCGCATGGCCACCGGCCAGGCCTCGACGCGGGTGACCGTGGCGCGTCCGGGAGAAGTCACGACCCCCGCTGTTTCAACATGTCATCGAGCGCCCCGAGCACCGGCCCGGGCCCGCCGCGCAGGACGTCGCAGGCCGGCAGCCCCGTCGAGTTGGTGATCTCCCGGCAGGCCGCGTCCGTGCCGGCGGCGTCCAGACCTTCGCTGTTGACGGTCACCGCCACCACCGGCTTGGCACAGAGCAGCTCGAGCGCGGCGAGCTGCTTCTCGAGCGGGTGAAGCGGATACCCCGGGAAGCCGTCGTACTCCTTCCGGGCCGGCGCGTGCTGGAGCACGATCGCGTCCGGCCGGCCGGCGGCCAGAATCTCCAACCCCCCGGGGAAGGCCGGATTCAGCAGGCTGCCCTGGCCCTCGATGACGATCACCTCGGGCGAGAGGTCCTTCCAGGAGCTCCACACGGCGTGTTCGATCTCCCCGGCGACGAAGTCGTTGACCAGCGAGTCGAGGATCATGCCGTGACGCACGCCCTGCATCCAGGAGGTCTGCCCGGTGCCCACCAGCTCCGCGCTCCGGCCCGCCGCGCGCAGACCCTCGATGAGGATCACCGCGGTGGTGCGCTTGCCCACCGCCGAGTCGGTGCCCAGCATAGCCAGTTTGAAGGAGGTGACCTCCTCGATCTTGCCGCTGAAGAAATGCAGCCTGTCGCGCGGAGGCGGCTTGCGCACGTCGATGAGGCGCACGCCCTTCTCCGCGGCCAGCGCCGCAATCTCCGGGTCCTCGGACAGAAAGTGGTGCAGGCCGGAGCATACGCCAAGCCCCAGTTCGATGGCCTCGGCGACCGCCGCCCGGGCCTCGGCGCTCAAGCCCCCACCCTCCAAGGCCAGGCCGATTACCAGGTAGTCGGGCCCCGCGCCGCCGGCGGCCGCGGCCGCCACCGCCTCGCGCACTCCGGCGTAGACCGGGATCCCGCGCTTCTCCCCGCCGAGCACCTCACCGGCGTCGCGCCCGGCCTGGTCTGAGTCGACCACCGAGAGCACCTCGAAGCGCTGCGTGTGGCGCACCAGGCCGTGCGCGGTCTTGCCGTAGGTGGTGCCCAGGGCGCCCTGGCAGTAAATCACCGCCGACCCCAGGAAGGGGGAGGGGGTTCCCTGGCTCACGCCGGCCGCTCCCCGCTGTACGCATGGACCTTCTTCATGTCTCGCCCGACCTTCTTGAGCGCGGCGATCTGACGCTCATCCCCGCGGTGTCCTTCCGGCGTCAACATACATCGAGGACTTGGCTTTGTCGAGGGTCAATCGTGCTCTTGGCACCCGCGCAGCGCGCTTTTATTCTTCGGACGCGGCCCCAGCTTCCTGGCCGGCTGGATGGACACCCGGCCTGCGGTTACTTCTTCCAGAAGCCCGGCGAGAGGATCACCAGGACGGTATAGAGTTCCAGCCTCCCCAACAGCATGAAGAGTACCAGGATTGCCTTGCCCGCCGAGGGGATGGCGGCATAGTTCTGGGTGGCGCCCACGGCGTTGAGCCCGGGGCCGATGTTGCCCAGGCAGGCTATGGTGCAGGATGCCGCCGTGCCCAGATCGGGGGTGAACGCGGTCATGATCAGCGAACCGGCCGCGAAGAGGATGACGAAGATCATAAGAAAGGCGACGATGTTGGATACGGATTCCTCTTTCATGTTTGCCCCGCCGACCTTTACCTTCCTTACCGCCGCTGGTCGCATGTAGAGGAGTATCTCCCGGAACAGGGCCTTGATCCCTACCAGGACACGGATGTTCTTGACGCCCCCGCCCGTGGAGCCGGCGCAGCCTCCCACGAACATCAGGAGTATTAACAGGATCCTCGAGGTCTCCGGCCAGACATTGAAGTCCGCCGTGCAGAAGCCGGTTGTGGTCATTATCGACGTGCCCTGGAAGAACGCAGCCCGCAGCGATTCGCCGAAGGAGTCGCCTGTACCTGCCCATACGCTCAGCGTCAGGATCAGGCAGGCCGAGAGCCAGAAGAGGAAATAGAAGCGGAATTCCGCGTCCCGGAAGTACTCGAAGGGACGACCTCTGAGCAGCTTGAGGTGCAATACGAAATTCGTGCCGGCGATGAACATGAAGCAGATAATGACCGTTTCCAGGTACAGGCTGCCGTAGGCCCCGACGCTGGCGGTGCGGGTGGAGAACCCGCCCGTGGCCATTGTCGCGCACGTGTGACACCATGCGTCGAACCAGGACATGCCGCCGAACCTCAAGAGGACCGTCTCCAGAGCGCAGAACAACAGGTAAGCACCCCAGAGCAGTTTGGCCGTGCTGGCGATCCTGGGTGTAAGGCGATCCTTGGACGGCCCCGGCATCTCGGCGCGGTATATCTGCACTCCATCGATCTTGAGGAAGGGCAGTATGGCCACGCAGAGAACCAGCACCCCCATCCCCCCGAAGAAGTGGGTCATGGCCCTCCAGAACAGTATCCCCCTGGGGAGCGATTCCAGGTCGGTCAGCACCGATGCGCCCGTCGTTGTGAACCCGGACATGGTCTCGAAGACGGCGGAGATCGGGTGGCTTGTGGTCCCGGCGATGATATACGGCAGCGCGCCGAAGACGGATGCCGCAAGCCATCCGAAGGTGGCTACGCCGAACCCATCGCGCCTGGACAGTTCGATGGGCCCCCGGGTAAAGAACCAGATGAGGATCGCCGCGGCCAGCGAGATGACACAGCCGGCGGCGAGGCCGTACTTCGCGGACGTCGGGTCGGCGGCGGCAAAGGATACCCCCAAACTGATGCCCATGGTCAGACTGATGACGCCCAGCAGGTAGGATATGAGGTGGGCGACGGCTCGAATGTTCACTGCATAACCTTACGTGAAGACCGATTTCAACCTGTCGGTGGTTTCCGGCAGGCAGTATACGGCCAGCCCGTCATCTCCCCGCAGCGTGAAATCCCCTGTGGGCACGAATACCATATCGTCCCGCTGTACGGCCGCGACGATTGCGTTGGGCAAGAGCTTCAGGGCGCTGAGGGGTTTTCCGGCCGCGCGGCTTCCCGGCCTTATGACCACCTCCTGCAGTTCTCCGGGGATCCGCTGAAACAGGCCCACGCCCGTGACGTTCTCCCCGCGGACAAATTGGAGTATCACCTTTACCATCGAGATGTAGGGGCTCACGACACGGTCGAGCAACCTGAGGGTGTCGATGATGGGGACATATTCCAGTTTGTCGACCCTGGCCACCGTGAAGCCCGCGCCCAGTTGCTTGGCCTGGATGCAGCTCACGATATTCATCTCCTCGTCTTCCGTAGTGGAGGCGAACGCGGTCTTGGCGTCAACCCCGATATCCTTCAGCGTCGCCGCTTCCGTGACGTCCGCGTGGATCACCATGCACTCGTGAAGCTGCTCGGAGGCGTTTTCCGCGCGGTCGCGGTCCCGTTCTACAAGGACTACTTCCGTCGAGGTCTTTCCCAGGAGTTCCGCCAGCGACAGACCCAGATCCCCGCCACCGGCGATGATCACCTTTCTGAAGCCGGGTCTTCGTGAATTCAGTGTCCAGTCGAGAAACCGCGGCGTATCGTCGGGTGGCAGGACGACGTACACGTCGTCCCCCTCGTGGAACCGCGACTCCCCACTGGGTATTTCCAGCTTTCCGTCGTGGACCAGAGCGATGAAACGGACCCTGTCGAACCATTTCTCTTCCCTGAATTCCACGAGCGGCCTGCCCAGAAGGGGGCTTTCGGACGGCAGCTTGAGCCCCAGGGCGGCGATCCTGCCTCCGAGCAGGCGGGCTACCTCCAGTGTACCGGGAAGCTGGAAGACGTTGAATATCTCCCGCGCGCACTCAACCTTGTGACTCAGCGCGTGGTCCACGCCCAGCTCTTTCAGATCGATGAGCGGCGATGTGAGGTAGCTCGCCTCGCAGATTCGGGCGATGGTGTGCGCTTTGCCCGTTCTTCGTGCGTAGGCGCACGCCAGTATGTTTACCTCGTCCAGCGAGGTGACCGCCGCGAGCAGGTCGGCCTTTGCTATTTCCGCCTGATCGAGCACGTTCGGCGAGGCTCCGTTGCCCTCAATGGTCATAGCGTCGACTTCGGAAGCAAGGTTAGCCAGTGTCTCGGCATTGTGATCTATTACGACCACGTCGTGCCCCATCCCGCAGAGCTTCCTCGCGAGATTCTTGCCGGCGTTACCGGCCCCCACGATCACTATTCTCATTGCTTCCTCTCGTCGACCCGGTGGGCTTCTCCCAGGATGCGCGGGGGTGCGCTGCAGACCCTGTCGGAGCGCCCACTTCTATCGATGCCCGAGCCCCCCGCCCATGCGGCCCTCGCGGACCCCGATTGTCTCCATCGGAACCCTCCGTTCAAGGACCCTCTCCTGTCCGCGTGGGTGCCGCCACCCCGCGCCGCGGCCTGCTAGTGGGACGTCGGCACCGTCCTGAGGACCTCCTCGACGGTGGTGATCCCCGCGCGCACCTTGTCAATGGCGTCGTCCAGCATGGTCCGGAACCCGGGCACGGCATCCAGCTCCAGGAGCTCGCCGCGCCACACCTGATCGCGCAGCTTGTCGTTGAAGGCCAGCAGCTCGAAGACGCCAATCTGCCCGCGGTAGCCGACCTCGTTACAGGCCACGCAGCCCTTGCCGCGCACGTGCGATATCCCCGCCGGCAGGGACGCCAGCCGGCGCAGCACCGCCGGGTCCGGCTCGCAGGCCGCCGCGCACTCGGGGCACACCCGCCGGACCAGCCGCTGGGAGAGGATGGCCACCAGCCCGGAGGCCACCAGCGACCTGTCGTCACAGAGCACCAGCAGCCGGCCCAGCGCCGACTGGACGTCGCGGGCGTGCAGCGTGGTGAATACCAGGTGGCCCATCTGCGCGGCGCGCAGCGCGATGCTGGCGGTCTCCTCGTCGCGGACCTCTCCGATCATCAGGACGTCCGGGTTCTGGCGCATGAAGGCCCGGGAGTAGTCCGCGAAGGACATCCGGGTGTTGACCTGCTTCTGGTTGACCTTGGGGATCTCGTACTCGATGGGGTCCTCCACGGTGAGGATCTTGTTGCCGTCGGTGTTGATTGCCCGGATCGCCGAGTACAGCGTGGTGGTCTTGCCGCTGGCGGTGGGCCCGGCCACGATGATGATACCCCCGGGCTGGGCGATGACCTCCTTGAACTTCTCGTGGACGGCCGGGTCCAGGCCCAGCTCCCCCATGCTGATGCTGATGCGGTTCTCGTCCAGCACGCGCAGCACCACGTCAGCGCCGTGCGGGCCGGGCAGCACCGAGGCGCGCAGGTCGATCTGCCGGGCGTTGTCCTTCTCGTCGCGGTAGACGGTGGAGATGCGCCCGTCCTGGTCCTCGCGGCGCTCGGCGATGTCCAGCTCCGCCAGGATCTTGAGGTAGGAGCACACCTTCCTGACGTTCGCGCCGCTGACCGGCGTGGCCACCTGCTGCAGGACCCCGTCGATGCGCAGGCGCACGTCCACGTCGTTGGCGTAGGTCTCGATGTGCACGTCGCTGGCCCGCCGCGCCACCGCCTGGGAGAGCAGGTCGGCGACTATCGACGCGGGGGTCTGCCCGCGCTCGAACCTTATCTCCCGGTCGTGGTCCAGCACCAGCCGGCCGGTGCCGATGTCCAGGGTGATCTTCGAGCCCTCGCCGGAGATGTCCTCGCCGAAGCCGAAGGCCAGGACGGTGTCCAACTCGAAGGCGTTGAGCTGAATGCGCCGTGTGCCCCGGCCGATCTTCTTTTCGATCTCCATGACCAGATCGTCGTCGGAGATGTCCAGCATGCCCAGCGGGACGGGCTCGGCCCCCGCCCCCGCCGGGGGCGCATCGCCCAGCAGCGCCACCTGCTTCTCGCGGCAGAAGTCCTCGTCCAGCGTCCTGATATGCTCGCGGCTGAGAGTGAAGCGGGTCAGATCGTCGAAGGGACGCTTCTTCGCGGCTTTTCCCATGACAAGTCCTCCTCAGGAGGCGCTGCTTTCCGTGCAATAACAGTCTACCGCCCCAAGGCGGCCGGCGCCATTACAATGCGCGGGAGTTCCCGTAACCGGCCGCGTCAGCCCCTTGCGCCCCGCCGGGAATGGGAGTATGCTGCCCGCGACGGGGGCGACAGCGGACGGCAACCCCGGAGGAGGTGCGCTGAAGTGGCACGGCTTGTCGGCAACGTCAGGTGCTGGGTCTGGTGGATGGGCGGCTTCCTCTGCGCGCTGCTCTTCGGCGGGCCCACCCAGGGATGCGCGCCGGCGGCGCCCGAGCCGGTCGCGGCCAAGCCCAGGCCCAAGCCACCGGGGGCCGCAAAGGAGAAGCCGCTCACGCCCAAGGAGCTGGTGGAAGACTACCTCCGGCCGGTGGCCGCCACCGAGCCCTCCAAAGAGGCCGGGGAGAAGATCGAGGGACTCATCCGCGACTTCGGCTCCGAGGAGTTCAAGACCCGCGACGCCGCCTCGCGGGCAATCCTCAAGCACGGTCCCGCCGCGCTCCGCGCTCTGCGCAAGGCGAAGGACAGCAAGGACGAGGAGGGCGCCAACCGGGCCAGGGGAGCCATTGCGGTCATCGAGTCCAGGGTCCGGCAGACCAAGGCCCGGAAGATCGCCGAGTTGAAGGGCAAGGCCAAGTCCGCCGCCGTGCAGCTGGTCCGCGGGAAGTACGCCGAGGCCCGCAAGGCGACCGGGACCGCCGCGCAGGCGGTCCGCGCGGCGGAGAAGTCCGACAAGCCCGGGGAAATCGAAAAGGCCCGCGCCGAGCAGCGCGCCGCCCGCCGGCGCGAGGTGATCGCCGCCAACCTGCACCGCCGGATCGTGCCGCCGGCGGTGGCACCGCCCTACGGGATGCTGCGGCGGGTCGCCGCCGGGGTCCCCCGGGGTCCGAGCCCCTCGCTGGCGCGCCGGGGATCCTGAGGGAGCCGCGGTGCGGGTCTTCGACGCCCACGTCCACTCCGGCTGGGGCGACGCCGGGAAGGCGGGCGGCTTCCTGCGGGGCCTGGACGCGGCCGGCTACGAGGGAGCGGTGGTGATCTCGCCGCTGTGCGAGCGGCACGAGGAGGGCGCCACGCCCCGGTCCCAGCGGGCCTCCATAGATTTCGTCGCCGAGTTCGCCGCCGCCGACCCCTCGCGGCTGATCCCCTTCGCGCACATCGCGCCCCAGGTGCCGGGCGCCGCCGACGCCGTGCGCCACGCCCGGGACCGCGGCTGCCTGGGCCTCAAGATGCTCCCCAATCACTGGTATCCCTACGACCCGGAGGTGGCCTTCCCGGTCTACCGCGCCGCCGAGGAGGTCGGGCTGCCCATCCTCTTTCACTCCGGAATACTCTGGGCCTTCGAGGACAGCTCGCGCTTCGCGCGCCCGGTGTACTTCGAGGCCCTCTTGCACTTCCCGGGGGTCCGCTTCGCGCTGGCCCACGTCGGCTGGCCCTGGACCGACGAGTGCCTGGCCGTGTGGGGACGCCTGGACGTTCACTGCCGCCAGGAGGGGCGCGCCCCGCAGATGTACATCGACTGCACCCCAGGCACGCCGCGCTTCTACCGCTCCGAGGCGATGGACCGCGCGGTGCGCTACTGCTCGTGCGACTGGCTGATCTTCGGCACCGACGCCACCGTCGCCGGCGAGCCGCAACTCCTCAGCGATGCCCTGCGGCGCGACCGCGAGATCCTGGCCGAGGAGTTGTCGCTGCCGGCCTCCGAGCAGGAGAAGTTCTTCGGCCGCAACCTGCTGCGCTTCGTTGGGGGCCACTTCGCTCCCCCGGAGGACGGCCTATGACCCTCAAGCAGAGCGATTGGAAGGTGCTGGGGGTCAGCCCGACCGTCGACCCCGGCGCCAAAGTGGGATTTACTTCTTCGCCGGCTTCTTGCCCGGCGGGGAGGAGCGGGTTGCAGGCGGCTTGAGGCCCAGCTTGTCGCGCATCCATCCGGGACGATCAGTAGTCAGGTAATCGACCCCCAGCTTCTTCAGGCGTCGAGCGATGTTGGGCGAGTTCACGGTCCAGACGTTCAGCTTCAGCCCCGCCTTGTGGACACTCCTCACCAGCGGGGCATCTATGGCCGCCGATGAGTTCAGGCTGAGCCCGTTCAGACCGGCCTTCTTGCACTTGTCGAGCAGTTCCGCCAGGGCCGGTTTCCATTTGCCGGTCTTCTTGTCCAGGGACATCCTGGCCAGCCAGGAGACTTCGTAGCCGGGCAGCGCCTTCTTCGCCGCCCTCATCGTGTCGAAGGAGAAGCCGATTATGACTATCTGCGCGGACTTCTTCCCTGACGCTTTGAGTGTCCTCGCGATTGCCGGGATAAGCTTGGGGCCGCCCTTGATCTCCACGAAGAGCTTCCTGCCCGCGGGCAACTCGGCCAGCACCTGGGCGAGGGTCGGGATCTTCTCGCCGGCCCACTTGTCGCCCTTCCACTTGCCCACGTCCAGCTTCTGGAGCTCGGCCACGGTCTTCTCGTGGACCTTGACCTTCTTCCCGGGGATCCGCTTGATGACGCCGTCGTGACACAGCACCGGCGTCCCCTCCTTCGAGAGCCGGACGTCGATCTCAACGGCATCGGCGGACAGCTTCCAGGCCAGCCTGACCGCTGCCAGCGTGTTCTCAGGGGCCAGGTGTGAGGCCCCGCGGTGTGCAACGATCTCGAGGGCCTGCGCGCGGCCCAGAGCCGAGGCGGAGATCAGCGCGGCCATCAATGCGCAGAGAATGGCCCCGCGAGTGCAGATTGTTTTCATCCCGATCCTCCGTTCAATCGACCTTTCCCAGGTGTGCTTCGATGGCGCCATCACCGAATTTCCCCCTTGCTGTTCGCGGCCCGGCTCCTGGCCCAGGCGCACCACAGCGCCACCGGGTTGCGGGAATCGGTGACCACCGCCGCCGGTCCTCCGTCGAGCAGTGTCTCCCGGACCTCGTAACCGTGGCAGAGCGGCCATTCCACGCCCTCGGCCCGGCGGTGCGCGGCGAAGACCACCGCGGCGTAGTCGCCGGACTGCTCCTGCACGTACAGTTCCACGCGGGGGAACACCTCCCGCAGGGTCTTCTCCAGAGAACGTCCCAGCCGCTCGCCCGGCCCGTACAGGTAGCCCTGGAAGTTGACCAGGAGTATCCCGTCGGAATCCAGGCGACTGGCGGTCAGTTCGAAGAACTCCTCCGAGAGCAGGTGGAAGGGGAACTCGCTGCCCCTGAGCGCGTCGAGCACGATGGCCGCGTGCCGCCGCCGGTCGCCCAGCAGGAACGAACGGCCGTCGGCCACCTTAACCGGGCAACTCCGGACGTCGAAGGCGAACCAGCGCTCCGCCGAGGCCACCACCGCGGGATCGATCTCGACGGTCTGGCACTTGAAGATGTCCAGCGCCCGGGGCATGTGTCCCGCCCCCAGGCCGATGACCAGCACCGAACGGCCGGGGGCCAGGTTGTCGCGCAGCGCGCCTGCCGCGACCCTGACGTGCGGCAGGTAGGACCGGCCAAGGTCCTCCCTGAGCGCCGCGCCCTGCACGCTGTCCGAGACGATCATGTAACGCACCGCCCCGAATTCGGATATCACCAGCGGGCCGAACAACGATCCGCGCCGTTCGAGAACGTCCTCTTCGAGAGACGCTCCGCCGGCCAGCAGCGCGCAGGCCCCCAGCGCCGCCAGCGGCAAGCCCAGGAAACGTTTCCGCGCGAGCGCGGCCAGCACCAGACCCGCCGTCAAGAGCAGCCCCGCCGCACAGCCCGCGAATACCATCTCCAGCGCCAGGCACGGCACCAGGACGAAACCGGCCAGCGCGGCCCCCAGCACCGAGCCACCAGCCGAAAGCGCCGACATCCAGCCGCTCCTGCGGCCGACCTCCTGCAGGGACCTGGTCATCGCCCGTACTGCCAGGGGATAGACGGCCCCCAGGGCGATGAACGGCGGCAGGAACAGCGCGGCGGCCGCCAGGACTGCTCCGAGCCGGGGCCCGGTTCCGGCCAGGCCGTAGACCACCGGGCGCCAGAGCAGGGCGTCGGCGGCGGTGAAGGCCCCGGCAAGAGCCAGGACGCCGGGCAGCAGCCAGGAAGTGGCCGCGCCGTCTTTGAGGTCCGCGGCAACGCCGCCCAGCGCGTAGCCGCAGGCCAGCGCGCCCAACGCGACGGTTATGGTCGCGCACCAGGTGTTAAGACCGGTTCCGAATCCTGGGGCCAGGGCCTGGGCGCCGGCCAGTTCGATAACCATGGTCGCCGCCCCCGCCGCAATTGCAGCCAGCCCCACGGCGACCGCCTGGAATCTCCGCATCATCCTCTCCGGGATCGCCGCCGGCCGGCGCCGGCTAATCGGTCTCGGTCTGCTCGGGCGCAACCGACTCGAGCATCTTCTGGGCCAGTTCCATGGAGGCGACGCTGTCGGCGAAGCCCGGCGAGGGCTCCCGGCCGGACTCCAGGCAGTCCACGAAGTACTCGTGCTCCCGCCAGAAGCCGTGGATGTGCGCGCCGTTGCGCTCCTCCGCCGGCAGGTTCTCGATTTCGACCAGCTCCACGGTGTTGTTGTCCTCTTCGACGCGCAGCCACCAGCGGGAGTCGTACTTCCCCGGACTGGGCAGGCTCACCGTGGCGGTCCAGTTCTCCGCGAACAGCCGGTAGCGCTCGTAGGAGCGTCCGGCGCGGACGTTGAAGGTGAAGCTGCCGGCGATCCCGTTCTCGAAGCCCAGGCTGAAGCTGGCGGCTATCATCTTCTCGTCGAAGTAGCGCGCGCCGCTGGCGACCCCGTGGTGTTCGGTTATCTCGCCGGCGAGATAACGCAGCGCGTCGATGCTGTGCAGCGCCGAGCCCATCAGCCGCCGCGGCGCCGAAACGTTATTGCGAAGAAATTCACAGGCGACGTGCGAGAGGCCCCCACGCTCTTCAACCAGCTGCTTGACGCGAAGCAGCAGCGGATTGAAACGCCGGTTATAGGCGACCAAATGCGGCCCCCCGGCCTCCTCGGCGGCCGCCTGCACCCGGCGCGCAACCGCCGGGCTGTTGCCGGTGGGTTTCTCGACCAGCAGGGGAATCCGGCGCTTGAGGACCTCCAGGGTCATCTCCGTCATCGGCGCCACCGCCATGGAGAGCATTGCGTAATCCGGCTTTTCGGTATCGAGCATCTCGCCGGCGTCGGCGTAGGCGCGGGCGTAACCGGCCTCCGCGGTCAACTGCCTGCGGCCCTCCTCGCTGCGCGAGGCCGCCGCGGACAGCTCTATCCGGCCGGCTTGGACCAGACGGTCCAGGCTTGGCTGATGAACCGACTTGAACCAGTTTCCGGTGGCGCCGATGGCGCAGCAACGCAGTCTCTTGCTCATGATTCACGCTTCCCGGGATGCCGTATTCATCCGGGGATCCTTTCACCCCGCCGAGCGTACTCACAGAACCGCGATAAGTCAACGGGCTGGACTGGTCGTTCCAGGGGGGGGGTCTTGGAGGATACTAATGTATCCTGCCCCCCCCTCCGGAATGCCCAGTCGGTGTCACCGAGAATAGTTCTGTGCTGGCGGGGTCACTCGGCTGATGCGACCAACCTAATTCTGGCAGTGCGGATGAACACCTGATATGCCTCGAAAGCTTCTGTCGCTAAAGCATCCATCACATCGCGCGCCTGTATGAACTGCGCTTGGCGTTCTGGAGGACAGTCTGTGAAATGGCTCATGAAGAACTCTGCACTGTCAGTTGTACGAGTTGTATGATACGTAGCTAGGGAGACACAGAGTGCGCATAGAGCTTCACGAAGCGCGTTCTTCTTGACCTCAATTATCGTATCCACGAATTCGAAAGCTGGGTCTGTGCATCGTCGCTCGAATGCTTCCGTTGGGGCGAGTTCCTTCATGTGGAAGCTCGCAACCATGGGTTGCTGGCGAAGAAAACCATTCGCCCACTCGTATGGCAGTATCTTGCGGCATTCAGCATACGTTTCCCGGTCCAGCTTCTTGTGCCCTTCAGTGGCAGCAGTACTAGGCTGTGTCTGCTAATTCTCTAAAGGACTGGGGGTGTGTTGGTCGATATT
>CBDUSI010000045.1:0-32365 GCA_965370045.1 uncultured bacterium | reverse complement strand
ATTGTTAACCACCAAGACACCAAGACACGAAGAGGGGCTTGGGTCGCGGATTTCGACACTTGGTTAAGCGAAAGACGCCCGCCGCGGACAGCTATCAGGGTTCATCCGCGTTCATCTGCGGTTCCCAATAGCCTCTGCCAGGGCCGCGGCGATCTGGGCCTTGGCGTTCTTGCACGCGGTCAGCACCGCCTCCTCGAAGCGCTCGGGAGGGAGGCCTTCGTGTTCCGGATTCTGGTAGGCGAGGATGATTCCCCGCGAGGAGTTGACGATGGCCCCACGGCCCCTTTCGTCAAAGGCCAGGACCACGTCGTCGGCGCTGCCCCCCTGGGCCCCGAAGCCGGGCACCAGGAAGATCGCCCCGGGCATCTCCGCGCGCAGCCCGGGCAACTCCTCGGGGTAGGTGGCCCCGACAACGGCGCCGACTGCCGAGTAGCCGCAGGCGCCCATGTGCCGGCGGGCCCAGTCCCAGACCCGGTCGGCGACCTCCTCGTAGACCTTGCGCGAGCCGGAGCGCAGGTCCTGGACCTCCACCCCCGAGGGGTTGGAGGTCTTGACCAGCACGAAGATGCCCCGGCCGCGGGCCACCGCCTCCTGGATGAAGGGCTCGACGCCGTCGGAGCCGAAGTAGGGGTTGACGGTCAGCGCGTCGGCGCCGACGGGCTCCACTTCCGCGCCGCCGACCGAGAGCGCACCGAGGTGAGCGGTCGCGTAGGCCGCGGAACTCGAACCGATGTCCCCGCGCTTGGCGTCGCTGATGGCGATGAGCCCCAGGCTCTTGGCCCGCTTTATCAGCCGGCCGAACGCGTCCAGGCCCGGCGGGCCGGCCAGTTCGTAGAAGGCGTTCTGGAGCTTGACCACCGCGACCTCGCCGGCCACGGCATCGAGCACCCGCGCGCCGAACTCGTAGAGGGCCTCGCCGGCGGCGCGCAGGGGGTCTCCGGGATTGGCTTGGACGTGTTTGTCGAGCAGTCCCGCGGGCAACTGGTCCAGGCGCGGGTCCAGGCCCACGCAGAGCGGGCTCCTGGCCCGCTCCACGGCGGCGGTCAGCCGGTCGGCGAAGTGCTCGACGGTCACTTGCGACGCGTACTGCGCTCGCCCCGGGGCTGGCGACCGTAGGCCTTGTTGTACCAGTTCTGCCAGCGCGCCTGGGCCGCGGCCCGTTCGGCGGGCAGCGCGTCGGCGCGGAAGTTGAAGTCCTGGTTGGTGAGCCCGCAAAGGCTGACCCCGACCTCCACGCGCACCAGGCGCGACTCGTCGGCCAGCAGCGCGATCATCTTGGGGAGGGCCGGGGTGTCATTGAAGCGGTAGGCCAGCCGGCAGGCCGCCCCGCGGGCCTCGGGGCTGGCCGAGTCGAGCATGACCCGCACCTGGGGGGCGACGTCCTCGCCCATCTCGGTCAGCCCCTCCTCGGCGCGCCAGGCCAGGACCATGTCGCCGCTGGCCAGGTCGGCCAGGAGCTTGGCCACGCCGCCCTCGCCGGTCGGCCCCCGGCCCTTCTGGAGCACGTCGAAGCGGCCAGAAAGCCGCTCGCGCCGGACCCTGTCGGGGCGTTTCTTGATCGTCCTGGGTCCCTTGCGGCACCCGCTGAAGGTCAGCGCGGCGGCGGCCATGACTGCCAGGCCCAGTGCGATTGTCTTCGGCTTGCCCATCTTCGGCCTCCTGTTAAGGGGAAGGCGGCGTGCGTTCAGTCCTTCTCGGTCTCCGCTTCCTTCTTGACTTCCTCTTTCTTCTCCGGCTCTTTCTCGGTCGGCCCCTTCTTGATCTCTTCCTTGGGATCCAGGCGCGTCTTGGCGCAGAGGTCCTCGAAGAGTCCCTTGAAGTAGTCCTGGTCCTGGGGCTCGGCCTTCTTGTAGAGTTCCTTGGAGAGGTCCAAGGCCTCCTTCATGGTCGGCCAGGACTTGGGGTGCTTCGTGCCCAGCTTGTAGGCCTTCTCGACCAGGTGGGAGATGTGCCCCAGGACCTCGGCGTCCTCCTGCTTCCTGGTCATCCAGGCCTTCCAGATTTCCGGCTTGGCGGCCAGCTTGCGGCCGGCGAGTCTCTTCATGGCCTCGAAGGCCTTGGGGCCCGCTTTCGCGCCGAAGGAGTCGCAGCCCGCGGTCAATACCTTAAGCGCTTCCCAGCGGATATCCGGCTTGGCGATGGCCGCGGCCAGGTGAGAGGCTTCCCCGTCGAACTTGCCGGTCTCCCGCTTGAACTTGTGCCTGCGGGCCACCGCGATCAGCGCCTCCGCGGCGGCCAGGCGGACGCTCTCGTGCTGCTTCGCATCGACCAGGCACCTGGCCAGGGGCTCGGCCGACTCCAGCCGGTGGATCTTGCCCAGGGCCGCCGCCGCGGCGAGCTTCACCGCGAGCTTCTCGGCCTCGTCGAGCAGCATCTTCTCAAGTGCCCCGGCGGCCTGCTTCCAACCGCACGCTCCCGCGGCGGCGGCGGCGGCGGCGCGGACCGTCTCGGCCTCGTCGGCCAGGGCCTTGGGGATCATCTCGTCGAAGAGCCCCCCGCCCTTCAGTTCCAGGAACTGCACCGCCCCGGTGCGAACCGCGGCCTTCTTCGACTCGAACAGCTTGCGGAGCTCGGCGTCGTCCGGCCAGTAGCCGGGGTCCAGGGTCAAGAGCGCCAGAGAGCAGGCCTCGCGCATCTCGCCGGTGGGCGCGCCCAGACCCGCGGCCAGCTGGTCCTTGGCCTCCTTGCAGGCCGCCCCCAACACCGCCGCCAGAACCGGGCCGCGGACCTCGCTCTGGGCCTCGGCCTGGGCCACCAGCGCGGCCACCGAGTCCGGCGACTTGATCTGGCCCAGGGCCCGGGCGGCCTCGATGCGCACGGAGCTCTCGTCGTCCCCGGCCAGCAGCTTGGCCAGCGTCGGCACCGCCGAGGGGTGGCCGGTCAGGCCCAGGCCGAAGGCCGCCGCGGCCCGGGCCTCGGGGCCCTTGCTGGCCGCCGCGGCCTCCAGCCGCTTGATGCCCGCCTCGCCGCACCGGGAGAGGGCCAGCGCGGCGGCGCCCGCGGAGCCATCGAACTTGCCGTTCTCGACCTTGGCCTGGAGCTCGTCGAGCGCCGAGCCGGACCGGCCCAGGTCGTGGGCGGCCTGCTCGCGGGTGAAGGGGACGGAACTCTCAAGCTTGTCGAGGCGGCTCCCGCTGATCCAGCCGGGGATCATGAAGGCGATCCCGCCGAGGAGGATGATGCCCAGGAGCACCCCCAGGGGGAGCAGCTTCCTGACCTTCCGGCGGGCCCAATTCTGCTTCTCGCGCTTGCTGCGCGCGCCGCTCGAGGAGCTCTCCCGCTGGCTGCCCCGCCGGCTGCCGCGCTCGGAGACCGCCCGCCGGCTGCTCGGCCGGCGGCCGCCATCGTGCAGGCCGATGCTGTCGAGATCGTCGCCCGATTCGTGCTCGGGCGGCTCGGAGAAGAGGTCGTGGCGCTCCTGGGAACTGATCCCACGGCGCTCGGACCCGCGGCGGCGGGAGCTGCTCCTGCGGGGCTGGGGGTCTTCTTCCGGCCCGCCGCGGTGGGGTCTTCTTCGGGAAGAGGGCACAAGAACCTCCTTCGGCCGGGTATTCTAGGTTTCCGCCCGCAGGTGTCAAGCCTCCGGACGCCGGTGCAGGATTCCGGTCTGGGCTATTGCCCCCGCCGGCCGCGCGGGGTAGAATCGCGCCCGGGGGGCATGGAGGACTGTTATGCCCGGTGGGCCCTGCAAACGCGCGTCGCTCCTCGGCGCGTTGGTCTTCCTGCTGCTGGCGGCCGCGACCGGCTGCCAGGGCGGTGGCGCTGGGACTCCTCCCAAGGGCGGCGGGAACGGCGACCCCGCCCCGGCCGGGAAGACCGTCAAGCGCCCCAAGTTCCTGGTCTACGAGACGAAGGTCCGCCAGGTGGTCACCGAGGCCCTGGGCCGGACCCGCGAACGCAAGTTCCGGCGGAAGATCTACGCCAGCGCCCAGGCACTGCGCACCGAGGACCCCGCCGGCGGGCCCACCGTCATCATGCGCCTGGACCGCAAAGTGATGTGGCAGCTCGACGCCAAGAAGCGCGTCTACAGCCAGGCCACCTTCGGGGAGTACGCCCAGCGCTTCGAGAACGACCGCAAGCTGCTTTCCATGCAGCTCAGGGACAAGAAGCTCCCCGCGGCCAAGCGCCGCGCGCTGGAGGTGCTCCTGGGTCTGCGGCGCCCCAAGGTGGCGGTCAAGGTCGATCCCGAGCCGGCGGTGCTCCTGGGCCGTGCCTGCCGGCGCGTGCGCCACTACGAAGGCGGGCTGCTGCGGGTCGAGGCCTGGGCCGCCGATGGGCTGGTCTCGCCCTGCAACCTGAACGCGGTGCTGGCGCTCACCGGGGACTTCTCGCCGGAGCTGCTCAAAAAGCTGCGGGGCCGGCCGGGCTTCGGCCTCAAGACCCGGATCGTCGGCCGGCTGCCCACCCTGCCGCGCATCACCGAGACGGAAGTCACCAGCTTGAAGATGCCCGAGAAGCTCTCCCCGGCCCTCTTCGAGATTCCCCCCGGCTACCGGAAGTACGTCCCGCCGTCGCGCCGGCCGGCCGGGCGGCGCTAGCAGGCTGCTGAGCCCTTGCGGAGGACTTTCCCCCGGCTAGAATCCACCGCAGGAATTGGGGGCGCGAAGCGCGCGCCCTTCAGCTAGGGAGGTCGAGTGCCGGAGAAGAAGAAGCCGCCGGGTGCCGAGAGCCTGCGCCGCAAGGCCGCGGCCGAGCGCCGCAAGGTCCAAGAGATCGACCGGCTGCTGGTGCGCCTCGAGGCCCGCCTGGAGGAGAACGCCCCCGCCAAGAAGCGCGGCGGGGCGCGCGGCCAGGTGCGCGACGACGACCGCCGGACCTTCCCGCGGCAGGCCGCGGACCTGGTGATCCGCTACCGCTGGCCGGGCCGGCCCGCCCCGCTGCTCGGCCGGGTGCGGGACATCTCCCGCGGCGGGGTGCGCTTCTCGGCCTCGCGGCGGCTGATGCCCGGGCTCCTCCTGCAGTGCTCGGTGCACGCGCCGGGCGGTCCGGGGCCCCAGGCCGAGGGGCAGATGTACCTGGAGGTGGTCCACTGCCGCAAGTCCGGCGAGCTCTGGGAGGTGGGCACCCGCTTCAGCCCCACGCCCATCGAGAAGTTCAAGGGCACCGAGCGGCGGCGCGCGCGGCGCCATGGCGTCAGCCTGGACTTGACCTACCGCCTGTCCGGCGAGGAGGACCTGCCCTCCCGCCGCGGCCAGGTGCGGGACATTTCCCGCGGCGGGCTGCGCTTCTACTGCGACCGGCGGCTGCGCATCGGCGCGCTGGCCGCGGTGGTGGTCACCGGCGCGGGCGAGGGCAGCTCACCCGGCGCGGGCACGCGCATCCGGGTCAGCGCGCTGATGAGCGTGGTGCGCTGCCGCAAGGTGGGCGGCCGCTACGAGATCGGCGTGCAGTTCGTGGGGTAGCGTGAAGCGGCGGAAGACCCTCGTCCTCGCCGGGGTTGCGGGGGGGGCCGCACTGCTCTTGGTGCTGTTCGTGGCACCGGCCTATATCGAGAACTATCTTGCTGCACGCGCTCTGGAGGAAGCGATAACTGAGAAAACAGGCATGTCCTGTTCCGTCGGAAACGTATTCGTGCACCATCGCGTCGTGAACAACTTGGTGGTGGGAGAACCCAAGTCCCCGTTCCTGGAAGCAGACGTGCTGTACTTGCGTGGCAGAGACTTTCGCAACCCAAGCGGCTTCAACAGCACTGGAGCCATCAAGATAAACGTGCCCGACCTTCCGCCGCTGGAGTTCAGGAATGTTGAAGTCAGCGCCAGTAACTTCGGTGTTCGGAGATACGAGAATCCTGCCGAGCGTGGTCTCGTCATTGTCAAGGGGGACTTGACGGACCTCAATCCTCTGCTCGTTGAGTACGGCAAAGTGCGCGCCGGCCGCGGCCGTTTCGAGATACTTGCGACAGTCGGGTTCGACAAGGAAGCCGGGCTCGACTGCTCGGTCGACGTAACCTTCATGGATTTCCTGGTCCGCAGCCTTGACGGCAAGTTCGAGTTCGAGGCGGAGGAAGTCACTGCCACTATCAAGGTCACCGGCACGCCCAAGAACCCCAGGTTCGACCTCGGCGAACTGGAGCCCTACCTCGGGAAGAAGTTCGTGGAGAGTTTCGAGAGATACAAGCCGTGAAGGTCAAGCGGCTCCACGACTGGAAGCTCTCGCCCGGGGAGGCGGTTCGGCTCCAGAGAAAGCTGGCCGGGCGGGTGCGCCTGGCGCACAACCTGGGCACCCGCGCGCGACTGGAAGCGGAGGGCGGGAAGTGAGGCGCGAGCACTCCGCGGGGCTGATTCCTTTTCGTGAAAGAGACGGCCGGCGCGAATACCTGCTCATGCGCGATCGCAAGTACTGGAGCTTTCCCAAAGGACATTTGGAGCCCGGCGAGACCGAGCTGGACGCCGCCGGCCGCGAGGCTCGCGAGGAGATGGGCCTGAGCGCCGCCGAGGTGGTCCCCGGTTTCCGACGGGAGCTGCGCTATCCCCTGCCGGAGGGAGGCGCCGAGAAACTCGCGGTCTACTTCCCGGCGCGCTGTCCTGAAGACGTGAATCTGGCCCCCGCCGAGGCCGTCGAGGTGCGCTGGGCCTCACTGGCGGAAGCTTTGCCGCTCCTGGGCTTCGACGAGACGCGCCAGATGCTGACTGACGCCGACGCCTTTCTGGACGAAAATACGTGAAGCGCATCGACTACGACCGCATCTCCGGGCGCTATGATAGATCCCGGCGCTTCGGCTCCGAGCTGACCCGCGAGTTGGCCGGCCTCCTGCCGCGCGGCCTCGGGCCGCGCGCGGCGCTGGACGCCGGCTGCGGGACGGGCAACGCCACGCGCTGCCTGCGCGAGGCCTGGCCCCAGGCCGAAGTGATCGGCCTGGACCTCTCCGCGGGAATGCTCGCCCGGGCCGGAGAGAAGCTCTCCGGCGCGGGGCTGGTCCGCGGCGACGCCGGGTGCCTGCCGTTCGTCGACGGCGCTTTTGACCTTATTCTCAGTGCATACATGCTCCATCACCTGGAAAGCCCCGCAAACTTCTACGCGGGAGCCGCGCGAGCCCTGTCGCCCGGCGGCAAGCTGGTCGTGCTCACCGCCAGCCACCGGCAGATCAGGGGGCACTTTCTCAATCAGTTCTTCCCGCGCTTCGGTGAGATCGACTGCGCGCGCTTCCCGGATCTGCCCGCGGTGCGCGAGGGATTGCGCGCCGCCGGCCTGGCGCCGGAGGCCGAGCGGCCCATGGTGGTCGCCGATTACGCATTGGACGACGAGTATCTGGAACGCATCAGGAACCGGCACATCAGCACGTTCGAGCTGATGGACGACGCCGAGTTCGCCGAGGGCCTGGCGCGGATCACCGAGTGGATCGGGGAGCAGGGGTCCGGAAAAAAAGAAACGCCGCGGCACATGGCCCGCGGCACGCTGGTCCTCGCCGGGAAAGCCGGCCGCAGCTAGCCCCCCGGTCGTTTCCGGGAATCCCCGTCATGTCTCACGCGCGGGCCGCGGCTGCCGGGGCGCCGCCAGTGGCTGGGGCGGTCCTTGCCGCCGCGCAGGCGTTCCAGGCGCATGCGCAGCATTTCTCCCACCCGCCGGTCCTCGGTCTGGTGGCTGAGCTTCTCGATTCTCGCGAGCGCCTTCCTGGCGCCCTCCTTGTCGGCCTTGCCGGACTCGTGCAAGTAGCCGAAGAACAGATAGCCGAATTCCTCGCCGACCTGGCGGTGGAGCTTCCAGCGGTCCAGGCGCCGGGGGCCGACCTTCATCTTCTTGAGCTTCTCCTCGTGCTCGCGGAGCAGCTTCTCGACGCCGTCGGGCTTCTTCTTGGCCTCGCCCAGATCCTTGAATATCCGCCGGACGGTCTCGCCGATCTCCCTCTTGAGGGTCCGGGCGATCATCTCCCCGGAGGTCCTGGGCCGCGCCTCGACGACCCCCTTGAACTCGACCCTGGCCACCTGCCCGCCGGCAATCATCTTCTCGGAGCGTTTATCGCCCTTCATGACCACTAACAGGTAAGTGCCCTTCTCCCCGGCTTCGGTGCTGAACTGTTTCAGAAGCCCCTCGACCGTCTTCCCGTCCTTCTTGTGAATCGCCACCTTGAGGTACTTGTGCTTGAGCTTCTCGGCCGCCTTGCCGGAAACGGCCTTGAGCTTGGGCTTGGGCTTGACGGGGGTTGTGGCGGCCTCGCCGGCGGCGGCCAGAACGGGGGCGAGCGCGGCGGTCAGGATCAGTGCGAATCTCATGGTCATTATGTTAACCGCCGAGGGGCCCGCGGGTCAACGGGCTCAGGCGCTCTCTTTCTGCTCTTCGGGCGCGGCGCTTTCGGGCTTCCCCGGCCGGGGCAGCGGAAGCGGCTCGGGAAGATCCAGGGCCTCGGGCCCCTTCTCGATGACCTCCGGCGTTATGACGTACTCGGCCACGTCCTTGCGTTCGGGCAGGTCGAACATGATGTCGATCATGAGGTTTTCGAGGATGGAGCGCAGGCCGCGCGCGCCGGTCTGCTTTCCCCGGGCCTTGCGGGCCACCAGGCGCAGAGCGTCCTCGGTGAAGGCCAGCTTGGCGCCTTCGAGCTTGAAGAGCTTCTGGTACTGCTTGATCAGCGCGTTCTTGGGGTCGGTGAGGATGTGCACCAGGGCGTCTTCGTCCAGGGGGTCCAGGTTGCAGATCACCGGCAGGCGCCCGACCATCTCGGGGATCAGCCCGAACTTGATCAGGTCGTGGCTTTCCGCCTCGCTGAGGATTTCCGAGCGCTCGGTATCCCCCACCCCGCGGGCCTCCTCGCTGAAGCCCATCAGGCGGTGCCCGGTGCGCAGGCCGACGATCTCCTCCAGGCCGTCGAACGTCCCCCCGCAGATGAAGAGGATATTGGAGGTGTCCATCTGGATATACTTCTGCTCGGGGTGCTTGCGCCCGCCCTGCGGCGGGATGTTGGCGGTGGTGCCCTCCAGTATCTTGAGCAGGGCCTGCTGCACGCCCTCGCCGGAGACGTCCCGGGTGATCGAGGGGTTCTCGCTGCGCCGGCCGATCTTGTCGATCTCGTCGACGTAGATGATGCCCCGCTCGGCCAGCTCCAGATTGAAGTCCGCCACCTGCAGGAGCCGCAGCAGGAGGTTTTCGACGTCCTCGCCGACGTAGCCGGCCTCGGTGAGGGTGGTGGCGTCGCCGATGGCCAGGGGCACGTCCAGGGTCTTGGCCAGCACCTGGGCCAGCAGGGTCTTGCCGCAGCCGGTGGGGCCGATGAGCATGATGTTGCTCTTCTCGATCTCCACCTCGTCGTCAGTCGCGGGGTTGGTGATCCGCTGGTAGTGGTTGTGCACCGCCACGGAGAGCACCCGCTTGGCGCTCTCCTGGCCGACCACGTACTCGTCGAGCCGCTCCTTGATCTGGCGCGGCGAGGGTATCTTCTCGAAGCCCGGGGTGTCCTCGCGGCGCACCTTGTCCTGGTCGAGGATGGAGTTGCAGAGGTCGATGCACTCTTCGCAAATATAGATGCCCGGGGGGCCGGCGACCATGCGCCCGGCCTCGCCGCGGTCGCGGCCGCAGAAGGTGCAGAACTCGAAGTCGGTGGGCCGCTCGCCCTTGCCGCCCTTGCCGCCTTTGCCGCCTTTGCCGCCTTTGACGCCCTTGACGTCCCCGTCGCCCTTCCCGCCGTTCTCGCCGTTCTCGCCCTTGCTCACTGCTCCGCCTTCTTCTCCCCGTCCTTCTTCTTCTCGTCCTTCTTCTTCTCGTCCTTCTTCTTCTCGCCGGGCCGGATGATCTCGTCGACCAGGCCGTACTCCTGGGCCTCCTCGGCGGACATGTAGCGGTCGCGGTCGGTGTCCTGTTCTATCTTCTCGACGCTTTGGCCGGTGTGCTGGGCCAGGATGCCGTTGAGCCGCTTCTTGAGCTTGAGGATCTCGTCGGCGTGGATGGAGATGTCTGAGGCCGTGCCCTGGAAGCCGCCCCAGGGCTGGTGGATCAGCACCCGGCTGTTGGGCAGGATGTGGCGCTTGCCCTTGGTGCCGGCACAAAGCAGCACCGCGCCCATCGACGCCGCCTGGCCCAGGCAATAGGTGGCCACGTCGTTAGAGACGAACTGCATGGTGTCGTAGATGGCCAGCCCCGCGGTGATCGAGCCGCCCGGCGAGTTCACGTACACGTTGATGTCCTGGTCCTTGTTGTCCAGCTGCAGGAAGAGCAGCTGGGCGATGACCAGGTTGGCGGTGTAGTCGTTGACTTCCTCGCCGATGAAGACGATGCGGTCCTTGAGCAGCCGGCTGAAGATATCGTAGGAGCGCTCACCCCTGCCGGTCTTCTCGACGACTATGGGAACCAGGCTCATGGTCTTCTCCCCTCTCCCGGCGCCGCCGACGGGACGCTTGAAAAGCGGGCGGCCCCTATTTCTTATCGGATTTCTTGGCGGGTTTCTTTGGAGCCTTTTTCTTGGGGGCGGGCTTCTTGGCCGCGGGCTTCTTTTCGGCCTTCTTGGCCGGTTTCTTCGCGGGCTTCTTGGCCGCCTTCTTCTCGGGGGCCTTCTCTTCGACCGCGGCCTTCTTCTCAGGCTTCTTCTCGGCCTTCTTCTCGGCCTTCTTCTCGGGGGCCTTCTTCTTGGCCGGCGGCTCGGGCTTCTTCTCGGTTATCTGGGCCGCCGAAAGGATCAACTCCATGACCTTGTTCTCGCAGAGCTCGCCCTTGACGCCCTCCAGTTCGCCGCGCTCCTCGGCGTGGCGTTTGAGGGCGGCGGGGTCGACGCCGCGGCGGGCGGCCAGCGCCGCGAAGTGGGCGTCGACCTCCTCGTCCGAGGCCTCGATCTCCCGGGCCTTGGCGATGCGTTCGAGGATCAGGAAGGCGCGTAGGTCGTGTTCGGCCTGCTGGCGGCTGACGTTGTGCATCTCCTGCCGGGCGTCGTCGGAGAGGGAGTCCTCCTTGAGGCCCATCTGCTCCAGCTGGTAGCGGCGGCGGAGCTGGTCGCGCTCGGCGGTGCGCTCCAGCAGCTTCTCGGGCAGCTCGAAGCTGACCGCGGCGATGAGCTGGTCGAGCACCTGCCGGCGCACCTCGCGCTCGGCCTGGGACTTCTTCTCCTCGATTAGGCCCCCGCGCACGCGGAGGCGCAGGCCCTCGGCGCTGGGCTCACCCACGCGCTTGGCAAGCTCGTCGTTAAACTCCGGGAGCTTGGGGCGCTTGACGTCCTTGACCTGGATCTCGGCGTCCGCCTTCTTGCCGCGGTACTCCTCGATCTTGAAATTGAGGGGCACCTCCACCTCGGCGCTGATCTTCTTGCCGGCCTCCGCGCCGACCAGCTCGGAACTGGCCAGCTCGAAGGGCAGGCCCAGGGCGCGCTCCTCGGTGAGGCCCAGGGCCAGCTCGGAGTCCTTCCAGGCCTCCTTGCCGTCGATGGTCAGCTTGACGTCCACGACCACGAAGTCCTCGGCCTGGGCCGGGCCGCTCACCGGGTGGACCTCGGCGAAGCGCCGCCGGATGCGGTCGATGGCCTCCGCGATCTCCTCGTCGGAGACCTCCTCGCCGGGCTTCTCGATCTTGAGCCCCTCGTACGCGGGGGCCTCGAACTCCGGCTTGACCTCGATCTCGCACTCGTACTTGAGGGGCTGCTCGATGTCGAACTCGACCTTCTCGACGTCCAGATCCGGCTCGCCGACGGGCTCCAGCTCCTTCTCCTTGACGGCGTCCTTGAAGGAGGAGTCCAGCAGCTTGCCCTTGACGTCCGCGTCTATCTGCCGGCCGAACTTGCTTACCAGCAGCGTGCGCGGCACCCGGCCCTTGCGAAAGCCGGGCAGTTCCACGTTGCGGCCCAGCTCCTCGCAGACCTCGTCGTACTCCTCTTTGACCTTCTCGACCGCGACCTCCACAGTGAGTCGCTTCTTGCAGGGTCCCAGGTCGACGACTTCCAACTTCATGGCACTTCCTTTCGCGTCGGAGCCAAAGCGCAACGCGCCGCACTCCCCCGCGCGGCACCTGCGTATGCCTCATGTTATCACGGACTTGAAGGGTGTCAAGAACCGGGCGCCTCTAATCATCCCCGGTCTTCCCCGGCGTTGGAGGGGGAGCAACTTGAAAGGATGCTGCGTTGTTCTATAATCTCGGCGGGTGGTTAGGGTTCAGTGCTGTACACGTTGGCAAGGGCCAAGGGACTTGACGTTTCCGGCTTTCAGGTTCGTCAGCCATTGGACTGTTTGCCTTTGCCCGGTGGTCCAAGCAGGGATAGACTGAGAGAGCAGATTTGGCGCGTTCTTGCGGAGCATGCGCAGCCACCCTCTCAGCTTGGGGCCAACGGCGAGGTTTCCCCTTGTTGCGTTGCCCTGATTGTGGAATGATTGTGCGCCAGGAGCTGCCCACGGATTCTGATCTGACCGCGCTTTACAGTGAGGAGCTTTTCAATTCTCCCTGGCGGGCCGACTACTACTATCGCGATCTGAAGACCCAGGCCATCAACTGCCGGCGGAAGTGGCAACAGGTCCAGAAGCTTTCGCCCAATCCCGGCAGGTTATTGGATGTAGGTACTGCATTCGGCTTCTTCCTCAAGCACGCGCCTGCAGGCTGGGAGGTGGAGGGGTGTGAGCTTTCGGAGTTTGCCTGTGAGCAAGGAAAGAAATTGAATTCAGTGGCCATCAGGCAAGGGGACTTTCTGAATATCTCGTATCCCGAGTCTTCTTTCGATGTCATCACTATGTGGGACTACCTGGAGCACGTGCCCGATCCGCTCGCGAACCTGGCCAAGGCGCGGCGGTTGTTGCGGGCGGGAGGCCACTTGTTTCTCACCACGGGGAACGCCGAATCACGCCTGGCCCGACTGCTGGGGCGCAGGTGGAGATTGGTGAAGCCTTCTCAGCACCTGTATTGCTTCACGCTCACCGCCATCGAGAAGATGCTTTCCCGGGTTGGCCTGCGCATTGCGGATACCCGTGCGGAGTCCCGGGTCTTTAACCTTTCGTACCTTCTGGGGACTTCCTGTCTGGCCAAAGCGCCAGTGCTCGGGGCCGGAGTGCGACTCCTCGCGCGGGGCCTGCCCTTCAGGTTGAGGATTTGCCTCGGGGACATAATGCAATTGGCGGCCGAGGCCGTGGATGGCCCCACTTCGAGTCCATCGGAACCGGTCGGAAAGACAGTCGCGGCCGACGGGTAGGACTTTCGCGACAGGGCGGATACGGGAGAGGCCAAACATGGTGGGTCAACAAGGACTTCCTCCGGATATCAGCATAGTCGCTCCCGTCTACAATGAGGAGGCCGCTCTCAAGGAGTACCACAAGCGAGTCACCGAGGCCCTGGAGCGTTATGGGCGCACTTACGAGATCATCTTCGTGGACGATGGCAGCGATGACTCTTCACGCCGGATTGTTCGCCAGATAGTTGCGGAAGATGCGCGGGTCCGCGCGCTCTTCCTGTCGCGGAATTCCGGCCAGTGGGCGGCGGTTTTCGCCGGACTGCGGAACAGCCGGGGCGAACACGTAGTGGTGATGGATACCGACCTTCAGCATGCGCCGGAAGAGATTCCAGCTCTGGTTGAGAAGGCGCGTGAGGGATACGACCTGGTCAGCGGCTGGCGTCAGGCCAGGGGAGAGTCTTTTCTGCTCAGGCGGTTTCCCTCTCTGGTCGCCAACTGGTTGATGAGGCTGGTGACGAAGTGCAAGGTCCACGACATGGGAGGCTTCAAATGCCTGCGGGGGGAGTGGGCCCGATCGCTGCACATGGCCCCGGGATCTCACAGGTTCCTCCCCGCACTCGTCTTCCTGCAGGGGGGATCGATTGCCGAGGTGCCCATATCAGCTCCGCTCCGCCGCGCAGGGCGCAGCAAGTACGGCATCAGCCGGATGCCCAACGTGGCGCTGGACATACTCTCCCTCTGGTTCCAGGCGGCCTACCTGGGGCGTCCCCTGCACTTGCTGGGCAAGGTGGCGGCGGTGCTCATAGCAGGCGGGGTCGCCGTTTTCACTTGGCTGCTTTACGACAAGTTCTTTCGCGGTCTGCCCATGGGCTCGCGTCCCCCGATGACCATGGCCACGCTGAGCATCCTGCTCGGAGTCCAGTGCTTGATGTTGGGCTTCCTGGCCGACGTGATCAGCCGCATCTATCAGATGGTTCATGACAGACTGCCTTATCACGTCCGAGAGGAGCTCGGTCCCAGCGGGGACATAGACGGGCGCGAAGAAGACTCATCAGGGCCAACGGCGACGTGAACGGCCGCACAATGACATCGTCCGCGGAGAAGCATCTCCCTTGCTCGGCTGCCTCGCTGTGATCGCAGCGTGTCGCGCTGAGAGCCAACATGCCTGAACACAAGAGTGCGACGACGGATGTGCGGCCCCCCGTGCGCGCGAGGTTGAAGCGCGCCGCTTCCGTCGGGATGCTGATTCTTCTCGTGGTGCTGGTCAACGCCTTCTTTGTCGGGATCACTTTCGGCCACGGCGACCACTACTCGCAGATGCCGACCTTGAAACACTACCTGGACGCTTCGTACCTGCACGACGATTGGTACATACGGACGCTGGACGGTCTCAACATCAGGCACTTCTTCGTTGCGATGATGGCTCCCATCGCCAGAATCGCGGGAATCCCCGCCGCGTTCCTCCTGGCACAACTCGCGGTCCTCGGCCTGATGACCTGGGCCTTTGCGAGCATAGGTCGTCACCTCTTCGGCGAGCGGGCCGCATGGTGGGTTGCCCTCGCGGGAATGCTGGCCACCTTTGGAGAGGGCTTGGGCTTCGTGTCGCTGTGGGCTTACATTGCGCGGCCCACGGACTTCGGCCATGCCTTCATTCTCATGGCCGTTGCCCTGTGGCTCAGGCGCAAGTACTTGTGGGCGGGCGCATGTCTTGGCCTGGCGGTGAACATCCAACCCCTGGTGGGGGCGCAGGGCGCGGTGCTTCTGGGTGTGGCGCACCTTCTGTCCCGGCCCAGGAAATGGCCCTGGCTGCTGGCGATGGCCGCGTTGTCGGCGGTGGCCGCTTCGCCAAGCCTCTTCTATTTGAGCACCGCGCGGGTCGGTGGCGGGGTCCCCGACATGGGCCCGGTTATGGACGCCCACCTGTTCCGCCTGACGGACCGCGTGAATCCCGCGCTGTGGAAGGCTGAAACCTGGGCTGCGTTGGCGGGGGTTTGCGTGGCATTTGCCGCCCTGCTTCGCGTTGCCCGTGAGTCTCTTCTCGCTGGCCGGGGGAGAGACGCCAAGTGGTTGGGCGCGGTCCCGTCGGTCTTCTTCCTTGCAGCCATACCTCTAGCCTTCTTTCTTTCGTACACGCTCTGGTTTCAACCCTTGCGAACCGGCATCTGGCCGCGCGTTATTGTCTGCGTGATGATCGGGGCCTGGTGTCACAAGCAGTGGGACGCGGGAGGCCTGCGCCAACTGCTGGTGGCGCCGGCGCTCGCGTCATTGATCAACGACTGGTATTTTGCCGGCTTCTGGGCAATTGTGCTGGTCTGCGCCTTGCCCTGGCCGGGCGGGCGGCGCATCCTTAAGCTCCTGTCTTCGTTGGAACGCCTGGTGGGCAGGTTGTACGGTTCGCGCACTGTCCTCGGGAAGGATTCTGGCACGGAAGTCACCCGGCCGGATGCGACCGAGCGGCGGAGGAGATACGTGCGCTACGCGCTCGTGATTGCCGCTTTGGTGTCTGTCGCGGCCGCGCTTCCGTATTGGGCGAAGACAAAGGGCTCTTACTCGGGAAATGCCAAGCCGTTTCACACGGTATTGATACTGTCCGCAGTGGTGCTGATTTGGGGCCTGAGGTTGGATCTTCGGAAGCCGTTTCACGCGGGCATGGCCGCGCTGGTTATGGTCCTGTTCCTGGCGCTTCGCCTGCCGGGGGGGCCGCTCGGCCCTGAGCGCAATAGTTGGGCGCACGTTCAGCCATGGCTGGTGAGCACCTCCGTGGAGGAGGACGTGGCGCAGTGGTGCCAGCGTAATCTGCCGCCCGGAGTTCGACTTCTGGTTCCTCCGGACTCGGTGGCCTTCAGGGCGCATGCCGAGCGCCCGATTGTTGTTGATCTCAAGTGTTTCCCCTTCGGGGCCGCGAAGGTCGTCGAGTGGCGCCGGAGGATGCTGGACATCAGCGGATTCGATGCGGAAACTGAGATGCGGCACCTCAGGTGGAAGAACCTGGCCGCTGGCTATCGGACTCAGGACCCGGAGAGGATTCTGAAGCTGGGCAGGAAATACGATGCCAGGATATTCGTGGTGGAGGGTCCGAAGAAAGTGCCTCCGAACTACCCGTTTCGCTGCCTTTACCGAGAGGACAGGTGGGCGGTCTACCGGTTGCCGGCTTCAGGAGACAGCTCTAACAAGAGCCAGGAGTCGTTCGAGTAGACGATCCTGAAACCCTTCTGTGGCAGTTCGGACACGTCGCTGGCCCTGTCGTGGCGGGTAAGCAGATAATCAGCCTTCAGTTCCCTGGCTACCGCAGTGAGCGGGAGGATGGTCCTTTCTTCCTTGGCTTCGGCACAGGCGGCTTGCCATCGCTTCTCGTTGGCGGCCCACGCGCTCATGGCCTCGACGTCCGTATACAACAGCAGCCCCCCGTCTTTCCTGGTATGTGCCAGGGGGCGCAGGCAGTAATAACGTGCTACCATCGCGGCTTCTTCACTCTCACTGATGAGGCGAGTTCCGGGCGCTGTTCTCTCCTTTATGGCTTCGAAGGCTGCCTTGAGATCAGCCTGCTGTTTCGAGGCGCGTGGCACCAGTCGGCCCTTGCACCACTGCTTGCGCACGAGTTGCCCGATTCCTTGCGGAGGGCGAGAGCCCAGCATGCAGAGCATGCCGGTGACGGTCAGGATCAGCGCCCCTCTGTGCAGCCAAGTGCTGAGCTTCACCCGGCAGGACCATCTTTCCGCGAACTTTGCCCCGGCTCGGGGCAGCAGGAGCATGAGCGCCATCAGGGGCCAGGAGAAGTAGCGCATCCCCCTCGCCAGGGATATCTGCGACGGAAGGCGCCCGGTCATCCCGGAGAGAACTTCGTCCAGCGCGGGGACCAGGAAGGAGGCGCCCCATATCCCGGCGAGCCACAGCAGGCAGATGACGACCACCTTGCGAGTACTGCAGTGAAGGATTCCGAGAATCGCGCCAACGCAAGACAAGCAGAGAACCACCACTAATGGAAAGCGCAGCCATGCCAAACAGGTCTGGGTGAATGCGCGCCACACTCCGGCGATATCGGCAACCCGCGCGTTCATCAGCGCCAGTGCCTGGTCTTGGGACAAGCCTTCTGGCGGGGCGCTCCCCAATTGGACATGGGCGCGATACCACAGCGCGAACGGGAGGACCGCAATGAGAAACACCGCGCCGCAGGCCAAGGCTGTCCCCAGCCGCCGCCGCCACGACCATTCCGCGGGGTGGAAAGCAAAGAAGCTCGCCCAAAGCCCCAGTGCGAGGACCGGTGCGCTTACCGGATGAATGTACGCGAGTACCCCCAGCAGCGCCATGGCCAGGAACCAGGCCCAGGGGCGCTTCCGGAAATGCAGCGCGAACCAGAATACGAAGGGAGCCAGTGACATCAGAAAGGTCCGGGGGCTGACGTAACGGTATCCTCGCCAGCCCACATAGGTGCCTCTCGGCAGGTTTACATAGCAGAGAGAAAGAATGGCCAGCGCCAAACCGGCCCAGCGGTTGCCAAACAACGCTCGTCCCAGCAAGTAGAAACCCACGAGTTGAAGCACCAGCAGCACCGGAGAGAAGAACCGACAGAAGGCCGCATGGCTGCCGGTCAAGCGCTGGAAGAGGCGGACGCCAGCCACAAAGCCGGGCGTGTAGAAGCTGTAGTGCCGGGGGTCTGAGTACACGGGGTCATTGCTGAACGCTTCCGGGTTATCCGTGGCCGACGCCATCGTGAAAATGACTTTCAGGTCACCGGACGGTGCCCAGAAGGGGGCATTCCACTCCGCCATGAAATTCACAACGAGTCCCAGAATGACAAGAATGACCAACGGCGCCCACTCGCGATGCCAAGCGGTTGTCCGCCCGTCATCGGGACGCCCTGCGGGGCTTTCCGAAGGCCCTTCTCTGGTCACGTCCACTTTCTCGGTTCCTACTGCCCGGCTGCGGCTGCGCCGTCCGGCTTGCGGCCGACGCACAGCACGTAGAATCCTGCTGCCCTGGCGAGCCAACTCTGGTTGAGGGCCGAGGCCAGGGGCAACAGCCAACCTGGCATGGAGTTGGGCAGGACCAGACCGTTCACCGTCGAAGAGATTGCTTCCAGCTTGACGGAGGCCAACATCTGTCGGAGGTGACGCCGGCCCAGGCCCAAGAGGCCCCGTTCTTCGCTCTTAACCAAGCCGAAGAGAAACATGGCCGGGTTCATTCGGTTGGGCTCGAGAATAGCGACCGCGTTGCGGGAGACGCGAGCCATTTCGCGGATCGTGTTCACCTGCTCTTGGGGGGCGAGGTGATGCAGCAGGGCGGAACTTACCACCAAGTCGAAGGTTCCGTCGAGAAAGGGGAGAGACTCAACGTTTCCTCGAACCAATCGCCCGCGACACGGGTTCAGCGAAAGCATGTGCGCGGAGAAATCCAGGCCAACAACCCCCGGGAACTGCTTTGAAAGGTGGTACATGAGCGGACCGTGCCCCGTGCCGATGTCCAGCACTCTGGCCTCGGGACGGATCCCCGTCCGCTCGGCCAACAGCTTGCAGTAGGTGGTGTAGGTCTCGAGGACCGCTCTGGACTCCAACTTACGCCGCGGCCAGGTGGGTGCTGCCCAGTAACGCTGCTGACTCACGACGTCGGTTCCTCTCCGGCTTCAGCGCCTCTCTCCGCTATGTAGAGCCGATTCAAGCCGCATACGAAACGGACGCGACGTCGAAGCTGAAACCCTGACCGGTTAAGCAACTGCTCAACTGAGGCGACGTCAAGCCCCATGAGCTCGCCCGCGGCGTGCTGGCGCTCCCTCTGATCGCGGTCCCACCACGCCAGGCGGTGGCGCAGTTTCCCGATGGCCGGCCCCAGCATGGTCACCAGCAGCTGCCCCCCCGGAACCAGGACCCGGTGGCAATCTCGAAGCACCGCTTCACGGTCGGGGATGTGGTTAAGCACGGCGAGCATCACCACGGTTTCAAAGGAACCGTCCTCGAAGGGCAGATGGCGGGTGTCGCAAAGGATGTTCACGCCGGGCCAGGGATGAACGTCCACTCCCACGCCGGGTCCGGCGTAGCCGTTCACCAGCGGATTGCTTTCGCCGCAGCCAATGTCCAGCACCTTCCCCTTGCAGTAGCGCAATACGGTGTCCACCCGTTCATCTCGCATGCTGCGCAGCCGCAACCGCCGCAGCAGATCGTGACTCGCGAGGAGCCTCAGTGGCAAGAGCAGAGCGTTAATGATTCTCGACAGGATCTTTCGCACGTTCGCCTTTCGAGGAGAACAATCCGAGGCCCGCCTTGGCCTTGCGCCAGAGCTCCGAAGGGCTGCGCACCCGGATCAGGCTGCGCAGGACGTATCCGGGGCGCAGGTAGAACTCGCGATAACCTCGCTCGAGAAGCGCCAGCAACTCGTCCCGGGTGAAGTTCTCAAGCCACAGGGGCGGGACGAAATCCGGTGTGGGGTCGCTGGCGAACTCTTTCCAGCAGTCCTTCTCTATCAGTCCTTCACGGAGCGCCATGAAGTAAAGTTCGGTTCCGGGGAAAGGAGTGGTAACGGAAAGATGGATGAAATCCGGTCGGATCTGTCGGGCGCAGGCCAGCGTGGCCTCGATTTCTTCTCTGGTCTCCGTGGGGTTCCCAATCATGAAGTAGGCCAGGCTGGTTATGCCGGCTTCCCGCGTCCACTGCATGACTTTCTTGACGAGCTTCAGGTCGATGCCCTTGCGGAGAACGCGCAGGATTCTTTCCGTTCCCGCCTCGACGCCGTAGTGTATTCGCACGCAGCCGGCGGCCCGGAGTTGCCGCAAGACGTCCCGGTCCACGGTGTTCACGCGAGCTCGGATGTCCCACTGGATCTTGATCCCTCTGTCGCGAATCAACTTGCAGATGTCCAGCACCCGTTGGCGATCAACGGTAAAAGTGTCGTCGTAGAAGAAGATCTCCCTGATGCCCAGTCCGGCGCAATTCTCCATCTCGGCGACCACGCTGGTCGCAGAGCGGGCGCGGAACTTCTTCCCCAGGTGCGGTCGGTCGCAGAATATGCATTTGTACGGGCAACCGCGACTGCTCATCATGGTGGTGATCGGTGACTGCGTGGCCAGGGCCGACGTGTATTCCTTAAGGGGCAGCATGGAGCGGTCCGGCATGGGCAGGGAGTCCAGGTCTTCAACCATGACGGGGTCCATCTTGACCATGGCGCCGTCACGGAGGAAGGCCAGGCCGGGCTGCGAGCATATCTGGCCGCCCGCACCCAGGCTTTTCAGCAGCTCCGCGAAAGGACGCTCGCCCTCTCCCATCACTACGGAATCGGCTATCCCCAGTCGAAGGGTTTCCTCCGGATACAGGTGGGCGTGGGGGCCGCCGATGCATATGTGAGCTTTCGGCAGGACGCGCCTGACTGCTTCGGAGGTCTCGCGGACATCGATGAGGTTGAAGGTCATGGCCTGGATGCCCACGACGTCGGGCTGTTCGTTTCGCAAGCGTTCTTCGACGTCGTCAAAAGACAAGTTGGGCGCCTGGGCGTCCAGCACCGAGACATCCCAATCGGTCCACTCCCGAGCCGCCGCCGCAACGTAGAGCAGCCCCAGAGGCGGATAAGCGCCTGTATCCAGCTCGACCCACGAGGGCACGTTGGACTTAAGCGGGTTGTGGCGGGGCGGGTTGATCAGCAGGGCCTTCATTGCTTCTCTTTGCGGATTCGCGCGACCTGGTCTGCAAGCAAGCCGATCAGGAAGAACTGGAGGCTGCTTATCAGCAAGAGCACGCACACGTCGCTGATATTGCTGATGACCAATCCATAAACGAGGAAGCCTGCTCCGACGACGCCTACAATCGCGGTGATCGGAAAGAACACCCGCAAGGGCCTGAATACCATAATCAGGGTCAGCATCAGCAAGAAGGCCTCTGCTCCGGTCCTCGGAGATACAGTGCTCTTGCCTACTCGCTTCCTGACCTCTATCGGGACAAACTTCACGTTGGCGTTGTTCCCGTAGAGAGCCATCGTGCTGGTGGTGGAGAAAGAGAACCGATCTGAACACAGGTGCCGGATGGACTCGAGCACCTGCCTCTTGAAGCACCTGAGCCCGCAGTTGAAATCGGGTATCTTCCGGTCGCACAGGTAGTTGACAAGCCTGGCCAGGACCCATTTCCCGGGGAGGCGCCACATGGGCGACCCTTGGGCCCGGGTGCGCGCGCCTATCACTGCATCATAGTTCCCCATCTCACTGATCATCCGCGGGATATCGTTGGGATCATGCTGGCCATCAGCATCGAACGTACATAAGAAATCGTCCTGGCAGTCGGACAGACCTCGCTTCAACGAGGCGCCATATCCTTGATTCTCTGGTGAGTGAATAACCGTGAGGTCCAACTCTTGTTTGAGCTGGTCCAGAGTGGGGCCGGTCCCGTCCGTGCTGCCGTCGTCCACGACCGTGATGCGGTAGGTATTATCCTTGTCACCTTCCAGAGCCTGGCGCAACTCCCGGAGGGTCTTTTCGACCACCTCCTCTTCGTTGTACGCCGGGACGATGATGGTGACCGATGCCATTGGCCTTTTCCTAATCTACTCACCCGGTAATCGGGACGAAACGACACCGTTTGCCTCTGCAAAGCCATGTGGCAACATCAACCCTATCATACCGACAAAGCCCGGGCTTTTCAATAGGCAACTGTTCTGGAATTTCCGCCGAAGGAGGCGCGGACTGCAGCTGAGACGCCGCCGGCTTCACGCAAACACCATCGGATTACACTTGTGCTGGGGCCGAGGTCTATTGTATGCTATCGGCGAACTGGATTCGGAGGGTGGGACACTGAGCACCCGGGACACAGGTGTCAGCACACGGCCCCTTATGAGGGTCCTCACCGCGGTGGTCGGCGTGCTGGCTCTGGGGTTCTGCGTCGTCGCGGTGGTAAGCTCTTGGGACCAGTTTGTTGAATGCCGCAAGGATATCTCAGCGGGCCGACTCATTCTGGGGCTTCTGTGTACGGCGGTCGGGTGCCTGGTCCAGGCGCTGGGCTGGTACATGCTCATGCGCAACCTGGGCAGCCCCATCCGCCTGAGCACCGCGTTGCGTGCCTGGTCATACTCCCAGGTGGCCAAGTACGTCCCCGGCAAGGTAATGGCCTTCGTGGCCCGCGCGCGCGTGAGTGCCGAAGACGGGGCCCTGCCCAGCAGGGTCTTTGCCACCGCTCTTCTGGAAATCATCATCAGCCTGGTTATATGCCTGAGCATCTGGCCCCTCTCGACGGTGCTGGCCCCTGGCCCCGCCGGCTCTGCCCACACCTCCTATCTCTACCTCATACCGCTGCCCGTGCTTCTGATCGCCTTGCACCCGCGAATCATAACCGGGGTCTTGCGGATGTATTACCGCTGGCGGAAAATGCCGGAGGCCGACAGCCTGCCGCAACTGACTCTCGGCATGATCCTGCGATGTGGCGGCATCTACGTCGCGAGGTGGTTCCTGTATGGGCTTGGCGGTTACTTCATAACAACCGCGGTGGTGACGCTGGAGTTGGGGGTGGTCGCCGGTGTAATCCGTATCAGCGGAGCCTTTGTGCTGGCCTGGCTGGTGGGATACCTGTTCATCCTTTCTCCCGGCGGACTGGGAGTGCGCGAGGGCGCCTTGGCCGTGGCGCTCAGCGCCTGGATGCCTCTGGGGGTCGGCGCAGTGATTGCAGCCCTGGCCCGCCTGTGCCTGAGCGGCGTCGAACTGGCCCTTGCCGGGTTCTTCTGGCTGGCGCACCGCGCCGCCCGGGCGAAGAGCGGCGACGTGCCTCCCGGCCAGTCCAACCTGCCGTCAAGTGACGAGGGGGCGTAGACCCGTCGGGAGCCCGCCTGCTATAAGATCCGCTTGCCCAGCGCGGAGAGGATCAGCCCGACGGCCAGCTCCGCCGTGGCGTTGTGGTTGTCGAGTATGGGGTTGACCTCCACCATGTCCAGGGAGGTCAAGACCCCGCGGTCGGCGACCAGCTCCATGAAGAGGTGCGCCTCGCGATAGGTCAGCCCGCCCCGCCGGGGGGTGCCCACTCCCGGCGCGAAGGCCGGGTCTACCACGTCGATGTCGTAGCTGACGTGAATTCCCGCCGCGTCCCGCGAGGCCAGGGTCACCGCCTCCGCGAAGACCTCCGCGGCCCCCAGGCGGTCGACCTCCTTCATGGTGAAGACGTGTATGCCCGACTTGGCGACCACCCCGCGCTCTCCGGGGTCGAAGTCGCGCGCGCCGATGAGGCAGACGTTCTCGGGCGCGACCTTGCCGCGCAGGCCGCCGGCGGCGGCCAGGTCCGGATCGCCCTGCCCCAGGATGTGCGCCAGGCCCATGCCGTGAACGTTGCCGCTCGGCGTCGTCGAGGGCAGGTTCATGTCCCCGTGGGCGTCGAACCAGACCAGCCCCAGCTTCTCGCCGCGCTCGCGGTAGTGCCGGGCGACCCCGGCCACCGAGCCCATGGCGATGCTGTGGTCCCCGCCGAGGACTATCGGCACCCGCCCGGCACCGGCGACCTCGAAGACCGTCTCGGCCAGCCGGTCGCAGACCTCGCGGATGGGACCGGCGTACTTCTTGGTTTCCTCGCCGACGTCGGAGGCCTCGGGGATGGGCACCTCCATGTCGCCGCGGTCGACCAGGTCGTAGCCCATCTCGCGGAGCGGCGTGTGGAATCCGGTGGCGCGCATCGCGCTGGGGCCCATGTCCACGCCGCGGCGGTTGGCGCCCAGGTCCATGGGCACGCCGATAATAGTCGCGGCTTTATTCTGGCTCACCATCGCCTCACCCCCAGCGCAGGACCTCTTCGATGGGCCCCAGGGCCCAGTCAACGTCCTCCTTGGTGATTACCAGCGGCGGCGCGAAGCGGATGACGTCCCGGTGGGTCTCCTTGCAGAGGACGCCCTTGTCCCGGAGCCGTTCGCAGAAGCGCCGGGCGCCGCCGGCCTCGGGGGCCAGCTCCACGCCGATCATCAGGCCGCGGCCGCGCACCTCCTTGACCCAGGGGCTCTGGATGCGGCGGAGGCAGTCCATGAAGTAGGGGCCGAGCTTCGCGGCGTTCTCGATCATGCCCTCCTCGATCAGCACCTTGAGGGCCACCCGGGCGATGGCGCAGGCCAGGGGGTTGCCGCCGTAGGTGCTGCCGTGGTCGCCGGGCTGGAAGACCCCCAGGACCTCCTTGTTGGAGAGCACCGCCGAGACCGGGTAGAGCCCCCCGGAGAGGGCCTTGCCCACCAGGGTCAAGTCGGCCTCGATGCCCTCGTGCTCCTCGGCGAGCATCTTGCCGGTGCGGCCCAGGCCGGTCTGGATCTCGTCGGTGATCATCACGATCTCGCGCTCGTCGCAGATCTCCCGCACCCGGCGGAGGTAGCCGTCCGGGGGCATGAGGATGCCGCCCTCCCCCTGGATGGGCTCGACCAGGAAGGCCACGGTGTTGGGGGTGATCGCCGCCTCCAGCGCGTCGGCGTCGCCGAAGGGCACCGCCTTGAAGCCGGGGGCGAAGGGCGCGTAGCCGGCGCGGTACTGCTCCTCGCTGCTGAAGCCCACGATGGTGATGGTCCGGCCGTGGAAGTTGTTTTCGCAGACGATGATCTCGGCCTGGCCGTCGGGCACGCCCTTCATGGTGTAGCCCCACTTGCGGACGGCCTTGATCACCGACTCCACCGCCTCGGCCCCGCTGTTCATGGGCAGGACCATGTGCGAGCGGGTCATCTCGCAGATCTCTTTATAGAAGGGACCCATCTGGTCGTGCCGGAAGGCGCGGGAGACCAGCGAGAGCCGGCTGGCCTGTTCCACCAGGGCCTTGAGGATTCGCGGGTGGCAGTGGCCCTGGTTGACCGCCGAGTAGGCCGAGAGCATGTCCAGGTAGCGGCGGCCGTCGACGTCCCACACCCAGATGCCCTCGCCGCGCGAGATGACCACGTCGAGCGGCTTGTAGTTGCGGGCCCCGAACTCGTTCTCAAGCGCGATGTAGTCCGCCGAGGTTCTCAGAGCGTTGTCGCTGGGGATCATGGCTTCCTCCCACCCTCCGGCCGAAGTGTTCGCCGGGCAAACCCCTTATACCCCATCGGGCGGGGAGGGGCAAGGGGGAGAAGGCGGGGAAGTAGCGGGGACGGGGGACTAAGTATTACGTTCCCGGGATGCCGTATCCATCTGGAACTCCTTTGCCGCTACTTCGGCGTTGTCTCGAGCCCAAGAACCCGGACCTGCTTCTCTCGCCCGGTTGCCTTGTCTCGCGCCTTGACCTCCAGGTTCCCTTCCCGGTCGAGGATGAAGGAAACGTCAATCTGCGGAACCCCTCGGGGAGCGGAGGGTATGCCGTGGACTTGAAAACGGCCTAGGGTTCGGTTGTCCTTGGCGAGTTTCGCGTTACCCCTTAGAACGTGGATATCCACAGCGGCCTGGTTGTCCTCGGCAGTCGAGAAGACCTCCTTGACAGTGACTGGGCACTCGGTCCCCTTCTTGATTACGACGGTGAAGACGCCCCCCAAGGTTTCAACGCCTATTGATTCCGTGAGCACCTTGCCGGAGTGCTTGACGCCCAAGCGATTCCCATCGCCTGCGATTGAGGAAGTCTTGTTACGACAAGAGAGGGACGCGAGCAGCACGCAGGCCAGCAGGACTGCGCAGGTTCCCACGACAACTGAGGCAATGCCCACCAGAAGCAACTGGCGGGCGCTCTTCAGTCTTTCGTCGCTCTCGGGGTCACTCCCCATAGCTTCCCCTTGCTCTTCACGGGTCTTTATCAAGCGTACTCACATAACCGCGATAAGTCAACGGTCTGGGGTGGAGTCAAGGACCTGCGCCCTTGACACCCGGTCCGAGGGCGGTAGTGTGCATTTCGCGGGAGAGGGTTGCGGAATGGAAGACGAACAGACGGCCGAGTGGTACGACTTCCAGACGAAGGCCAGTGCCGAAGTATCCAGAGGAAGGTCCTTCCTGCGCCGCGGGGTGCCTCGCGTGTTCCGCTTCTGCGAGTCGCCCAGCTTCGAAGAGATGACCGGCATCGAGGTCTACGATCTTTCCTTGCGGTGCGACGAAAGCGCATATTGCGGCATCATCACAGTGTGGCGACGAGACTTGGATCGCGAGAAGTTCCGAACGCCGGTCGAGAGACTCAAGCATCCAAGGGATCTCGAGCCAACCATCGAACGGCAGGAGGTGGAGATAGACGCCCGGTGGTTCGAGGGCGTGCTTGAGCGATTGGCCAAAGTGAGCATCCCGGTGCGGCCCCGCGAAGCGCCCGGTGGTCTCGACGGCACATCATACTCATTGGAGATAGGCGATAGCTTGGGCGGCCTGGAATTATCATGGTGGTGTGATGGTCCGGAGGAATGGCACCCGGTAATCGCCATTGCAGACGAGATAGGGAGGAAGATCAGGAAGGCAAGAGCGCGGTAACATCGGAACTCTACAACCGCCGCCGCTTCCCGTTTGGCGCGACCCCCACGCAGCCCCCGGTTGGCCATTTCTGGCCGATTTTCTTTTCGCATCCGCTTCGCACTTGGGCGGTTGGGGAAACAATATTTCCGATTTGAGGCAAATATCTCTATTACTTATGAGGGGGTACTTTTTCTTGAGTCACCACACCTATTTCAACCGCCAAGGCTCCAGCGAAAGGTCAGCCGGAACGTCTGTCCGTGCGCCAGGAAAAAAACGGCGAAGCGTCGTAAGTCACGGGCTTTCAGGAGCGCAGGTCATGACAGTTGTCGCTCGGAGCGGCGCCTTCAGGCGCCCGACGAGCGGCAATTCACTTGCCGGAACCACGCCAGGGAGGGCGGAACCCCGCCGGTTTGACACGAGGTCAAAAGGTATCGTTCAGTGGGGTCGCGCAGAACGGAAGGCGTGAGAGAGGAGGGCCCACAAGAAAACGACGAAGCGTCGTAAGTCACGGGCGATCAGGAGCGCAGGTCATGACAAAACGGAGCGCGGGCTACTTGGGCTATTTGGCCTTCTTGGGCGGGGGCGGCGGCGGGAGCTTCTTGGCCTCGTAAGGCGGGGGCGGCACCGGCTCGGAGAGCAGCGCGGCCGGCGGCGCGACGTAACTGTTGCTCAGCGTGACCAGCGCCAGGCGCAGCGTCTCGTACTCCCGGCGGCTGGCGCGCCAGTCGTGCATCTCCACCGCCAGGTACACGTTGGGCAGCAGCACGTTGCCGTCCTTGTCGGCGTCGGGATGGCCCGGGCGGTAGGCCTTGCGGAAACCGGACTTGTCCTCGGCGACCTCCAGCCCACCGCTGGCCGTCACGGTCAGGACCTTGCGGCGGTAGGGCGTCGCCGGCGCTCCGGCGGCGGCCACCGGCAGACGGGTGGTCTCCGCGTTGGCGACGTTCCCGCTGATGATCGTCAGGCGGCGGCGCAGCGCCAGGCAGGCCCCGGCCAGCACCGCGGCGGTGCGCTCCGGGTCGGCGGCCGCCAGGCGCACCGAGCCGTCGATGCGCTTGAGCTTGATGCCGCCGGCCTCCAGGTACTTGGCGGACCAGTTCAGCGCGTCGAGGATCACCAGCTCGCGCTTGGCGCGCTTGACCGGCTGCCCGGAGCCGGGTTTCGAACGCTTGGGCTGCGGGCAACCGCAGAGCGGCAGCAGGAATAGTAGTGCGAAGAAACGCTTGTGAGAGGACATGGCTGCCTTTCCACCGTGAACCGGACGCCCAAGAAAGGAGCCCGGCCTAGTTAATCAATCGTATGGCGCTGGTTGCGTCACTCCGGAGACGTATTTCCGGTGATTTATCGGCCTCTTTCGTAAAAAAGGCCAGCAAATCGCTCACTTGGCCGCCTCGGTCTCCAGCAGTTCGGCGGCGGCCAGCATGGCCAGCGCGCAGTGCTGGACGTAGTCGATGCGCACGGTGGTGTCCAGCAGGCTCTGGCGCACGCCCCCCAGGGCCCTGGCCGGCTCGGGCATCCAGAAGCTGTTCTCCGGGCGGTACTGGGCCTCCAGCGCGAAGCGCGCCGCGTCGATGAGCCCCTTGCGGTAGAGCGCCGCGCGCCCCGCCTCGCCGGCCTTCAGCGCCAGGCGGCAGGCCGCGGCAATGCCCTCGCCGCGGGCCCCGGCGGCGCAGGCGATGGGCGGGTCGAGGTTGTTCATGCCCCCCAGGTAGTCGGGGGCCTTGGGTTTGGGACCGGTCGGCGAGCCGTACTGGCCCTTCATCAGCGAGTCGGCCAGCAGCCAGGCGTGCGCGCGCCACGCCGGGCGCGGCGGGGCCACGCGCTCCAGGGCCTCGACCGCCATGATGGTCCAGGCGTCGGGGGGCAGGGGCTTCTTGGCCTTGGCCAACGCCCCCTCGGCGCGGACCTGGGCGGCCATGCCCCGGAGCGCGGCCTCCAGGAAGCGCTTCCGGCCGGTGACCTCGTAGAGCCCGGCCAGGGCCAGGATCAACTCGCCGGGGTGGTAGACCATCGAGAGTTCGCCGTCGGGCCGGCCGGTGCGGGGGTTCCACCAGCTCCAGAAGCGGCCGCTCTTGTGCTGGAAGGCCTTCACGGTCAGGTCGCCCAGCGCGATGGCCTCGGCCTTGAGCTCCTTGCGCCCGCTGACCCGGCAGCCCTCGACCAGGGCCAGGAGCACCAGGCCCACCCCGCTGGCGGTGGGCCCGGGGGGCCCGTACTGGGGCAGGCGCAGCTTCTTGCTCTTGGGGTCGCGGGCCAGCGAGCGCGCCCAGTCCAGGCCGCGATCTGCGGCGGCCAGCAGCTTGCGGTCCCGCCGGCCGGTGCGGTCATAGAGAATGTACAGCCCCCAGGCCGACCCGCAGTGCCGGGCCAGGTTGTAGCGATCCTTCTGATAGCGGCGCTCGGTGGGGTAGTAGCGGTACCAAAAGCGTCCGTCGGGCCGCTGCGCGCCGACCAGCCACTTGCCGGCCAGGGCCACCCCGGAGCGCAGCGCACGGGCGCCGGGCCGGGCCAGGAGCGCGTTGCCGCGGTAGAGCGCCAGTGGCTCGGCGCCGGGCGAGAGGTTCGCGAAGCTGGTGGCGGTGAAGGTCCGGTGCATGCGCGGGCGAGGGGTCTTGAGGCCCGCGGCGGCGGCGGCCAGGCGCAGGTAGCGCTCGAGGGAGGGACTGTCCGCGTGATACAGCGAGCCGGGCACGAAGACCTCGCCTCCGCGCAGCGAGGCCAGCACCAGGCCATCGACGCCGGGCTGGATGGCGGGCAGGCCCTGCCGCACGGGGCCGAGCTTCCCGACGACGTCGACCTTGAAGGCGGACCTGTTCGGGTCGCACTTCCTCCCGGCCAGCTGCTTCCAGGCGCTGAGCGCGGCCCGGAGAGAGTCGCTGCCCATATCGCCCTCGGCTTTGCTCTGGCCCAGCGCGGGGAAGGGCCGGATCGCCCGGCCGCGCACGTCCCGCGCATAGATGCTGACGATAACGGTCATTCCCTTCCGGGGCCAGGGGACCGCCGGCCGGGGCGGTCCCGGGTACGGGCCGCGGGCGGCTTGGAGGATGTACCTCATCTGCCGCGGGCTCAGCTTCACCGGCTGGGGAACGCGTTCCGGCGCGGTCTTGGGCGCTACGTAGGTGGGCGTGTGCGAAGTGCTCTCTTGCGGCGGCACGCAGCCCAGGACCAGTGCCGGCAGCGAGATGGCCGCGAGGAGCAGCATGGACCGGGACATATCAGTATTCCCCAAAGCCTCGCGCTGGACGGAGAGCGAGGGGCCGCGCGGTCTTGCTCGGTGCCACCTTTACTACGTGCCCATCTCCCAACTGGAGAGGTATTTCTCCTGCTGGGGAGTGAGCGTGTCGATGGCCGCACCCATGCTCTTGAGCTTCAGCCTGGCCACGGTCTTGTCGATGCTGGCCGGCACCTCGTGGACGCCGATTGCCAGCCGGCGCTTGGCGCCGCGCCTGGCCAGCATCTCGGTGGTCAGGGCCTGCCCCGCGAAGGACATGTCCATCACGCTGGCCGGGTGCCCCTCGGCGGCGGACAGGTTGATGAGCCGGCCGTCGGCCAGCAGGTAAATGCGCCGGCCACTCGGCAGCGTGTACTCGTCGGTGAAGGGCCGGACGTTCCGGCGCACTTTCTTAGCGATCTTCTTGAGGCCGGGGATGTCGATCTCCACGTTGAAGTGTCCGGAGTTGCAGACGATGGCCCCGTCGGGCATCTTGCGGAAGTGCTCCGGGCGGATGACGCTGATGTCCCCGGTCAGCGTGCAGAAGATATCGCCGATCGGCGCGGCCTTGGCCATGGGCATGACCTCGAAGCCGTCCATGATGGCTTCCAGGGCCTTGAGGTGGTCTACCTCGGTAACGATGACCTTGGCGCCCATGCCCCGCGCGCGCATGGCGAAGCCGCGGCCGCACCAGCCGTAGCCGGCGGCCACCACCGTGCGACCGGCGAACAGGCGGTTGGTGGCCCGGATGATGCCGTCCACCGTGCTCTGCCCGGTGCCGTAGCGGTTGTCGAAGAAGTGCTTGGTCTGGGCGTCGTTGACCGCCACCATGGGGAAGAGCAGCTTGCCATCGCGGGCCATGGCCCGGAGGCGGATGACGCCGGTGGTGGTCTCCTCGCAGCCGCCGAGCACCTCGCCGACCTGCTTGGGACGCTTCGTGTGGATGCGGCTGACCAGGTCCGCCCCATCGTCCATGGTAATGTTCGGATGGCGGTCGAGGCAGGCATCGATGTGCCGGTAGTAGGTCTTGTGGTCCTCGGCGTTTATCGCGAACACCGGCACGCCGAAGTCCTTGACCAGGCTGGCGGCCACCGAGTCCTGGGTGGAGAGGGGGTTCGAAGCGCAGATGGCCACGTCGGCCCCGCCGGCCTTCAGGGTGCGCATCAGGTTGGCGGTCTCCGAGGTGACGTGCAGGCAGGCGGCCATGCGCACGCCCTTGAGCGGCTTCTGCTTCGCGAAACGCTTGCGGATGATTTGCAGGACGGGCATGTCCTGGTCGGCCCACTCGATGCGCTTCTTGCCCTCGGGGGCCAGCTTGAGGCTGCGGACGTGGCTCTTCTTGGCTTTGGGCACGGGCGTCTCCTATTTAGCCTTGTGGGTCTGCATGCACTTGGGGCACTTGGCCTCGATGCCCAGCGCCTTGCAGAGGGGCTCGACCATGTCGAGCTTCTCCCAGGTGAAGCCGTCGCCCGAGCGGCCGAAATGCCCGTGGCGGGCGGTCTCGCGGTAGATGGGCCGGAGCAGATTGAGGTGCTCAATGATCCCGTGGGGCTTGAGCGGGAAGACCTCGCGGACCGCCGCGGCCAGCTTGTCCTCGTCCACCCGGTTGGTGCCGAAGGTGTCCACCCGCACGGAAACCGGGTCGGCCACGCCGATGGCGTAGGCCAGTTGCACCTCGCAGCGCCCGGCCAGGCCGGCGGCCACCACGTTCTTGGCGATGTAGCGGGTCATGTAGGCGGCGGAGCGGTCCACTTTGGAGGGGTCCTTGCCGCTGAAGGCCCCGCCGCCGTGGCGGCCCATGCCACCGTAGGTGTCCACGACGATCTTGCGCCCGGTGACCCCGCTGTCCGCGTAGGGCCCGCCGAGTTCGAAGCGCCCGGTGGGGTTGACGTGCATAATGGTGTGCTCGTCGATGAACTCCGGGGGAACCACCGGACTGATGACCCGCTTGATCATGTCGGCCTTGAGCTCCTCCTGGTGGTCGTTCATGGAGGGCTCGTGCTGGGTGCTGATCACCACGGTGTGGACGCGCGCGGGGGTGTCCCCGTCGTACTCCACGGTGACCTGGCTCTTGCCGTCGGGGCGCAGGTACTCGAGGAGCCCGTTCTGGCGGACCTCGGCCAGGCGGGCCACCAGCTTGTGGGCCAGGATGATGGGCAGGGGCATCAGCTCGGGGCTCTCGTCGCAGGCGTACCCGAACATCATGCCCTGGTCGCCGGCGCCCTGCTCGTGGTCCCCGCCCTCGTTCACCCCCTGGGCGATGTCCGGGCTCTGCTCCTCGATGGCCACCAGCACCGCGCAGGTCGCGTAGTCGAAGCCGGTGTCCGCGTGGGTGTAGCCGATGCCCTTGATGGTCTCGCGGACCACCTTGGGGATGGGCACGTAGCAGTCGGTGGTCACCTCTCCGGCGACCACGGCCATGCCGGTCTTGACCAGGGTCTCGACGGCCACCCGGCAGTTCGGATCCTGAGCGATGATGGCGTCGAGGATGGCGTCGGAGATCTGGTCGCAGACCTTGTCGGGGTGCCCCATGGTCACCGATTCGGACGTGAAGAGCTTCTTCTCGGCCATTTAACTGGTTCCTCCGTCAGGCGGCGCTTCGGTCGGTCGGTCGGTCAGTTAGCGCGAGCATTCTATCCGGGAAAGAGGCGGCTTCAAGAGAGAAAGGCCCGGAACCCGCAACGCCCACCCTCTAGCAGGCCGTTGAAAAATGGAGCAGCCGTGATTGGAGTCAGAATGGTTCAGATTCGAGGAGGGGTTCCGAAGTCGATGC
>CBDUSI010000044.1:0-34000 GCA_965370045.1 uncultured bacterium | reverse complement strand
ACGATGGCTTTTGCCCTCCCTGGCAAATCGTGAGGTTCCGCCCTCCTGGCGTGGTTTCGGCAAGCGACTCGCCTCCCGTCGGGGGCACGAGGCCCCGCTCCGGGAGACGACAGCTTCTTCCCCCGCTTCGCCGTCTCTCCACATGTCTGCGATGCACCAATAGCTCTTTCGCCGCGCTCTCAGAAGCCTCCTCGTCATCGCCCTTGAGCAGCGTGCACAGGCCCTTGATGGTCTGGCCCTCGGCCTCCTGTAAACGCAGCTTCTCGGCGCGCTCGTACAGCGGCCCCCAGACCTCGGGGTGGTCGATGCTGAAAGTGACCAGATCGCCGACGTTGGCGCCGGTAGTCGTGGCGATGGCCTCCCACTCCGCGCCCCGGGCCTTGAGCCGCGCGGCGTCGATCAGGACCTCCCGGGGGAAGGGAATATCTTTCACCACGGAGGACACAGAGGACACGGAGGCGCACGGAGAACTGCCATTGTCTCCCTCGCGGGGGACGGCGGGTTCCCGGCTGGCCGTGTCCTTTATCACGAAGTCCGCTCCTTTGACAACTGGCAACTACTATAATATACACCGAAGCGGCCAGAATGTCAAGCAGATAATGCAGAATAACGCAGAGAAAACGTAAGTAGCTGTATGGATGGCGGTTAAAAGCGTAAAAAAGGCCGATTTTGAGCCCGGTACACGCCCCGGCTTCTGACAACTGACAGCCGGCCACATATCTCCTCCAGACTCCAGACACCAGACTCCGGACTCCAGACTGAGCGCTTGACTTCCGCGCCCGGCGGCGGCATACTTGACAGGAGGAAACGGGGCGGGGAATTCGCCGGGAAAAGGCTCCTGACCCCTTTTAGTGTTCGTGAAAAGGAGGACGAGACCATGAACCCACTTCCACCCCCACCTTGTGGGAACGAAAAACCGGGCCCATGTTCACTTTGCGGGACAGCAGCACGGGTTTGGGAACTGCCCAATGCGAATGCGACCTATAACACCTATGTGTGTGCCCGGTGCGGAAACTGTCGCATCGACCACCTGCTGGAACTCACGCTCAATACCTCCGATATGGCCTCCGTCGAGATTAAGAGCCGCGATACCAAGAGCTGGCTGTCAATCTACACAAGGCATCACGACAGGTCACACCTCAGGACGAACAATTACGAGGCCCTTGCGAAAGAAATGGAAGACGTCGACCCGGAGGAGCGCACACACAGAATGCTCAAGGAAATCGTCAAGAACTCCAAGGGGGCCGGGAGCACCGTGGATATCGGGCGCGACATTGATCCGCCTCTCTATTGGGCAAAAGATGCGGACGAAATGATCGAGATGCTGACCCATCTGGAAGAAAAGGGGTTGATCTCCCAGAAGGCAGAGACTGCACGTGGGGTTCTGGTCAGTCCAACGACCCGCGGAGTCATCGTCGTGCAAGAGAGGTTCGCTGCGGAAAAGGAAGCTGAGCAGCGAGGCCGCATCGGCTTTTCGCGCGACGACAAGAAACCGTCAGGCAAGTAGCGGGTTTCCCGGGGCCAGTTTACCTATTTATGTAGCACGAGTTACGCGTTGAAAGTTTCGAGTTGGGAGAATCCTTGACCTGACCGCCCAATTGAGGTATTCTATCTCCGAAGGGAGGTGCCGCGGGAGGAGTAGTGTCAAGACAAACTGACTGAAGCTCGATTCGAGCTTTGGCGTCTCACCATGCAAACCGCTAGCCCCGGCTTCGGCCGGTGGGAGTCGCAAGGGACGGCAAAGTACCGGATCGGCGTTCCCAATTTGGGAGCGTCGTCCGTGCTTGCTTTCTTGCGATGGGCTCTAGCGGGCCTGCGTGGTGGGAGCGGCCGGCGGCGCTCCTTTTTTATGGGCTTGGGGGGCGGCGCGCCAAACGTGCCAAAAGCCCCGGAAGAGGCCGGTGAATTATCTCTACTACGGCGACAACCTGCACGTGCCGGTCCTCTCGTCGTTCGCCTTCGTCGGCAACGTGTTGCCGGAGCATCTTTAACGCGGATTCGCGGAGGGTGGCCTAGTGATTGCAATTGTGATCGTCGTCCTGGTCGTGGGCCTCGGCCTGTTCTTCGCCTTGGCTCTATGCCGGGCGGCCAAGAAGGGTGACCGACTGATGGAGGACCACCCGCCGGAGCGCAAGCCTGGCCGCAATATTTACCCGAGGGAGTGGTGGGACTGGAAATAGGTGGAGGAGTGACCTGATTCCGGGGACGCAATCCTTAATTCCCTGCTCCTCTTGACCCCGCCCAACGGGGAGGCTATGTTTTCGTGATATGAACCCGCCCGCGCCCGAGAGCGAATCCGCCGCCGCGGCCAAGCCCCGCTCCAAGCGCATCTACGTGTATTGGGGGATCGCGCTTTCCCTGCTCCTCACCGCGGGTCTGGTGTGCTGGAAGGTGGTTGTGCCGGTGATGCAGGCTCGAAGCCTTGTGAAAGCGCGCCTTGAGATTGGCGAGGAGGAAGCCCATCAGGAGTTGCGGAAGTATGGTGGCCGGGTCCGGTTGCGTACGCATACGACGGACGAGGTCGGCTCCCTGGCGGTCATACATCGACACGGCGGGCAAGCCAGAGCGGCTCGGCTTATAGAGCGATACCTGCGTTGCCCGAAGGCGCTGGCTCCCGATGGGCCCACAGCAGTGGTGCTTCTCCGCAGCTGTGGCAAGCAGGGCCTGAGCGCACTTGGAAGGGCCTTGCGCAACACTCGTGATGACGTGCGGGTGGAGGCCGCCTTTCAGCTGGGCCTTCTTGAAGCAGAGGCCGGCTTTGCCATCCCTGAACTGACAGCTGCGACACGAGACCGCAATCCCGACGTCCGCCAAGCCGCCGCCGAGGCGCTGGAGAAGATCAAGGCTGCCGAGAAGAGGGACGCGAATTAGCCCGCGTTCAGCTCCAGGTCGACGACCAGCGGGTGCGGTTCTCACCGCGCCGTAGCGGGCCGGCAAGCCGTGTGGTTCAGAAACATTTTCCCGACTTTGGCCAAGTAGACCACGGTTTTCAGTTTTCGGCGGTCGGTTTTCAGACCACTGAACACTTGCCCTAATCCCGGACTTTTTCCGCGCATGGCCAACCCCCGGACTGGCAACTTTCAGCTCGCAACTTCCTTTCTGCGGCGCCGCCCGCCTGCAGCGCCTTGCGGCGGCGGGGCGGGGTCGCTATTATCGCGTCCATGAGCGCGAAACTTCCCTTGGCCGTGACCATGGGCGACGCCGCGGGGATCGGCCCCGAAGTGATTCTCAAGGCCGCTCGCCACCGCGAGGCCGCCGCTGCCGGGCCCTTGCTGCTGGTCGGCTCCCGGGAGGTCTTCGCGGTCACCGCGCGGCTGCTGGAAATCGACATCCAGTTGCCGTCAGTGGAGAGTCCCAAGGACCTGGCCGCCAAGGGCCTCAGGCTTGGCGTCCTGGACGCCGCGCCCCTGCCCTTCGCCGGCTCCTTCGGCAGCCTCTCCGCCGAGTTCGCCGAGAACGCCGCGCTGGCCGTCGAGACCGCCGCGCGCCTGGCGCTGCGGGGCCAGGTCGCGGGTCTGGTGACCGCGCCGCTCACCAAGGAGGGGCTGGGGCTCGCCGGCCGCGAGTTCCCCGGGCACACCGAGCTGCTGGCCGCCCTGGCGGGCGCGTCCGGCAAGGAGCTCATGCTCCTGGTCGGCGGCGGGCTGCGCGTCGCGGTGGTGACTACGCATCTCGCCCTGTCCGATGTGCCCGCGGCGATAACCGCGGAAGTGGTGGCCCTGCGCCTCAAGGCCCTGGAGCGCGGCCTTCGCAAGGACTTCGGCATTGCGGCCCCGCGCATCGCGGTCCTGGCCCTTAATCCGCACGCCGGGGAGGCCGGGCGCTTCGGTACGGAAGAAGCCGAGAAGATAACCCCGGCGGTCGAGGCCGCCAGGGAGAAGGGCATCCGCGCCTCCGGGCCCCTGCCCGCCGACACCGCCTTTCACAAGGCCCTGGCCGGCGAGTTCGACGCGGTGCTGGCCATGTACCACGACCAGGGCCTGGTGGCGCTCAAGACCCTGGCCTTCGACTCGGGGGTCAACATCACCCTGGGCCTGCCCTTGGTCAGGACCAGCCCGGACCACGGCACTGCCTATGACATCGCCGGGCGGGGCTCGGCCTCCGAGCGCTCCATGCTGGAGGCCCTCAAGCTGGCCCGCGAGATCGCCGGCCGCCGCGCCGCCCGGCAAGCCTGATGGCCGGCGGCCTCTCCCCCGAGACGCGCGCGCGGCTGGAGGCCCTGGGCTTTCGCCCCAGGCGCCGGCTGGGACAGAACTTCATGCGCGACGGCAACATGCTCGCCGCGCTGGCCCGCGCCGCGGAGGTGGCGGCGGGTGAGCGGGTTCTCGAACCCGGGCCCGGGGCGGGCGGGCTGACCGCAGAGCTCCTGGAGCGCGGCGCGGAGGTCCTGGCCGTCGAGATCGACCCGCTGCTGGCCGCTTTTTTGCGGGAGCGCTTCGCTGGCGAGGCGCGCTTTCGGCTCATAGAGGGCGACGTGCTGGAGACCGGCCGGCACCTCAACGCCGAGGCCGTCGGCGCGCTGGGCGGCGGGCCGTTCCGGGTGGCCGGCAACCTGCCCTACTCCGCGGCCTCGCCATTCATCGTCGCGCTGGCGGCGTCAGATATCGACTGGCGGGGCGGGGCGGTCACCGTGCAGAAGGAGGTCGCCGAGCGCCTGTCCGCCGGGCCGGGACGGCGTGAGTACGGGGCTATCACCGTGCTGGTCGCCGTGCGCGCCGAGTGCGAGACGGTGCGCCGGGTGCCCCCGGAGGTCTTCTGGCCCCGGCCAAATGTAGAAAGCGCGATAGTCCGCCTGGCCCCGCGTCCCCGGCCGCTCATCGCCGCCCCGGAATTCGACAGATTTGCGGCCTTCGTGCGTGCGCTCTTCTCGGCGCGGCGCAAGAAGCTGGTCAGCGCGCTGGGCGCCGCGGGGCTGAAGACGGAAGCCGCCCGCGCCGCCGCCGCGAGCGCCGGAGCCGACGCGGACCTCCGCCCGGGGGACATATCCCCGGAGGAGTTCGCCGCCCTGTGGCGCGCGGCGCTTCCGGCCGATTAATCCGGATTATCGAGCGACTAACCGGCGCCGAGGCCCGTCCATAGAGTAGGAGGCTGGAGATCCCATGGGCGCGGCCGTTTTCGCGCGGCCGCCGGGCGCTCGGAGGTGCTGAGATGAACGGGAAAAAGACGGTCCCCGTCATGGCCGCGGCCCTGCTGGCCGCCTACCTGGGAGCGCGCATGGCCGGCTCGGGGCCCAACGGCCTGGCCCTGGCCGCCCCGGCGGCCCCGCGCGGCGATGCCGGCCGCATGGTGATGGTGACCACCGGCGGGCCGGACCGCAACGGCAACCGGCTGGTCATGGTCGACACCGTCAACAAGCAGATCATGGTTTACAGGATGGTCCGGAACGGAGCTCTGCGCCTGGTGGCCGCGCGCAACTACAAGATCGACCTGGAGTGGAGCCTGACCCCTGACGTCCGGGGTCTGGGCTTCTCCTACACGGTCGCCGAAAAGCACGCCAGGGCGATGCGGGCGGCGCGGGCCAAGGTCGGCCAGAAGTGGGTCCTGCGCGGCCGCGAGACGGTCCTGACCTGCGACTCGAGCAACGACGAGGCCCGTAACCGCATCATGCTGGTCAACCCGGAGATGAAGATCATCCTGGTCTACCGCCTGAACGGGAACTCCATCTGGCTGGAGGCCGCCCGGCCCTACGATTACGACCAGATGCTGCTCTACACCAAGCCCAACGTGTCCTACAAGTACCGGGACGTCAAGCTGCTGGTCGAGCAGGCGGAAAAGAGGGCCGTGGCCCGGGCAAGGGGGCTTTGATCCGCCCTGGCACGAAAATCCCGGCCCCTCCTCCACTCCCCTGCGGCTGTGAGGGGGCCGGGACCACCGCTTTCGGAGGAGGCTTGGGATTGCCGAAGCGACCCGCAGGCACTTGTTTTTTCCTGCTTTTGCACTGACCGCCGGTTTCGACTACAATTAGTAACCGCAGAAAGCAGCGCGGGCGATGGGCTCGCCCGCCGGGAGCTTGGGCGGAGGGCGCGGCCGGCACCGGGGCCGCATCCCTCACCGGGAGGTGTTTGATGAGCTGGAAGAAACTCGTTCTGGTAATGGCCGCGGCGCTGGTCGCCGCGTACATGGGAGCGCGCATGGCCGGACCGAGCCGCGAGGACCGCGCCCTGGCCGGCGGGGCCGGCGCCGGCAACTCCCGGGACGGCCTGGTGGCGGTGACCACCGGCGCGCAGGGAACTGACAGCAACCGGCTGATCGTGGTCGACACCAACAGGAAGCGTATCATGGTCTACCGGCTGCGGCCCAACTACATGCGGCTCATCGCCGTGCGCAGCTACAAGTACGACATGAAGCTGGAGGACATCTCCAAGTCGCCCGGGAACGGCTTCAGCTACGAGGAGACCCTGGCTCTCATAATGAAGTCCAAGCTGAAGAAGGAAGACAGGGAACGCATGCCCCGCGGCCGGGAGCTGGTCCTGACCACCGACGGCACCGCCCAGAACGGCAACCGCATCATCCTGGTCAACCCCGTGGAGAAACGCATCCTGGTCTATCGCCTGAACGGGAACTTCCTCGGCCTGATCGGCCTCCGCCGCTACGAGTACGACGAGCAGCTGGAGTACACCCGGGGCTTCGCGCCCGGCGACGGCTACGACTACGCGACCATCAAGAAGATGGTCGAGCGCGCGCTCAAGAAGGACTAAGAACCGTGCTGCCCGCCCCCGGTTCCGGCCGGGACGAAGCGCCGGTCCGCGGCGGCCCTCTCTCCGCTCTGGGAAAGGGCCGCCGCCCTTTAGTTGTGGAGAGAGGCATGGACACGGTTCGCGAGCCGGAGCGCGAGGTGCCCGTGGCCGCAGACGTCGACGTCTGCGTGGTGGGCGGCAGTTCAACAGGAGTCTTCGCCGCGGTGGCCGCCGCGCGCCTGGGGGCCAGCGTTGCGCTCATCGAGCGCCAGGGCTTCTTCGGGGGCATGGCCACCGCGGGGCTGGTGGCTGTGTGGCACAACCTGACCGACACGCTCGGCGAGCGGCGGATCATCGCCGGGCTCAGCGCGGAGGTCGTCGAGCGTCTGCGCCGCCGCGACGCGCTGGTGGACAGGCCCTCCAAGCCCCAGCCGACCTACGCCTTCAACCCCGAGGAGCTCAAGATCGAGCTCGACGGCCTGGTGGCCGACGCCGGCGTGCGTCCCTTCCTGCACGCCCGCTTCGTCGCCCCGGCCGTGAAGGACGGCCAAGTGACCGCCGCGGTGATCGAGGACAAGAGCGGCCGGCGGGCGGTGCGCGCGAGGTTCTTCGTCGACGCCTCGGGCGACGCCGACCTCGCCCACCGTGCGGGGTGCGAGTGCTACAGGGACGCCGACCTCCAGCCGCCGACGACCTGCGCGGTGCTCCGCGGCCTGGACGAGCTGAGGAAGCGCAACCCGGAGTTCTCCCTGAACCGCGCGGTATTTGACAAGAAGCACGCGGGAGCGCTGGAAACCGGATTCCTGTGGTCGGTGCCGCTGCCCCAGGGGCCCGACGCGCTGCTGGTGGCCGGCACCCGGGTCAACGGGGCGGACTGCTCGGACGCCGACGAGCTGACCCGCGCGGAGATGGCCGGCCGCGCCCAAGTGCGGCGCATCGTCGACATCCTCCGGGAGAACTTCGAGGGCGGCGCGGAGGTGCGCCTCGCCGCGCTGCCGGCCTCCATTGGGATACGCCAGACCCGGCAGGTCCACTGCCTCCACCAGCTGACCGAGGAGCAGGTCCTCTCCGGAAAACGCTTCGAGGACGCCATCGCCAACGGCAGCTACTGCGTGGACGTCCACCACAACGACCGCGCGGGGATCACCTTCCGGTATCTCGATGGCACGGAAGTCTTCTGCCGGGCGGACGGGACCCACCAGCGGGGCCGCTGGCGGCCGGAGCAGGCCCAGGACCCGACCTTCTACCAGATACCCTACCGGTCGCTGGTGCCCCGCGGCGCGGGCAACGTGCTGGTCGCCGGGCGCTGCATCGACGCCGACAAGGGGGCCTTCGGGGCCGTGCGCGTGATGGTCAACACCAACCAGACCGGCGAGGCCGCGGGCACCGCCGCCTGGCTGGCGCTGGACTCCGGGAAGTCCGCCGCGGAGGTGAACACCGGGAAGCTGCGCGAGGTCATGAAGAAGCAAGGAGCGCTGATCATATGAAAAGGATCCTGTCGTTCGCGGCCCTGGCGCTCCTGGCCTGCGGCTGCGCCCGCAAGGTCGGCCTGGTGGAGTTCGGCGTGTCCGGCGGCGTCCCGAGCACCAAGCGGGGGCGCATCTCGCCCCTCGGCGGCGCGAGGATCGAACTGGCCTGCCGGACGAGGCGAGGAATAGAGCGGCACAGGGTCACCTGCAACGCAGAGGGCCGCGCGTCGAAGGAACTGCTCTCCGGCAGGTACATCGCCGTCTGCCGGCATCCCCAGTGGGCCACCCAGACCTACCGCTTCAAGGTCACCGGCCGCCGCCCCCAGCCGGCGGCCTTCCGCATGGAGGTCCCCGGCGGCGGATTCCGGATCAGGCCCCAGACGCCGGACGGCAAGCGCCTCGCGCAGGGCAGTTACCGGGTCTACGACCACTCCGGTCGGCGGATGCTCCGCGAGAGCTTCCGGCTCGCGAAGGGCAGCGACTCGTTCGCGATCTCGGGCCTGCCCCGCGGCGGGCGGTACAGCGCGGCGGTATTCGCCGACGGGCACCTGCCGGGCGACCGCCTGGACCTCGCGGCCCGCGCGCCGGGACGCATCGGGACGTTCGGGATCAGGCTCAGGAAAGCCGAGTACCCGCCCCGGCGCTCCGGTCCGGCGCGGCTGGAAATCGTTAAGGGCCTGCCGGTGCTCCACGTCTACGGCTCGGGCGGAGAAATGGGCAGCCAGATCGGGGGGCTGCTTGGCGGCCGCATCCGGACGTTGCTGCGCTACGAGGCCGAAGATCTGTTACCGAGGAGATACCTGCCCTTCATCAACAAGATAGCCCGGCGGGACCGGCCCTACATCCCGGAGCGCCATCGCCGGGAGATGGCCAGCATTGCCCGGGCCGTGGGCATCGGGGAGCACGCCCTGGTGCGCGCCCACGTTATGGTTGAACTCCTGCAGATGGCCTGCACGGCGATCGCCGTCAACGGGGAGGGCTCGGCGGACGGGAAGCTCCTCTTCGGGCGCAACGTGGACTTTCCGGTAACCGGGACGACGGTGAAGTCATCGCTGCTGGTGGCTTATCACTCGAAGAAGCACAAGCCCTTCGTCTCAGTAGGCTGGCCGGGCCTGAGCGGTGCGGTGAGCGGGATGAACGCCGACGGCCTGTGCGTCGCCAACCTTCTGGTCATGGGCCGCTCGCTGCCCCGGCGGGGAACTCCGTACCTCTTCCTCATCCGCCAGGCGCTGGAGGAGTGCGCGAACGTCGAGGAGGCCATTGTACTCTTCAGAAAGGCCAAGCGCACCGTGCCCCATAACATATTCCTGGCCGACCAGAAGACCGCCGCGGTGCTGGAGTGCACCCCCGGCCGGGTGCGGGTGCGCAGGCTGAAGAACGGCGGGCCGCTGCTCTCCAGCAACTCCTTCGCCAAGAGATCGGCGCGCTACTGCCGGCGTTACCGGGAGATGTCCGCGCGCGCCGGGCGACAGCTGCCGCTGGACGTCGGCGAAGTCCAGAAGCTGCTGGACGCGGTTTCGCTGCGGCGCATCAACATACAGAGCATGGTCTTCATCCCCGCCGGGCGCAAGCTGCGGATCTCGATGGGGAAGGCCCCGGCTTCCGCGGGACCGTTCACCGAGATCGATGTCGGAAAGCTGCTGAAAGAAAAGTAGCTGCTAGCGCAGCGTCCGCGCACCAAGCAGGGTGATTCGGCCGGGGCGGACCTCGACGTTCTCGAAGCGTATCGCGTGACCGGCGCGGCCTCCCCCGGGGCCGGTGGTGTGCAGTTCCAGCGCGTGCTTGCCGGCCGGCAGTCGCACCCTGGCCACTTGCAGATTGGCCGGCAGCGTCAGCCAACTCCTGGTGTCGGCCTTGTCCGAGGCGTTGAGCAGCACGAAGGTGACCAGGCCGGCGATGTCGGCCAGCCCGCGGCTCTCGTGCTTCTTCATCTTCTTGCGGGTGGCCTCGCGGACGATCTTGCGCACGCCCAGCGCCGCGCCGACCTTGATGGCCCCCTTGGCGACCCGCTTGGCGACTATCTTGGCCATGCGGTCCTTGAGCGTCTTGCGGGCGGTGGCGTCGATGTCTTCGAGCACTACCGTCCGGGCCAGCGTGCGGCTTCCCAGGACCAGTTCTCCGCCCGCCTCCCTGAGCTGGAAGGAGGCGTAGTCCGGCAGGTCCAGGAAGTCGTCGCCGGCCAGGGGGATCTTTTCGGGCGCGCGGCCGCACTCCAGGATGAGCACCACCTCGCCGCTGCCGCGCAACTGCTTGGCGTCGTATTTCACCCCGAACTTCTTCTCCCAGCGATCGAGGTGATCGCGAAAGCGCAGCCGGGCGGCCAGGCGCACCAGGTCGCGCTTGACCGGCTCGAAGTCCGGCCGCAGCTTGTGGACCTTCTGGTAGTCGATGTAGGCCTCGTTGGGCTCACCGTCCATCTCGTAGGCGATGCCCGAGAGGTAGCGGCTGAAGGCGTTCTGGAGGTACTTGCGGCCGCGCAGGTCGTTGTACTCCTTGAGCTTCCAGTGGAAGCGTCGGCACTCGACCAGGGCGTTCTCCGCGGCCAGCGGCCCGCCCTTCTGCAGCCAGTTCAAGGCCAGGAAGGTGTTGACCAGGACGGTCTCGAACTCCTCGCCGCGGTAGGTCAGGGCGCGATCATCGAAGATAACGCTGGCGGCTCCCTCCCCGAAGCTGCGGAAGTTGAGCTGCTCGATAAGGTCGTCGGCGGCAATGAAGTACTTGCTGGAGGCCTCGTAATCCTGCGCGGCGCGCAGGGCCATGCCGGTTTCGAGGAGATACAGCAAGCGCGCCTTGCCCGGCTTGGTCACGCCCTTCCTGTAGAGATCCGCGGACTGCCGGAACTCGCCCCGGTAGAAGGCCGCGCGCGCCGCGGCGGTCCTGGACTTGTAGCTGCCGCAGCCGGCCGCGCTGGCCAGCGCGACCGCGGCCAGCAGACTCGCCGCCCGGCGCATGGGCATGGAGCAATTCTCCCTAACGACTGCCTACCTGCGGATGCGCTTCTTGGTTTCCTTCTCGCCCTGCCAGCGCACCAGGCTGGTCTTGGCGTCGGTGAGCTTGAGCTTGATGTAGTAGTAGTCGACCTTGTCCCTGCCTTGCTTGACCTCGACGTTCTCGATGGTGCCCCACAGGATGTAGTCGCAGCCGGCCTGCTTGCCGGGCCCCTTGGCGGTCTTGGGGTCGACCATGCCCGAAGACATGTACTCGTACTCCTTGGCCAGCCTATCACGGGCCTCGCCATCGATGAAGGCCACCTTGCCGGTCTGCAGCAGGCGGGTCTCTATCTGGCTGAGGATGATGCTGGTGTTGAGGCGCTTGGAGCTCTTGTTCTTGATGCGCAGGGGCAGGATCGTCGGGATGCCCTTGGCGTCGGCCACCACGGGATGCTTGGCCAGGCTCATGGCCAGTTCGCCGGCGGCCGCGCGGATGTCGGTGTCCGACCAGTCCTTGCTGACGGTCAGCGAGCCGGGGTCGTCGTAGGTGACCTTGGAGACCTTGCCGCCGCAGCCCACCAGGACCAGCGCGCCAACGACCAGCAGGGCGGCGGTAATCTCTGTCTTCCTCATGGTCTTGCTCTCCTCGTTTTCAGGTCCGCCCCAATCACGACGGCTCCATTTTTCAACGGACTGCTAGCGCTCAGTGCTTGCGGCTCCACTTGCGCAGGGTAACCGTGGCGGTCTCGGCCCCGGATATCAGGCAGCAGCCGGTGATCTGCTTGAGCTCGGTGCGGCCGATGGTCAGCTGGCGCCAGCCATTGACGGCGCTGGGCAGCTGGCGACCGGTGGCGTCGTAGAACTGGAACATGTACTCCAGCTCCCACTGCTTGCGCTTGAGGTCGTTGTTGCGCAGCTGCACGTCGAAGTAGGTGGCCGTGCCGCGCCGGGTCAGCTCCGGGGCGTTGACCATCTCGATCTTCCGGGAGACCCCCACGTACTTTACGCTGCGGTTCATCTTGCCGCCGCCGAACACCGTTCCGCTCTTGGTGCAGCCGGCCAGGGCCAGGGCGGCCAGCGCCGCCGGGACCGCCACCCACTTCAGCTTGCTCATGGTGTTTCCTCCATCCAGTCCTTATCGCGCCGACCGTTCGGGGGCCGGCGGGGGACGCCGCTTGAACTCGCTGGCCGCGACCATGCCTCTCACGCGGGCAACATATTCCGCATCGAATCCCCTGTCAACCAGTTCCGCATCGCCCAGGCGCCCGTCAATCATCAGCACCAGCAGGCGGTCGACCTCGCGGTAGCTGACGCCCAGCTCGTCCTCGTCGGTCTGCCCCGGCCAGAGGTCGGCGCTGGGCGGTTTGGTGACCACCTGCCGGGGCACGCCCAGGTGCCCGGCCAACTGCCAGACCTGGGTCTTGTAAAGGCCCAGGAGCGGCGCCAGGTCGCAGGCCGCGTCGCCGTGGCGCGTCGAGTAACCCAGCAGCGCCTCGGTGCGGTTGCCGGTGCCCAGGACCAGCGCGCCGCGGGCCTTGGCCTGGTCGTAGAGTACGCACATGCGCTCGCGCGCCGCGCGGTTGCCTCTTCGTAAAGCATCGATGTCCGGGAACTGCTCACAGAAAGCGTCCACCGGGGCGCTGATGTCCACTGTGATGAGTTCCACGCCCGCGACCTCGGCGACCAGCTCCGCATCGCGCGCGCTCTGGGGGCTCGATGTGTGGTAGGGCATCTGGAAGCCGATCATCTTCTCCGGCCCCAGTGCCCGGGCGGCGAGCACCGCGACGACGGCGCTGTCCACGCCGCCGGAGACGCCCAGCACGGCGCGCCCCAGCCCGGCCTTCTCGTGCTCCGCCCGCAGGAAATCGACAAGGGCCGCCTCGGCGGCGGCCGCGTCAATCTCCAGCTCACTGGTCCCCGGAAGGTTCTCCTGACCGCTCATGTTCCCCCTTCACAAGTGCAGACGGCCCGGGAAGAGCGCTTATTCAGTGAATTTCCCCGGAGCGCCGGGCGCCATTCTCCCCGGCCGGGCCGGCGGGCGCAAGCGCAAAGAGGCGCGCAAGCCGCTCCGGGAGCGCCGTTTGACACTCGGCGCCCAGAGGCTGGAATCAATCCCGAGACGTGCGGGGGGAAATGGAATGAGAACCGCGTCAGATTCGCCTCGTCTTCGGCAAGTCGTTCGTAGCTTCACTCCGCAATAATCCAGCCCTCGGCGGTCGGGTCCGTCGGGTAGTCATCGACGAACGTGCCGCCCGGGCCCAAGTCCTGACCGAAGACCGTCCCGTCCGTACTCACGATGAAAGTCCGATAGCCGGTCCGGGCGTAGGTCGCGGGAATCGCGCACAGCGCGAAGTCCCCTTCCGGGTCAATGGGTTCCCCGCCGATGGTGCTCATCTCCTTGAAGAGATAGCCGTGCTTGGGCGTGCCGCTGTAACCCTTCGCCGCGACGAAGGCCGGGTCTATGAGATCGATAGGGATGCCGCTGCCGTCGAGTTCGGTATTGAGCCGCGTGTAGTCCGTCGCGTACTCTAACTGGCCGTCGCCGTCCCAGTCGTTGCGCTTGTACATGGTTTGTGCCTCGGCGTAGGCGCGCGCCGAGCCCACCGCGTTGGTTTCCAGGCTCGGGGGGCAGCGGTGGGTTGTGAGCAATCCGATCATCCGCACCGCGCCCAGCGCCACAACGGGAATGATCAGCATTCCGGCCAGCACTGCGGTCATCAGCCAGCGCTCGCGACGCTCTTTACGGTCAGCGTTCATAGCTCCCCCCCCTACTCTTCCGCGCCATTGAGCTTGGCGAGTTCCGCCCGCTGCTTCTTGAGCGCCGCCTGGAACTCGCTCTCGCGCATCCATTCGACGTGGGCATCAACGAAGGCTACGTTGCGACCCTTGCCGCCGTGGTGCCCGGCCGTGCGGCAGTAGGTCAGGATGCAGTCGTTGGGGAAAGTCCTGCGCAGGCCCGGCTCCAACGCGTATTTCGCCCCCGCTCTGAACCCCGCCGCCGGGCAGAAGACATCCTCGCGGCGGTCGATGTACTCAAGATGCAGGTGGTCGAGGTCCGGTGGGAAGAGCTCGTCGTTGTCCTCCGCGTACATCAAGCAGGCCAACGCCACCTGCCTAAGGCGGTTATTACAGCGCGGGTGATAGCTGCCCTCCCGCACTCTCCTCGTTCCCAGGAAGCCGACCGCCAGGACCGACAGCAGGATTGCGCCAGCTAGCACCAGGCGGAATCGAGGACGGCTGCGGGCCTCCTTCTGCTCTTCGGTCATGAGCCTTCCCTACTTTCCCGCGGCCTTGAGCTTGGCGAGTTCCGCCCACTGCTTCTTGAGCGCCGCCTGGAACTTGGCCTCGCGCATCCATTCGACGTGGGCATCGACGAAGGCTACGTTACGGCCATCGCCCTGATGGTTATTCGCCGACTTCTCGTAGAGCAGAATCGTGTCTTCACGCGTGGTTGTCAGCAGACCGGGTACTAACAGATAGCTGGAGCTTTCTTTCGTGACCTTGCCGCCTTCGAAGTCTTCATGGCTGGATGGCGCCGAACGGCAGGAATAGACCTTGGTATTGTCAATATACTCGGGGTAAAGCTGCTCCAACCGCTCGGGGAAACACTCATCATTATCCTGGGCGTATATCTCGCACGCCAAGGCGATCTGCCGGAGGTTGTTGCGGCAACCCGCCGAATCACCCGGACCATGATCGGTAACCTTCCCTATCATGCCGGTCAGCACGCCTACCACCACCACCAACAGCCCAACTGTGTAGGCCGCCGCCAGGAACCGCACCACGATCTTCCTTATCAGTGCTTTCGACCCGGTCACTTCTCTTCAGCCCTCTCTGCTTTGGATTTCAGCTTGGCGAGTTCCGCTCGGTGCTTCTTGAGTGCCGCCTGGAACGCGCTCTCCCGCATCCATTCGACGTGGGCATCGACGAAGGCCACGTTGCGGCCGGCGCCGCTGTGGTTCTCGGCGGACTTGTCGTAGGCCAGGATGGTGCTTCCGGGCATGGTCTCCTTGAACTCCGGCACCAGGACGTAGCTGCTGCTCTTCTTCGTGACCGTCCCCTTCTCGAAGTCCTGGTAGTTGGATGGCGAAGACGGGCACGAGAAAATCTTAGGCTGATCAACGTATTCAGGATAAAGCTGCTCAAGGCGCGAGGGCAGGTGACCGTCATTCTCCTGGGCGTACATCGCGCAGCCCACGGCAATCTGGCGGAGATTGTTGGCGCAATGTGCCCGGCGGGCGCTCTCCCTGTTTCTTGAGCAGCCAAACACCAAGTGCGGCACGTCGAACAAAGCGAGCAGCACAACGATGCTGAAAAGCCCCACAAGCACCGTTACCCGACGCGATTCCTTGCGGCGGCTCAGCACAAACGAGCGGTGCTCCTCATCTCCGTCCCGCAGCCCGCGAGGCAGGACGGGGGAGGTATCTTCCTTTTTCAGCTTCACGCTTCGCTACTCCCGTCCCTTGTCGCGCGCCTTATCGTTCGCCGCCTCGTCCTCCGGACGCATCAGCTTGGCGATCTTGTTGGTGTCCGCGAACATCTGGACGTGGCCGCAGGCCGGGCAGGCGTGCGCGGCCACCTTGATCATCGAGTCGGAGAGCACGAAGAACTTGGTCTTCTGCGGCTGGAAGTAGACCTGCCCCGTGGAGCGCACCTTGCCGGCCAACAGGAAACCGTGCCCGCAGACCGCGCAGCGCGTCGCGCGCTCCTGGCCCTCCTCGGCGGCGGTGACCTTGCGGGCCACCATGTCCAGGTTCTCGCGCTTGAAGCGGGTGGCGCCGCCCAGCTTGAAGAAGCTGACTTTGCCCTCGCGCATCCAGCGGAAGATGGTCGGCTCGCTGACCCCCAGGTGCTCGGCGGCCTCTCTTACCGTCAGCCAGGCCTCGGCGGTCGTGGATTCAGCCATTGTCGGGCTCCTCTCTGAGGTTCTATCGCCTATCGTGCACTATCATAGTCTATCATACTCTAGCGCGAATGTCAAGCCGCCAGCAGCAAAAAAAGGGCGACGCTTCCGTAAGTAATTGACGGGCAGTGGCTTAGGAAGGCCGTCCCGAGAGGATTTCCAGCAGCAGCGCGGGATCGTCAGTGGTGATCCCGTCCAGGCCCATATCGATAGCGGCGCGCAGCTCGTCCGGCTCGTTGACCGTCCAGGCGAACATCTGTAGACCCGCCTCCTGCGCGGCGCGGACGAAGTCCGGCGTCAATGTCTCGAAGCTGTAATCCAGACCTCGCAACCCGGCGGCGACCTTGGCTTCGAAGAAACCCTGCCCCGCCCTCTCCGGCGCCTTCCCCAGTTCCAGCACCGGAACGCCCGGCAGGTGCTCCATCAGATTCGCGGTGGTCTCGGGATGCTTGCCCCAGGAGAGAAGCACCAGTTGCCCGGCGATCCCCGTCTCGCTCACGACACGAGCGATCTCCGCGCCGGGCGACCCGGTCTTGACCTCGGCGTAGAGGGTGATTTCCCCTCTCAGCGCGTGCGCGGCGTTCTCGAATGAGGGCACCGGCTCGCCGGCGAACTCCGGTCCTTTCCAGGCGCCGGCGTCCAGGCGCGCCACGTCCTCCGCGCACAACTCGGCGACGCAGCCCGTCCCGTTCGTGGTGCGCTCCACGGTCTGGTCGTGCATGAGGACGAGTCTTCCGTCACGCGTCAGACGCAGATCCATCTCCACGCCGTCGGCGCCGAGGTCGGCGGCCCCCCGAAAGGCGGCCAGGGTGTTCTCCGGCGCGAATTTCGAGTTCCCGCGATGGGCAATCACCAGAGGCCTGGGCTTCATCCTTCTCCTCTCCGGCCCTCAGAGTATCCCGAATCAGGAGAATCACAAGTGCAACGCAAGTGCAGTGGTGCCGGGAGGCGCTTCTGCACATGTGCAGCCCACTTAGGCCTGCGAATCTCACTCCTCAATGGGAAAAGCGTGCGTTTGCGCCCTGTTGCCCGTTGCCTTTCTTCCGGAATTGCGTTACAATTTTAGTAGGGAAATGTACGAAACCAGAGGGCGCTCATCCCGTCTAACAAAGTGGGGATTGACATGAGCACAGACGCGACCAAACCCACACCCGCCAGCGGAGGCTCCGGCTCCCGCAAGCGCGCCTCACGCGTCGGCCTGATCGGCCGCCGGGTCGGACCCTACAAGATCACCGGTGAGCTCGGCAAGGGCGGCATGGGCGTGGTCTACGCGGCCGAGGACACCGGGCTGGACCGCAAGGTGGCCATCAAGGTGCTCCCCCCGCATCTGGGGCACGACGACGAGTTCCTCAAGCGCTTCGTGCGCGAGGCCCGCGCGGCGGCCAAGCTCGATCATCCCAACATCGTGCAGGTCTACCAGGCCGGGCGCATGGTCACCGACACCGGTCCGGGGCCCTGCTTCATCGCCATGCAGTACGTGGACGGCGAGCCGCTCAGCGACCTGCTCACCAGGGAAGGGCACCTCGACCCGATCCGCGCGCTGGAGATCACCAAGCACGTCGCCGAGGCGCTTGGCGCGGCCCACTCGGCGGCGCTCATCCACCGTGACGTCAAGAGCAGCAATATTCTTGTCAGCAAGGACGGCCGGGTGAAGGTCACCGATTTCGGCCTGGCCACCGGCACCGGCTCGGAGCGCAACCGCATCACCGAGACCGGCGCGTACCTGGGCACCCCGGAGTACAGCTCGCCGGAGCAGTGCGAGGGCCACGATCTCGACGCCCGCAGCGACATCTACTCCCTGGGGGTGGTGCTCTACGAGATGCTCACCGGACGGGTGCCCTTCGAGGCCCGCACCCCGCTCAAGCTCTTCGACAAGATCGTTCACGAGCAGCCCGCGCCCATCAGCCGGATCCTTCCCGGCTTGCCGCGCGAGCTTACCGCGCTGGTCGGCAAGATGCTGGCCAAGGACCGCCAGAAGCGGTACTCCAGCTCCGAAGAGCTCTTGAGCGCGATCCGCCGGGTGCGGGTGGCGCTGGGCAGCTGGAAGCGCGGGGCGGGCACCGGCCGGCGCCGGCCGGTCTCGCGGCGCGCCTTCCAGCGGCGGGGCCGGGCGGAGATGATCGTCGCTGCGGTGGTGGTGGTCCTTCTGCTGGCGGCCGCCGTGGGCATCTGGCGCTATAACCGGGCCGGCGGACGGTCGGCGCCGGTGAAGATATCTCCGCCGGCCACGGCCACGGCCGAGCTGGGCGTGGTCATCTTCGACCTCGATAACCTGACCGGCGGCGCGGAGGACCAGCTCTTCAGCCGCGGGTTCCCGCACATGCTGCTGACCAGCCTGAAGCAGTGCCCCGGGCTGGTGCTCTACAACCGCGACAAGACCCAGAGCGCGCTGCGCGCCGCGAACGGGGACCGGCTGGCCGCGGCCAAGCGGCTCAACGCCCGGTTGATGGTGTCCGGCACCTATTTGGCCAGGGGCGGCAGCACGCGGGTCGACCTGCACGTCACCGACGTCGCCACCGGCCAGGTGACCGAGGCGATCAGCGCGCAGAGCACCACCCAGGACGTGACCGCCATGATTGACACCTTGGAGCGGCAGCTGCGCATGCGCTTCGACAGCCTGCTGGCCCGCTACCTGGGCAAGGGCCAGCGTCTGGCGGCCGTGAAGGTGAAGGGCGCCGAGCAGATGCTCTTTGCCATGGCCGCGCCCAGCGACGGCGATGCCGAGCGGGAGAAGCTCGGTGCAGCCAGGAGCCGTACCGGGGGAGCTGGATACGGGAAATCCGGAAGAGCGCTGACCAAGGCGGAAGTGGCCGGCAACGCCAAGAAGACCGCCAGCCATCTCGGCGCTGGCGATGAGAGGGGAAAGGCCAAGGACAAGGAAGCCGAATCGAAGCTTCCCGGGGCCGGCGCCATAGGCCACCAGCGCCCCGCGGCGGCCAAGCCGACGGCCAAGGCGGTGAGCAAAGCTCCGCCCGCCGCCAGGGAGCCGGAAGGGAACTCTCGGCTGCAGGACACCCGGCCGAAGGAAGATGAGGCGCTTAAGAAGCAACTCGCCAGGAAGGGCAAGGGCGTCGACCCGAAAGAAGGGCGCCGCTACCGCGCCGGCGGGATGAAGTTGCGCTGGGTGCCCGCGCGTTCCACTTGCGCGGACCGCACCCGGGCGCTGCGCTGCCGCTTCGAGGGACAGGCCATCCTGGAGCGGGCCACCTCGCGCGCCGACTGCTCCCGGGCGCTGGCCAAGCTGGTGCTCTCCGAGAGCCTGGCCCCCGAGCAGCGCGGCATCAAGAAGCTCATCGAGAAGGCCAAGCAGGGCATGGAGAAGGCGAAGAAATAGGGCGGGCGGCCAAGCTGACAATCAACGGGGCGCCTTCGAGGCGCCCCGTTCTCTTGACGCTTACAGGAAGAGAATCACAAAGCCCGCCGGAAGACCTCGCGCAGCTCCTCGCCGGAAAGCTCGGCGGGGTTGCCCTTCATGCTGCTGGCCCGGGCGGCCTTTTCGGCCAGGGAGTCGAAGTCCGACTCGCCGAACCCGTAACTGCCCAGAGAGGGCACTGCCAGCTCGGCACAGAGTTCCTCGACCCACCTGACCCCGTCAGCGGCCGCGGCGTCTTCGTTCCCGGTCAACAGCCGCGCGACCTCGTCGAAGCGCTCCGCGTCCAGGTCGCGTTCGGCAAGCGCCCGCACGTTGACGGCCATGACGGCGGGAAGCAGCCGCGCGCAGACCGCCCCGTGCGGCGCGCCGGGGAAGGTGCCGCCGAAGGGGCCGGCGATGCCGTGCACCGCGCCGAGCCTGGCGTTGCCCAGGGCCAGGCCGCTCAACAGGCTGGCCAGGCTCATGTCCAGCCGCGCGGCCATGTCTCCGCCGTCCCGGCAGGCCTTGAGCAGCGAGTCCGCTACGCGGCTGAGGCCCTCGCGGCACAGCGAGTCGACCAGGGGATTGGCCATCACCGACACGAAGGGCTCGATCAGCTGGGTGAGCGCGTCCAGGCCGCTGGTGGCGGTGATCCCCGGCGGCATGGAGCGGGTCAGCTCGGGGTCGACCAGCGCCAGGTCCGGCAACATGCCCGCCGAGCGCAGGCTGACCTTGACCCGGTGCTCCGGCGAGGCGATGACCGCGTTGCGGGTTACCTCCGCTCCGGTGCCCGCGGTGGTGGGCACCGCGATGCAGGGCGCGGCCAGGTTCTCGAGCTTGCGGCCCGCGCCGATCACCTCCAGGTAGTCGAGCAGCTCTCCCTCGTTGACCAGCAGCGCGGAGACCGCCTTGGCGGTGTCCACCGCGCCGCCGCCGCCAAAGGCGATTACCAGGTCGCAGTCGGCCTCGCGCGCCGCCCCGGTGGCCTGGCCCACGAGTTCCACGGTCGGTTCGCCGGGAGCGCTGAAGAGCTCGGCCTCGACGCCGCTGTCGGCGAGGATGCCGATCAGCGGCTCGGCGCGATCGGTGTTCTTGCCCGTGACCACCAGCGCCCGCCGGCCCATGGCCGCCGCGGCCGGGCCCGCCTCGGCCAGCCGGCCCGGGCCGAAGATGATGCGCGAGGCGGTGGCGAACTCGAAGTTCACCAGCCGGCCTCGTCAGGGAATACGTTGTCGTACTTCGCGCTGCCTCGAGGCTCGGCCATCATGTCCGCGACGGCGTCCCGCCACTTCCCGTAGTGCGCGGTCCTCTTGTGCCTGGCGGGGTCCTCGGGGCTGCGGTATACCTCGACCAGTACGAAGCGCGCCGGGTCGTCCTGCGCCTGGCAAACGTCGAAACGGGCCACACCCGGCTCCTGCACGCTATTGCGCGCGTTCTCCAGAGTGGCCGTCTTGAAGGCCTCGACGCAGTCGGGCTTGACGTGGACGAAGACGTGGACGATGAACATGGCCTGGGTACCTCCTAAGATTCCCGGCTCGACGGAAAGCCAGCCCGTGGCGGGAGAACATTTTACACCGGCCTTACCGCGGCGGTCAAGGCGGGCAGGGGAATCAACTCGCCTAGAAAGGCGGCTTGACAATCGGACTTCGGAACATATAAATCTCTGTCATGGCAATGGATACCAGCAAGCTCACCGAGAAGGCCCGCGAGGCGGTCCAGCGGCGCAATTACGAATACTCTATCGACCTCTTCCAGCAGGCCCTGGCCCTCAATCCCGACGACGTGGACAGCCGCCGCGACCTCCGGGCGGTGGCCACGCGCTTCGTCAAGGAAAAGGGCATCAGCCCCAGCTCCGCGTGGATCAAGGGGTTCGGCGCGGCTCTCAAGGTTCTTTTGGCCTCCAAGAGCAACGCGGAAAAGAGCATGATCGAGTGCGAGAAGTTCCTCAAGTTCGATCCCGGCAACGTCTGGATGCTCACCAAACTGGGCTCCGCGGCCATGCAGCAGGGCTACCACGGCACCGCGGTGCAGGTCTTCGACGAGATCCACAACAGCCACCCGGACAACGTTGAGAACCTGCGCAACCTGGGGGGCGCCCAGGAGGCCAAGGGCGACATCAACTCGGCCATCAAGACCTGCGAGATGATCCTCAAGGTCCAGCCCAACGACCACGAGGCCTCGCAGACCATGAAGAACCTCTCCGCCACCCAGACCAGCCAGGTGTTCGAGATCGGCGCCAAGGAGGGGTCTCAGAGCATCGTCAAGGATTCCAAGGCGCACGACCAGCACGAGCTCGACCAGCACGAGATCCGCACGACCGAGCAGCGCGGGAAGGCGCTGGCCTTCGCCCAGGAGAAGCTGGCCCAGGTCAACACCGACGACCCGCGGCACCTGGCCACCTTCCACGCCAACATCGGCGACCTGTGGCTGATGGTCGAGCCGGACTTCGCCCAGGCCGAGGCCGCCTACAAGAAGGCCCAGGAACTGCAGCCCACCGACAACACCTACGTGTTCAAGCTGGACGACCTCAACATCACGCGCTACGACGTGAGTCTCAAGTCGCTGGCGGCCAAGCTGAAGGCGGCGCCCGCGGACGCGGCGGCCAAGGCCGAACACCAGAAGCTGCGCGCCCAGCGCAACCAGTTCCGGATGAAGAGCTTCGAGCACCGCGTCAAGGTCCGGCCCATGGACCTGGCGGTGGCTTACGTCCTGGGGAGCATCTACTTCGAGATGCAGAAGCTGGAGGAGGCCATCGGCCAGTTCCAGCGCACGGTCAACGACCCGGCGCGGCGCAAGAACTCGCTGCTCAACCTGGGCATCTGCTTCAGCCGCAAGCAGCAGTTCGAATTGGCCGCCAAGCAGTTCAGCCAGGGGCTCTCCGAGATCGAGATCATGAACGAGATGAAGAAGATCCTGCTCTATCATCTCGGCGACACCTTGGAGAAGATGGACAAGAAGGACGAGGCCATCAAGACCTTCACGCAGCTCTACGAAGCCGACATTAACTTCAAGGACGTCACCAAGCGCCTTGAGACACTGAAGACGGGTTAGGCCGCCGCGCCAGGGCGCGAGGCCGGTTCCAGAGAGAGGATTCCAAGCCCATGGCCCACACCAAGAGCGCAAAGAAACGCGTGCGCCAGAACGTCAGCCTTCGCGAGAAGAACCGCGCACAGCGCAGCCAGTTGCGCACTTCCGTGAAGAAGGCCCGTACCGCCGCGGGCACGGCCCCCAAGGACGAGGCCACGGAGAAGGTCCTCCGCCGGGCCGCCAGCGAGATGGACAGGGCCGCCCGCAAGGGCCTGATCAAGAAAAACGAAGCCAGCCGCCGCAAGGCGCGCCTGGCCAAGCTCCGCAACCGGACCGCGGAGGGCAAGAAGTAGCGCCAAGCCACCCCGCCGGAGTGATTTGCGCCGCCCCGGGGTAACACCCGGGGCGGCTGATTTTCCGGGCGTTTGCGGCGGATATTGCGCGTCCCGGCCAGTCACCGGGCTGTTGGAAACTGCCGGATTTTCTTGCCGAATCCGCCTCCCGCGGCAAGGAGAGGTTGATGACGGAGGGAACCGGCTTGACGAAAGGCGACCCCGAGGCGCGGAAGCGGTCAGTGCTCGACGAGATACTGGCCAGTCGCGACGCCGCCTACTGGCTGGCCCTGCGCGTGACCGGCAGTCGCGAGGCGGCCGAGGACGCCGTGCAGGAGGCCTGCGCCGGAGCGGTCCGCCGCGTGACGGAAGGGGAGTTCCCGCGCGAGGCGCGGACCTGGTTCCTCGGCGCGGTCGCCAACCGGGCCAGGATGTCCCTCCGAACCGAGAAGCGTCGCAGACGGAGGGAGGCACAAGTGTCGCAGAGCAAAGCTCAAGCCGAACGAGATCCGGAGATGGGCGCGCTGCTGCGCGGCGCGCTCGGCGGGCTCGACGAGAAGTACCGGCTGCCCATTCATCTCTGCTGCGAGCAGGGACTCTCGCGGCGCGAGGCCGCCGGGGTGCTGGGAATCCCTGAGCGCACCGTCTCGCAACACGTGACCGACGGCCTGGAGCGGCTCCGGCGGGCCCTCGGCCAGCAGGGCTACGCTGCGGCGGCGGGCGCCGTCGCTGCCACTCTGGGGGGCGGTCCGGTGATCTCCGCCCCGGAGTCGCTGGCCGCGGCGGTGGAGGCCATCACCAGGACCGCCGCGCTGTCGGTGGCCAAGGCGGCCGGGGCCTCCCTGGCCTGGAAAACGATCACGGCGGTCAGCCTGGCGGTCATCGCCGCCGGCGGGGCGGTGGTGGGGGTCAGGGCGCTCGGGCGGGGCGCAACGGAGAGAGCGGCGGGCTCCGGGCCGAAGGCGGGTCCCCCCGCGCCCGCGGTCGCTGCCGGGCCGGTCAAGTTCACCAGCGGGCCTGATGCCAAGCGCGCCGGCGGCAAGGTCACAATCGAGTTCGCAGTCAACCGGCCGACGGACGTGGCGGTGTGGGTCGAGGACTCGAAGGGCAAGATCGTCCGACACATCGCCGCCGCAATGCTCGGCGAGAAGGCGCCGGCGCCCTTCAAGAAGGGACTGGCCCAGTCGCTGGAGTGGGACGGCACCGACGACGCCGGCAAGAAGCCGGCCGGCGGCCCCTTCAAGGTCAAGGTCGGCTTGGGCCTCGGCCACAAGTTCGACAAGGTAATCGGCTGGGACCCCAAGGCAATCCGCAAGATATACTCGGTCGCCGTGGGCCCGAAGGGAGAGGTCTTCATCCTGTGGGCCACGCCCTACGGCGTCTCGGCCGCGCCGCGGGTGGCGGTGCTCAGCCGCGAGGGCAAGTACCTGCGCACCATCATCCCCTATCCGGCGAACTTGCCGCCGGAAAGGGTAGCGGCTCTCAAACCCATCAAGCTCGCCGACGGGAAGGTCGTCCCGCGAGTGCACCACGCCCTGGCCTCCACGTTCTACCCCTTTCTGTCAGGCACTCAGCGGCAGACCATGACGGTAACTTCCAAGGGCCGGCTGGTGATGGCCACCGGCCACTTCAACTACTCGACCCGCGGCTCAATGGGTCCGCGGCGGCTGCTTTCTCTGAATCTCGACGGAAGCTGCCCGAAGTCCTTCGCCGGCCCCGTGCTCGACAAGCGCCAGTGGGGCGGCCGCCCGGTTGAGGGCTACCCGCATGTGGCCGCGGCCCCCGATGGCGATACGGTCTACGTCTCCGGCCTATACAACAGCAACAGCTGGTCCAAGGAACACGTCTCAGCCCACGTTGTCCTCAGGGCCAAGCTGAGCGCCGGGCCGGAGTCGGAGGCCAAGGTCTTCTTCGGCGAAAAGGCGAAGGCCGGCTCGGACCAGAAGCACCTGGACGACCCGCGCGGCGTTGCGACAGACCCCGAGGGCAACGTCTACGTCGCCGACCACGGGAACAATCGCATCGTGAAGCTGGCCGATTCCGGCAAGTTCCTGGGCCAGATCAAGGTCGATAACCCCGACCAGATCGCCCTCAACCGCAAGACCGGCGCCCTGTACGTGGTGTCCATCGACCACGGCAAGTTCAAGAAGAGTTCCATGCACCCGCGCGCCTGGGTCAAGAAGAAGGTACTCAAGATCAAGAGCTGGAAAGAGCCCAAGGTGGTCGCCCGTATCGATATCTTCAACAAGCTTGGCAACGTGCTCACCCTCGCCGTGGACGACGAAGCAACACCTCCTGTTCTGTGGATCGCCTGCGCAGCCGGAGGCACCTACCACGGCACCGGCCGGGGCTTGTATCGCTGCCTGGACAAGGGCGATTCCCTCACTGAGCCGAAGTGCGTCCTGGGCCCGGAGGCCAACTCCGAGGGGTTGGTGACCTGCCTGTATCTGGCGGTCAACCCCGTCGGCGAACAGGTCCATGTGCGCGGCGACAGGGGCGCGAACATGTGGTACGTCTTCGACGGGCGCACGGGCAAGCGACTGAAGGCACCCAAGCTCAAATGGCCCGGCCAGGAGCGGGCCTTCGACCGCCAGGGGCGCATGTACCTTCGCGAGCACGGGGCCGTGAAGGGCGTAGACCAGAACAAGGTGGTGCGCTTCACCGCCGAGGGCAAGCCCGCGCCCTTCAGCGGGACCGGCAAGCAGGCCATCGAGGGCATGGCCGGGTTCATGAAAGCACTGCCCCGCGGGTTCTGCGTGGCATCCTCGGGGGACGTCTACGTGTTGCACTACGCCGGCAACCCCTGGAAGAAGGGGGGCATGCGCACCACGGTGACGGTGGCTGGCGCCGGCGGCAAGGTCAAACGCACCGAGGTGATCGGCTCAATGCGCACGGCGTCCAGCATCCGCGTCGACCGCGCGGGGAACATCTACATCGCCGAGAACGTCAAGAGCCCCGGCGAGCCTTCCCCCGCGGAGCTGGGCGCCAAGCCCAAGCCCCGCGGCAACGTCTGGGGACCGCGCTACGACCACGCCGCCTGGTACCCCTGGATGTACGGAAGCATCGTCAAGTTCGGCCCGAAGGGCGGGAAGATCGAGCGGGGAGCGGGCGGGAAGCACCTCACCGGGTGGCCCGGCTGGCACAAGGACAAGGGAGCGGTGAAGGTGACCGGCGCGAAGTGGATGCGCCTGGCCATCTCTCCGCTGCCGGCGGTCAACCAGCCCTGCGTGTGCCTGGCCGCGCGCTTCGACATCGACGGCTTCGACCGCATCTACGTGCCCGACGCCGGGCGCTGCCGGGTCACGGTGTTCGACACCCAGGGGAACGAGCTCACTCACTTCGGCGACTACGGCAACGTCGACAGCGCCGGCCCGAGGAGCGCCGTCCCCGGGCCGGAGATCCCGCTGGCCTGGCCGGGCTGCGTGGCGACAAGCCCGGAAGCCATATACATTTCGGACTGGCTCAATGTGCGCGTGGTGCGGGTCAAACCCACCTACGCCAAGACCGGGGAGTGCCCGGTGCGCTGAGGGTTCCGGGGCGGCGCGCGAGGCCGTCCTTTCCCCTTGATTATCCCCCCGCGCCGGGCTAGAATGACCGGCAGTGAGGGGTTGATCATGCCTTACGTTTACTCCAGATATCTCCGCCAGCTGCTCCGCGCCTACTATATGGCCGACCACCCTCCGGGACCAACTGCCTGAGACGATCCGCTTCGCCGTCCGACCCGTCCCGCAGCAGATCTGGAGGAGTAGAAATGTCCGGTCATTCCCACTGGGCGACCATCAAGCACAAGAAGGCCGCCACCGACGCCAAGAGGGGCAAGGTCTTCAGCAAGATAGCCAAGCAGATTTACGTCGCCGCCCGGCAAGGCGGTGGCGACCCCGACATGAACCCGGCCCTGCGCATGATCCTGGACACGGCCCGCGTGGCCGGCCTGGGCAAGGACAACATCAAGCGGGCCATCGCCCGGGCCACCGGCCAGGGCGCCGACGGCGTCAAGATCGAGGAGATCACCTACGAGGGCTACGGCCCCGGGGGGGTGGCGCTGCTCATCAAGGTGGCCACCGACAACCGCAACCGCACCGGCCCGGAGGTGCGCAACATCGTCGAGAAGCGCGGCGGCAAGATGGGCAACAGCGGCGCGGTGGCCTGGATGTTCAAGTTCAAGGGGCTCATCACCGTCAAGCGCGACGCCGTCGAGGAGGACAAGCTCATGGAGCTGGCCCTGGATGGCGGGGCCGAGGACTTCGAGGCCGGCGACGAGTTCTACTCGATTACCACCGCGCAGGAGGACTTCGGCGCGGTCTGCAAGGCGCTGGAAGAGGCCGGCATCGCCAACGAGTCCGCGGAGCTGACCTACATTGCCGACAGCAACGTGGCGTTGGACGTCAACGCCGCCCGCAAAGTAGTCACGCTGATGGGCGAGCTGGAGGACGAGGAAGACGTCAACAACGTCTACACCAACTTCGAAATGACCGCCGAGATCGCCGCCGAACTGGCCAAGGACGAGTAGGGGCCGCGAGGAGACGACTTGATCGTACTGGGCATAGACCCGGGCACCCTGGCCGCCGGATACGGGGCGGTCAGAACCCGCCGCGGCGGGCCCGAGCTCCTGGACTGCGGCGCGGTGCGCGCGCGCCGCTCGCTGCCGCTGGCCGAGCGGCTGTGCCTCATCCACGACGGGCTGGCCGCGGTCATCGAGCGGGTCGGCCCGGAGGTGGCCGTCGTCGAGCAGCCCTTCGCCGGCCGGAACCTGGCCACGGCCATCGCCATCGGCGAGGCCCGGGGGGTGGCGCTGCTGGCCTGCGCCAGCGCCGGCGTGCGCATAGAGGAGTACAGTCCCTCGGAAATCAAGCGCGCGGTGACCGGCAGCGGCGCGGCGCGCAAGGAGCAGGTCGCCCAAATGGTCAAGGCCCTGCTGGGCCTGAGCCGCGCGCCGAAGTCGACCGACGCCACCGATGCGCTGGCCGCGGCCATCTGCTACCTGCACCGCGCCCCGATGGAGCGGGCGGCGCGCACCGCTCTGAAAGGGAAGTAACCCCGTGGAGACGCTCATCGACGGCTACAACCTGCTCATGAAGGTCGGCCGCCTGGCGGAGCGGATGCGCGAAGGGGATCTGTCCCGCGCGCGGGAGATGATGCTCTACATGCTGTCCCGCGCGCGGCGCAAGGACCTCAATGCCGCCACGGTGGTCTTCGACTCCAAGCGGATGCTGCCCGGCATCCTCCCGGGTCCCGAGGGGCTGAGCCTGTGCATCCGCCGCGAGAGCCGCAGCTCGCTGGGGGTGACCTTCTCACCGCCGGGCAGCGACGCGGACACGGTCATCAAGGAATACATGGAGGAGCGTTCGCTGCTGGGCAAGGGCGGGGAGGTCCGCCTGGTGACCAGCGACCGGCAGCTGGCCGCCTACGCGCGGAGCCTTGGCGCGCGCATAGAGACCAGCGAGGAGTGCGCCAAGCACTTGGTCGGCCATCGGCGGCCGCGTCACGGCAAGGGCCAGCGCCGCGAGAGGCCCGAGCCCGGCAAGGAACTGGCCGCTCCCTCCGACGAGGAGGTTGAGGCCTGGCTGCATTACTTCGGCATGGAAGGGGACGGGGCCGTTGAGTTCTGAGAACCCGCTTGACGAGGAACAGGTCTGGGCGCGCTACGTGGCGAACCGCAACCGCGCGGACTTCGACCGCCTGGTGGAGCACTATTTGCCGCTGGTCAAGGTGGCCGCCGGCCGGCTGGCCCTGCACCTGCCCAGCTTCATACGCGAGGAGGACCTCTACAGCGCCGGCTGCGTGGGCATCCTCTCCGCCGTTGAGAAGTTCGACACGAAACGCGAAGTGCGCTTCGAGACCTACGCCCTGAGCCGCGTCCGCGGGGCCATGCTCGACGAGCTGCGCAGCATGGACATGCTCACCCGCGGGGTCCGCGAGCGCGCCGCGCGCATCAGGAAGGCCGAGCAGCAGCTGCGCGATGACGGCAAGGCCCTCACCCCCGAGGAGGTCGCCGAGCTCGCGGGGATGACCGTGGAGGCGCTCTGCGACACCGAGCGGGCGCTGACCACGGCCTCGCTCTCCAGCCTGGACAGTGAGGCCGACGAGGAGGGCCACACCGCGGCCAGCCTGGTGGCCGACGAATCCGCGGCCGATCCCCTGGAGAACCTGGAGCGCGAGGAGCTCCTGGCCCTGGTCAAGGAGGAGATGAACGAGAAGGACCGGCTGCTGGTGGTCCTCTACTACCACGAGGAACTGACCCTCCGGGAGATCGGCGCCATCCTGGGGGTCTCCGAGAGCCGGGTAAGCCAGATGCACACCGAGATGGTCAAGCGCCTGCAATACAAGGTCGAGATCAGCGGCCGGCGCCGGCCCAGCGGGTCTGAAAGAGAATCTCCGAAAAACCCCGAAAAACCTCCCACGAGCCCCCCAGAGGGTGGCTCGGGCGATTGGATAGCGTAAGATGCGTAATCACGGGTGTTACGGCGCACAATTGCGCGTTTTTGCCCTAAAGTCCCCCCTGTTGCCCTCCGATAGTGATATTGAGGAGGTCCAAGGGACTCTTCAAGACTGCGAAGGTGAGGTGAGTCATGGTAGAAGGAATAGGCGGGGTTCGTCCCCCGGGGTTCGACGGTCCCAAGGAAACGCGCGACCGGAGCGCGCCGGCGCCCGCTCCCGAGACTCGCGGCTCTGACAAGGTCGAGTTGAGCCACGCGGGCAAACTGCTGGCCCGGGTCAGGGCCATGCCCGACATCCGGGAAACCAAGGTCGAGGAAATCCGCCAGCAGATCGTGCGCGGCACCTACGTCACCGACGACAGGCTGGGCCATGCGCTGAACGCCCTGGTCGACGACTTCCTGTCCGGGCTGTAAGCCGCAAACGAGAACGCATCTGAACACGGGTCCGCCGATTGGCGGACCCGTGTCTTTTTGGTGGCCCCGCCCCCGCGCCACACTATAATTGATCCCGTGCGCGAACTCGAACTGATAGAGTGGATAAGAAAGCGCGGCTTGCCCGGCGCGAAGCGGGGCGCGGTCCGCGTGGGGCCCGGTGACGACTGCGCGGTGCTGGCCGGCCTGGGAAAAGGCTGGGATCTGCTCCTCAAGACCGATGGCCTGGTCGAAGGGGTGCACTTCGGGAAGAAGGCCCGGCCCACTGATGTCGGCTGGAAGGCAATTTGCCGGCCGCTCTCGGACATCGCCGCGACCGGCGGCGAACCCCTGGCCGCGGTGGTTTTCGCGGCGCTCTCCCGCAAGCATTCCGGCGCGTGGGCGCGCGCCTTCCAGAAGGGGCTGGCCCGGGCCGCGGGGCGCTACGGGTGTCCCGTGGTCGGCGGAGACGTATCCGGCACGCCGGGGGTCACGACAATAGCGACGGCCATCGTCGGCCGCGCCAGGAAGGGCCGGGCGCTGCTGCGCAGCTCCGCGCGGTCGGGGGACTGCGTCTTCGTAACCGGCAAGCTGGGCGGCTCGATTCTCGGCAAGCATCTCAGGTTCACTCCGCGCCTCGCGGAAGGCGGGTTCCTGGCCGGCTTCAAGGGCGTCGGCGGAATGATTGACGTCTCCGACGGCCTGACCCGCGACCTGGCGCACATCCTGAAAGAGAGCGGCGGCCTCGGCGCGGAGCTTCTCGCGGAAAAGATACCCGTCTCGCCCGCGGCCTGGAAGCTGAAGGGCGACGCTCTGGAGCACGCGCTCTGTGATGGTGAGGACTACGAACTGCTTTTCACTGTGCGGCCGAAACGCGCCCAGGCGCTGAAGAAGCGCTGGCCGTTCAGGACCAAGCTCAGCGAAATCGGCGTCATCAGGAAGCGCGGGTCAGGGTTATGGCTGGTATGCGCCGGAAAGAAACACCGCCTGAGACCGGCGGGCTGGCAGCACCTGAACCCGTGAACAACCTGGCGCTGATTCTGGTGCTGGCCTCGTGCGCCACGCACGCGGCCTGGAACCTCATGGCCAAGAAGTCCAGCAAGACGCCGGCCTTCTTCTGGATGGCCAGCACCGCCGTGCTGGTCGCCGCGACCCCGGCCTTCTTCCTGCTGGGCGGGGCCAGGTTCCTCGGCGCGGTGCCGCCCCGCTTCTGGCTCTACCTGGCGATGAGCGGGGCGTTCATGTGCGGGTACTTCGCGTGCTTGGCGGCGGCCTACCGCCACGGGGACTTCTCGGTGGCCTATCCGCTGATCCGCTCGACGCCGATATTCGTGCTGCTCCTGGCCGGGCTGCTGCTGGGGCAGAAGCCCAGTTCGCTGGCGGTGGTCGGGATCGTGCTGGTGGTGGCCGGCTGCTTCGTGCTGCCGCTCAAGCGGCTGGAGTTTGGGCCGGAGGGCTTGAGCTGGCACGCCTACCTCAACCGCGCCAGCCTCTGGGCGCTGGGTGCGGCGCTGTGCTCCAGCGGGTACACGCTGACCGACGACGTGGTCATGGACACCATCAACCGCCTGGAGGATCTGCGCTTCGCAGCGGGGCTGCGCGGAGCCTTCTATTACGAGTACATGCAGTACGCGGCCATCACCGTCGGGCTTTTACCAGTATCGTTGCTCTTCGACCGCCCGGCGGGACTGCGCCGCGCGCTCGGAACCGAGAAGCTGAGCGCGGCCACGGTCGGCGCGCTCATATTCGTGACTTACCTGTTAGTGTTGTGGGCCTACGCCAACGCCGACAAGGTGGCCTACGTGGCTGGCCTGCGGCAGCTGTCCATCGTGCTGGGAGTCCTGGGCGGCGTGCTGCTCTTCAGGGAGCCTGGCGGCAGGGCGCGGATCCTGGCCGCGGTGGTGATCGTCGCCGGGCTGGTGATGATCGGCTTCGCCCGATAGAGCGGGGCACCGTCACAGGCGGCGGCCGGGCGGCTTTTTCGTCTCCCGGAGCAGTTCCTTGAGCTTCCCGATGCGCTTCTCGAGCGCTCCGGCCGCCATCCGGGCCAGGGCCCCGGTCCTGGCGGCGGGCCTGTACTTGTACCGCGCGGCCAGCGCGTACTCGTAGGCCAGCCGGTAGTCCCGTTTGGCCTCGCAGCACTCGGAAATCAGCCGGGCGGCACCGTGCCAGTGGTTCAGCAAGGCCGCTGTGGGCTTGCCGCCTTCGGCCTTCTCGGCGAGCGCCTTCTTGGACTCGGCAATAGCCCGGTCGGACTGGCGCTTGCGATGCGCCCGCCGGGCGCGGGCGAGATGCACTCCCGCGCGCGCCGCCGGCTCTTTTCCGAAATCGGCCAGGAGCCTCTCCTCCCACGCGAACAGGCCGCCCTCGTCGCCGAGCGCTGCCAGGCTGCTGAAGAGGCGTCGATAGAGTCCCAGCCGCGCCTCCCGCCCCCAGGTGTAGGGCAGCACGCGACTCAGGGCATCCAGCGCTCCAAGATGATCGCCGCGGGCCTTGAGATAGTGCTCCTCCACGAACTTCACGACGGCCCGGCTGTCCCGGGGCTTGGCGGCGTACTCGGCGGCGAGCTTGAGGTGCTTGTCGGCCGGCTCCCGAGGCACGGCGCCGCGCCTGTACTCTGCGCGCGCCTTGCGGGCGTCACCGGTTTCCAGGTAACACCACGCGACGTATCGTGTATAGCCCTGGGGGTCGCGCAGGCTCAGCTTGCGGGTCTGGAGGGCGAGCCCCAGCGCGCCCGCGTAATCGCCCATGTCCAGGCACAGGCCGGCCAGCCGGCCCTTCAGGAGATAGCCCGCCGGGACGCTCCCGGTTCCGACCAGCTTGGTCAGGCGCTTCTTGAAGGCGGCGGCCGTCTTCCCGTAGGGGGCGGGCAGCTGATCCCGGCAGTAGTCCAGATAGCCCTTGGCGTCCGCGTACCTGCCTTTGGATATCAGCTCGCCCGCCGCCCGGAAGCCCATTCGGGCCTTTTCCCAGCCGTCCGGTTTGGGGGCCTCTCCCGACCGGGCCGGGCCCCCTTGAGCCATTCCCAACAGCAGAGCGGCCAGGACCGGAAGAACGTTTCTTCGCGAGCCCATAGTCGGCGTCCTCCTCCACGCGTCCAACACAACTTGGACGCCCGAAGGCGCGACGCGTCGCGGGGAAAATGGAGTTGGGGCGATAGGGTTACAGGTCGCGCAGCGGCTTGATGGCCTTTATCTCCTCCGGCTTGTAGCCGAGCATGACCATCTTCTCGCGGATGTAGTAGCGGTAGTCGTTGTAGTCCACGTCGGCCTGCACGCGGTGGTCGACGTGGGGGATGAATCCGCCGTCGGCCACGACTGGCTCCAGGCGCTTCAACTCGGCGAGGATCGCGTCCCGGCCCTTGAGCAGGGCCATCTTGTCGAAGCCCCCGACCAGCAGCACTTCGTGGCCGTACTCCTCCCGCAGCTCCACGGGGTCGGACCCGCCGTTGACCTCCACCGGGAACATGCAGTTGAGGCCGGCCTCCAGCCAGAGGGGCACGAGCCGGCGGATATCCCCGTCGCAATCCGTCCAGATGACGTCCACGCCGTGCTGGCGCAGCAGGCGCAAGACCGGCTTGAGGTGCGGGATCACCATGGATTTGAACATGTCCGGCGAGCAGATCGGGCCGCTGTTGAAGCAGATATCCTCCCAGCCGGTGGCCAGGTCCACGGTGACGTGAGGCAGAACGCGTTCCAGGACGCCCAGGTAGATGCTTGCCAGATGCGCGACGATCTCCTCGATGAGCTCGGGGTCGTCGTAGAACATCAGGGCGATCTGCTCGAAGCCGATCCAGTTGCGCACGTAGCCCAGGTAGGAGCCCATGGACACGGCCACCGGCCGCCCGCTGCGCAGGAGCTTGGCGCCGATGGCGGCGATGTCCTCCGGCACGCGGGCATTGAGGTCCAGCGGCAGGAACTCGTCGCGGAAGGCCCGCCATGACTCGCGGTCGGTGATGGGGAACTCCAGGTAGTGGGGGATGGAGCTGGCCCCCCGCTTGATCTTCTCGAAGAGGGTCCCCAGCCCGTCGCGCTTGACTATCGAGTTCTCGCGCTCCTCGACGGTTTCCTCCTCGCGGAGGTTCATCGCGCCCATGCTCACCGGGACCTGGATGCTGCGCTGGCAGCCGAAGTAACCTTCTATGGCCTCGTGCGAGTCGTGCTCGGCGGGCAGGCCCTGCGCGTGCCAGCGGACCATGGTCTCGTCCCAGTAGCCGAACTCCATGTGCGGCACGCGGTCCACGGATTGGAAGTGCATGCAGCGCGCGAAGCGCTCGCGGGCGCTCAGGCCCCCGCCCGTCGCCCCTCCGGTCGACGCCGCGTCCGCGTCGAAGTCCCTGCTCAGCGCGTCGAACTCTTCCTGAAGCATGGAGGCTCCTTCGCCGCCAGTCGGTCCGGTCGGGCGGATAGACTAGGCTGTGTCTGCTAATTCTCTAAAGGACTGGGGGTGTGTTGGTCGATAT
>CBDUSI010000043.1:0-34041 GCA_965370045.1 uncultured bacterium | reverse complement strand
GGGGGAGAAGGTGGCGTGAGTGAGAATCCGTGGAGTCTCTCAGGGATTTGTTTTCGCTAGACCTTTGCTGATAATCTCTTTCAGGGTTTCGTAGTCCACCCACTCGACGTGACCATCGCCAAAGACCACATGTCCTCCGTTCCTGCCGGACACATAATGGTAGCTCTGGCATCCTCCCTCTAGTTTGCACAGGCGCCCCAGAGACCACAGCGTTCGTGCTACGGGCTCACGGACCCACCAGGAGTGGGCAATCAATCGCGGCTTCTCTGCGTTGTGGTTCTCCAGCCTGTCGCAAAGCAGAGCGGCGTTCGGCTCCACCGAATCCGCATTGTGCGCGAAGTAGAGGTAGTATTCACCATTCGGCGCGAAAGGGCATGACCGGCACTTGTAGGGAAGCGACTCCGGGGTCAGATCCCCAAGTGATCCCGGCCATTTCCCGCTCTCCTCGTGGTAGTCCTCGACAACCCGCGCGCAGTAGCGCAGGTTACTCTTACACGCCGAGCGCCAAGCCGACTCACGCGGTGAAATGAATCCGCTCCAGAAGAACACCGAGGCATAGACGAGAACGACAAAGGCAGCAGCCCCCAGGGAAAGCCCGCGCCATCTCTTATGTTGGAGAGCCCTCACCACGAACCGGCCCAGGAAGATAAGGGCCGCCAGATTGAGCAGCAATGCGAGAAGCCCGGCCAACGCCACTTCCTCCTGAGCCCAACCTGGGTTCGCGCCTCCATAGCTAACGTCGGCACGCGGCAGTGGGAGATTATCCACGTCTGCATTCCTGGCGCAAGGCGCTTCGCTGGCCTTGACATCCCCCTGCGGGAGGTGCTCCTGAGCGGCCTCCACCTGCTGGGCCCGCCGCGCGGCCCCGCGCCGCCGAAAGGCACTTGACAATCCCTATTACAGGTATATACATTACTAGCGCATTCTGCCGCACGAGCACCTGGGAGTGGAGGCCTCGACTTGTCGGGCGATTCGAAGCTGGAGAAAGGACCGGGCTCTTTGACTCCCGGGAACCTCTACGCCGTCGCCCACGAGATCATCAACCCTCTCACCGTGGTGGCCGCCCGGGCGGAGGGGCTGGCCGCGATGGTCCTTCCCGGAAACGCCTCGCTGCTGGCCGGGAAGCTGGCCAGGCAGGCGCGCTACTGCCGGACGGTTTCCCGGGCGCTGCTCGGCCGGGAGGATGACGCCGGCGGCCGGATCGGCCCGTTGCGCCTGGGCCCGGTGCTGGAGGAAGCCGTTTCGCTGGCCGACGGGCTCAGGCTTTCCGGGCAGGAGATCGCCCGCGAGTGGCCCGATGACCTCTGGGCCCGGGGCGCGCCCGCCCTTCTGGAATGTGTCTTCTACAACCTCATCAGGAACGCCCTGCAGGCCGGCGGCGGGGAGTGCCGCGTCACCGTGCGCGCCCGGGCCGCGGGAGAGTCGGCCTGTGTCGAGGTGATTGACGACGGGCCCGGCCTGCCCGCGGACGTCCGCAGTGAGGTCTTCGAACGCGGCCCGGCCGCGACCGCGCCGCAGCGGGGGCTTGGAATGGGGCTGTGGCTGGCCAGGCACCTGGCCGGCTTCTCCGGCGGAAAGCTGAAACTGGCCCGCAGCGGGCCGGAGGGCTGCGCCTTCAAGATACTGCTGCCCCTGGCCGAGGGGCCGCCGATACCGTCCGCACGGAGCGCGACGCCGCTGGCGGCGAAGGAAGAACTCAGCGGCCTGCGCGTCCTGGTGGTCGAGGACGATCCCGAGGTAGCCGCCCTGCTGGGTGAGGGACTGGTCATGCTGGGCCACCGGCCCGAGTTGGCCGCGGACTCCGGGGCCGCGCTGCGCAACCTGGAAAGCGTCCCTTTCGACGCGGTGACCATCGACTTGAAACTGGGCGCGGCCAGCGGCCTGGACCTCTACCGGGAGATGCTCGCGCGCTGGGAGAAGCTCGCCCGCCGGGTGGTCTTCTGCAGCGCCCTGCCCCTCCCGCGGGCCGGCGGTCCATACCCCGGGGATGACCCGCTGGTCCTGCGCAAGCCCTTCAGCATGTCCGAACTGGCCGAGGCGGTGCAGGCCGCCGCCCGCCGCTGAACCTTCCGCGTCCGCAAAGCGGAGGGGCTGGAGATCGCTCTCCGACCCCTTTCTCGGCAGGGGGGCGGGAACCTCCCGGCAGCCCCTCCCCTGCGTCCCCTCCGACGCCTATATCCTATATGTCGTAGTACAGCGCGAACTCGTATGGGTGCGGCCTGAGCTTGAGAGCGTCCACCTCGTGGTCCCGCTTGTAAGAGATCCAGGTGTCGATCACGTCGTCGGTGAAGACGTCGCCCTTGAGCAGGAACTCGTGGTCCTCCTCCAGGCAGTCGAGCGCCGCCTCCAGGCTCCCCGGGGTGCCGGGCACCTTGGCGAGCTCTTCCGGGGGCAGGTCGTAGATGTCCTTGTCGAGCGGCGCGCCCGGGTCCATCTTGCCCTGGATTCCGTCGAGCGCGGCCATCAGCACCGCGCTGAGCGCCAGGTAGGGATTGGCGCTGGGGTCCGGGCAGCGGAACTCCAGGCGCTTGGCCTTGGGGCTCGACGAGTACATGGGGATGCGGATGGCCGCCGACCTGTTCCGCGAGGAATAGGCCAGGTTCACCGGCGCCTCGTAGCCGGGCACCAGCCGCTTGTAGCTGTTAGTCGTCGGGTTGCAGATGGCGCAGAGCGCCCCGGCGTGGCGGATGATCCCACCGATGGCGTAGAGCGCGGCCTGGCTGAGGCCCGCGTACATGTCCCCCGCGAAGGTCGGCTGCCCCTCCTTCCAGAGGGAGAGGTGGGTGTGCATCCCCGAGCCGTTGTCGTTGAAGAGCGGCTTGGGCATGAACGTGGCCGTCTTGTTGTTGCGCCGGGCCACGTTCTTCACGACGTACTTGAAGATCAGCATCTCGTCGGCGGCCCTGACCAGCGGGGCGTACTTGGTGTCGATCTCCGCCTGGCCGCCGGAGGCCACCTCGTGGTGGTGGCACTCCACGTCCAGGCCGACCCTGGTCATTTCCTGCACCATCTCCTCGCGGAGGTCGTGCTGGCAGTCGGCCGGCGGAACCGGGAAGTAGCCTTCCTTGTAGCGCGGCTTGTAGCCCAGGTTGGGGTTCTCCTCGCGGCCGGTGTTCCACTGGCCCTCGACGGAGTCCACCGAGTAGAAGGCGGAGTGCCCGGTCTGGTCGTAGCGCACGTCGTCGAAGATAAAGAACTCGGCCTCCATCCCGAAGAAGGCGGTGTCGCCCAGCCCCGTGGAGGCCAGGTACTTCTCGGCCTTGCGGGCGATGTTGCGGGGGTCCTTGCCGTAGTCCTGACGGGTGATGGGGTCCTGGATGTTGCCGACGATCACCAGCGTGGGAAACTTCGCGAAGGGATCGATGAAGCACATGCCAGGGTCCGGGACCACCAGCATGTCGCTCTCGTTGATGGCCTTCCATCCGCGAATGGACGAGCCGTCTATCCCCAGGCCCTTCTCAAAGAAGTCCTCACCCACCGTCCTGGCCGGCACCGTGAAGTGCTGCCACAGGCCGGGAAAGTCCATGAAACGCACGTCCACGGCGACGATCTTCTTGTCCTTGATGAGCTTAAGTACGTCCTTGGGCTCCATGCTGTCCTCTCCTTCTCGCACCTGCGCTCCTGGCCCGCCCCGGAGGGGCTGCCATGTCACTATGCCAAAGCAATCCTTGTGCCTCTGGACTGGATTCCCGCACTATCTAGGTATCATGCTGAATAACAGCGTGTTACGACAGGATATGGCGCAGACATCGGCAATATCTGGCGACGCGTATCATACCATATGGTATGACTGTGGCGCTTATCCTACCGCGTGGTACGAAATCTCTTGGGATCGACGCCCAGTTTCTTGACCCGGATGCCCATCAGCCGCTCGGTCATGCCCAGCATCCGCGCGGCCCTGGCCTTGTTGCCACGCGAGGACTTCAGGGCGTCGAGGAGCATTTCACGCTCCAGGCCGTCCAGCGCCGCCTGCAGGGAGCCCTTGACCGCCGTGTCGCTGGCTTCCGCAGTTTGCAGCGAGGGCGGGAGCTGATGCCCGTGGATCACCCCGTCGGCCGAGAGCAGCGCCGCGCGCTCGATGCAGTTCTCCAGTTCGCGCACGTTGCCCGGCCAGTGGTAGGCGGTGAGCATGTCGATGGCCGGGGTGGAGATGCGCTTGATCGGCTTGTCGCTGCCCTCGCTGAACTTCTCCGCGAAGTGGTCAGCCAGCAGCAGGATGTCCGTGCGCCGCTCGCGCAGGGGCGGCACGTGAAGGGGAAAGACGTTCAAGCGGTAGTAGAGGTCCTGGCGGAAGCCGCCGTCCGCGACCATGGCCTCGAGGTCGCGGTTGGTGGCCGCGACGATGCGCACGTCGACCTTGATGGTCTCCGAACCGCCGACGCGCTCGAACTCCCGCTCCTGCAGGACGCGCAGCAGCTTGATCTGCGTGGAGGCCGAGAAGTCGCCGATCTCGTCGAGGAACAGCGTCCCCCCGTGGGCCAGCTCGAAGCGTCCCTGCCGCCGGGCCAGCGCGCCGGTGAAAGCGCCCTTCTCGTGCCCGAACAGCTCGCTCTCGATGATCGTCTCGGGCAGGGCGGCGCAGTTCACCTTGATGAACGGCTTCCCGGCCCGCGCGCTCTTGTAGTGCACCGCGTGGGCCACCAGCTCCTTCCCGGAGCCGCTCTCCCCGCGAATCAGCACGGTGGCGCCGCTGCCGGCCACCTGGGCAATCATGTCGTAGACCGCCTGCATCGCGCTGGAGTTGCCGATTATGTTATCGGGCTTGAAGCGGTTCTTGAGCTCCTCCTTGAGCAGGCTCATCTCCTCGATCAGGCGCTGGCGCTCCTCCCGGGCGCTGCGCCGCAGGCGCACGGCCTGGGCTATCATCGAGCCGATGATCGAGAGCAGGCGCACGTCCTCCTGGTGAGGGACCGGGGCCTCGAACAGGTGGTCGGCGCTGAGCGCGCCGATGGCGCGATTCTCCATCTTGATGGGCACGCAGAAGAATGAAACGTCCCTGCGGCGCAGGCGCCCGGCCAGCCCGGGCCGGTCGAGGAAGAGCGGATCGGCGGCGCCGTGGCGGACCACCGCCGGCCGGCCAGCGGCGATGACCTTGCCGATGACCCCCTCGCCCGCCTGGCGCCCCATTCCCTCGAGCTGTTTCTCGGTGAGCCCGTAGGCGGCGTCGCTGACCAGCTCCCCGGTGTCCCGGTTGAGCAGGGTAAGCGTGGCGTGCTCCATGGCGGTGTGCTCGGCCATGGTGCGCAGCACCGGGTCCACCGCCTCGCGGAGGTGAGCGCTGGCATCGAGCATCTGCCCGATCTCAAAGAGCAGCAGCAGCTCATTGACCTCGCGCTTGACTAGCGGTCTGGCCCGTCGCTCGGACACCCCTGCCTCCCGGGCGGCTTACCCAAAGCGCGTCCGCCCCTATATCCCACCATATGGTAGGATGCGGCTGGCGGATGTCAACCTCTATTCTGCTTTTGCCAGGGTCTCAAGAGGGTTTATGACGCTCAAAGCGGTAGTGGAGGCCGTTTTTCACTTGCTTCCGGGCGCGGAAGTCCGATAATCGCCGCCTGGGACGGGAAGTCCAAGGTGTTTAATCAGGTGCCTTTGCGACTCCTCGGCCTGCCCTGGGGGGGCGTGGAGCGTTGCATGGCCAAGAGGCTCAACCCCCGTCAGGCTACCCTCTTCGCGGCGGGCCCTTCCGCCAAGGGCCGGGGCAAGAAGGGCAAATCCAAAGCCGCCAAGAAGACCCGCACCACAATCAAGCTCTCCAAGACCAAGGCCGAGCGCGCCCGCGCCAAGAGCAAGGCGGGGCGCAAGGCCAAGCGTAAACGGACGGCGGGCAAGCCGGTCAGCGCCGCCCGGCGCCGCGGGGCCGGTCCCGAGACCGCCCAGTCGATGGCCGCCAAGCAGCGCGAGATTTCCGTATCGGAGTTCTTCACCAAGAACCGCCACCTGCTGGGCTTCGACAATCCCCGCAAGGCGCTGCTCACCGCCGTGAAGGAGGCGGTGGACAACGCCCTGGACGCCTGCGAGGAGGCCCACATCCTGCCGGACCTCGTCGTGGAGATACGCCAGGCCGACGGCGCGGAGGACCGCTTCATCGTCGCGGTGACCGACAACGGGCCGGGCATCGTCAAGGAGCAGATACCCAAGATATTCGGCAAGCTGCTTTACGGCTCGAAGTTCCACCGCCTGAAGATGAGCCGCGGCCAGCAGGGCATCGGCATCAGCGCCGCGGGAATGTACGGACAGCTGACCACCGGCAAGCCCATGCGCATCATCAGCCGCATCGGCCCCAAGAAGCCCGCGCACTACTACGAGGTCCAGGTCGACACCGTCAAGAACCAGCCGCAGGTCGTCAAGGCGGAGGAGCGCAAGAGCGAGATCAAGCGGGGCACCCGCGTGGAGTTCGAGCTGGAGGCCCGCTTCCAGCGCGGGCGCCAGTCGGTGGACGAGTACCTGCAACAGACCGCGGTGGCCAACCCGCACGCCAGGATATACTACACGGCGCCCGACGGGGCCAAGCTGGAGTTCCCCCGGGCCACCAAGGAACTGCCGCTGATTCCCCGCGAGATCCGGCCGCATCCCTATGGCCTGGAGCTCGGCGCGCTGATCTCCATCCTGCGCCAGACCAGGAGCCGCAACCTCTCCGGCTGCCTCAGTTCGGACTTCTCGCGGGTCTCGGCGCGCCTGGCCAAGGGGATTTGCGAGAAGGCCAAGCTCTCGCCGCGGGCGCGCCCCGCCCGGATTGCCAACGGCGAGGCCGAGCGCCTCTACCGGGCCATTCAGGCCACCAAGATCATGAACCCGCGCACCGACTGCCTGGCTCCCATCGGCGAGGAGGCCCTGGTCTCCGGGCTGCGCAAGGAGTACGAGGCCGACTTCTACACCGCGGTGACCCGCTCTCCGTCGGTCTATCGCGGGAATCCCTTCCTGGTCGAAGCCGCCCTGGCATTCGGGGGCAAGCTGCCCCGCGACGGGCTGGCCAAGGTGATTCGCTTCGCCAACCGCGTACCGCTGCTCTATCAACAGGGGAGCTGCGCCATCTGGGAGAGCGTGCTGGCCACCAGCTGGCGAAACTACCACGTGGACCAGTCGCGCGGCGCGCCGCCGTCCGGCCCGCTGGTGATCACCGTGCACTTCGCCTCGGTGTGGGTGCCCTTCACCTCGGAGAGCAAGGAGGCCATCGCCAGCTATCCGAACATTGTCAAAGAGGTCAAGCTGTGCCTGCAGGAGTGCGGCCGGCGGCTCAGCGTATTCCTCTCCCGCCGCCGGCGGGAGGACGAGGCCCAGCGCAAGAAGGACTACATTACTATGTATATCCCGCACATCGGCATCGGCCTGCGCGACATCCTGGGCTTCTCCGAGGCCCAGGAGAAGCGCCTGGTCAAGAAGCTCAAGGGCATGCTCGAACGCGCCCGGACGGGGTGAGGGGTAACCACAGATGGCTAAGCGCGCCAAGAAGAAGGCCGGACCCAAGATCAAGGTTGCCCGGCGCCGGCGGGGCAAGCCGGTGCCCACGCCGTCGCTGTCCAAGCTCAAGGAGAAGGGCCGGCCGGCCACCAAGGCCGAGGTCGTAAAGAAGATCAACCGGGCCGCCGACAGGATAGTCGGGGACGTCAAGCGCGGGACGCGCCCGACGCTCAAGTTCCCGATACGTTCGCTTTCGAACGTGAGTTACGATCCCAAAGTCGGGCACTTCGAACTCATGGGCAAGAAGATCGAGCGCACTTTGGCTTACGCGACGGTCAAGACCTTCGCGCAGTCGGTGCGCATGATGGCCAGCGCCAAGCAGAACATCGGCGACGACGAGATCTGCTCCAAACGCGAGATGTATTACAACGCCAAGGCCTGGAAGGAGTGCCGCTTCAACGAGCAGCCCGAGAGCGACGCGGTGATGGACGACATCGAGGCCTTTTACGGGGTCAACCGCGAGCAGTTCGGCTTCGTGCCCGACGAGCGCGGCGGCGACGTTGCCGGAGATCTCGTGGTGATGGACAAGGACCGCCAGACCGGCAAGACCGTCAAGATCGACTGCACCAAACAGGGCTCAGGCGCCTGGAGCATTCCCAGCAAGGTGGAGCACCTGGGCTTCAAGACCAGCGCGAAGTTCATCCTGGTGGTCGAAACCAGCGCGCTCTTTCAGCGCCTGGTCTATCACGGTTACTGGCAGAAGGCCAAGTGCATCATCGTGGCCATGAGCGGCGTGCCCACGCGCGCGTGTCGCCGGTTCATCCGTCGCCTGGCTGACGAGAAGCGGCTGCCGGTTTACGTCTTCACCGACGGCGACCCCTACGGTTACAGCAACATCTACCGGACGCTGAAAGTGGGCTCGGGCAACGCCGCGCACATCAACAAGTTCTTCTGCGTGCCCCAGGCGCGGTTCATGGGGGTCACTCCGCAAGACATCATCGACTTCGACCTCAAAGACGCCACGCACCCGCTGACCGACGCCGACATCAAACGCGCCAAGGACGCGCTCAAGAACGACCCCTTTATCAAGACCTACAAAGAGTGGCAGGACGTGCTGAATCAAATGATAGAGATGGGCGTGCGCGTCGAGCAGCAGGCCTTCGCCAAGCACGGCCTGAACTACGTCATCCAGAAGTACCTGCCCAAGAAGCTGGCCCACCCGGAGAAGTTTCTGCCGTAAGGGTGAGGGGTGCCGGTTCCTGTCACCATAAGGCAAAAGGCGCCTGGACCGTCAGGATTCTCTCCGTTCCTTCCACGACGTAGTGCCTGGAATAGAAACCTTTCGCTTCCACCTTGGGCTGGGACTCCAGTTCTTTCGCCTTGGCCGCGGTTATCCAGCCTATCGCGACGTGGGGAGAAAGACGCTTATAGTACATCGCCCCTGTCGGTAGGGGCCGCGCCCAATACCCCGGAACCTTGCCGATCTTGCGGAACTTCCCGGTTTCTATGTTCTGAATGCCCACTTCAACTTCGAAAGGCTTGCCGCTGGTCTCGCCGTATGGCGGCTTTCCGCACACCAGGATTCGATTGCCCCTGACAGAATCCGTAGAAGGGGCCGGCGATCCAGCCGGGACAAAGGAAGTGTCCCACTTCACGTCTCGGACCACGGGGGCCTGCCCCGGTGCCAGAATGACCAGTCCTCGCTTTGTCCACAAGACCAAGCGGCCGTTCGACTGCCCGAGTAGCCCGATTCCGGAATCCTCCTGCCAGAGGACACGGAACCGCGCGTTTTCGAGGTCAAGCTCGCATATGATATTCGTGTGAGCGTACCTCGCCTTGATGACATTGCCCAAGCCGGGCACCGCAATCAGATCGCCGTTGCCCAGTTTGGTCAGCTTGCCCCCTTTGGCGCTCCACAAGTAGAGCTGTTGCGAGTAGCTGAAGTCCTGTACCAAGTAATAATCACCCTTCACTTTGTAGATTCTCGGTGGATGACCTGTCCAAGGAACGGAGGTCAAGTGGCCGTCCAGTTCCAGCTTCTTGGGGTGCGAGCCGGGAGGCCTGCCTTTCTCCACGCGGCCCCGGCACCTGAGGGACGCTCTTTCGATTGCCGGGAAACAGAATTCCGGGGTGTCTTCCTCGCGCCCGGCGAGCATCCACATCGCGACGAGAATCACCGCAGCCGCCGCGAGGATGCCCGCCGCGAGGCATCTCAGCACGCGCGCGCTCATTCGGGCCATCAATCCATCCCCCGATAGCTCTCCAGGTGCCTACCCGTTACACCCCGCGTTCGCAGGCATATTCCATCAGCGCCGAAATCTAGCACCCGCCGATTACCATGGCTAGAAACGCGGCAATCGCGACCAGCGCTATGATCAAGAAGCTGGCGCTCCGCCAGGTCCACTTCCGCCCGCCGGCCAGCGACCCCTTCCCGTCGGTGTACTCGCCGCACGCCGGGCAGCGCACTATATCGACGGGAATCTGCTTCCCGCAGTAGCTGCAGCGCTCGAAGTCCAGGTCGTCGGGCAAATCCAGGCGTCCCTATTGAACCACCAAGACACCAAGACACCAAGAGGAACTGAGTGCGCGGCAGAGTGCGTTCGTCGTACCCAGTGCCGCCGCCGCGTTCATGCCCCTGTGTTCCTTGGTGACTTCGTGTCTTGGTGGTTGAATTGCCCTTTTCACAGCCCCAGCGGCCCCGACGCCTCCTGCATGGCCGCCAGGCACTCCCCGAGGAAATCGTCGAGTTCCAGGCCCAGCTCCGAGCAGGCGGCCATCCCTTCGCGGCTGGCGTTGGCCGCGAAACGCTTCTCCTTGAAGCGTTTCTTGATGAAGGCAACGTCCAGCGACGCGAGCTTCTTCTCTTTGTGTATGAGCGCGCAGGCCACGATGAAGCCGCTGGCCGGGTCGATGGCGTAGAGCGCCTTGGCCATGTGCGAATCGCGCGGGGCCTTGTCGTTGTGGCCTTTGACCGCGGTGATTATCTCCTCGCTCAGGCCTTTCTCGGCGAGCATCTCCGCGCCGACCAGCGCGTGGCGCTCGGGATCCTGCCCCACTTCATCGTAGTCAATGTCGTGCAGCAGACCGCAGAGCCCCCAGGCTTCGACGTCACCATCGAAACGCCCGGAGAGCCGGCGCATGATCGCCTCGCAGGCCAGGCAGTGCTTGCGCAGGTTCTTGTTGCCTACCTTTTCCTCGAGCAGCGCCAGAGCTTCGTCGCGGTCCATGCGTGTTGCCCCCTTCAGCCCACCAGCCGCGGCAATGTCATCTCGGTCATCAGCCTGAGCCCCGGATTGACGCGCGCGACCTCGACCGCGCGCGCGGCGAGGTTGACCAGCATGGCCGCGGTGGCCAGGTCCCCGGCGACACCGGTAGTCACCCGGGCCTCGATGGGCGGGGTGGAGTCCAGTTTCACGAGGTCGTAGGCTTCCGGGCAGCCCACGTACATCTGGAGGTCGAGGGTGATGCGCTCCCGGCCGCCGGAGATAACCCGTCCGGTGTTGTGGATGCCGGCTACCTGGCCCTCTCTTACCTCCAGGAACTCGGTCTTGATGTCCCGCGGGGCGACCTTGGGCTCAAGATTCTCCTCCAGGCTGTCCACGGGCCAGCCGAGCCCAAAGGCCAGCAGGGCCATGCTCTCGGGCAGGCCCACGTGGCCGATGGCCTTCCTGGCCTTGCGCGCGTTGAACTCCTCGACGCTGATGCCCGCGCCGACTTTTTTCTGCAAGGGAAGGCGCCGCGTGCCCGCGTCCACCCGGCGGTCGACGTGGACCTTCTTCACGTCGTAGCAGACCGCGCTCATTATCAACGCGAAAGTGTCCATCACGAAGCCGGGGTTGACCCCGGTGCCCAGCAGCACCACTTTCTTATCGCGGGCCAGCGCGTTCATCTTCTCAGCCAGCTCGACGTGCTTGAGCGCGGGAAAGAGCATCTCTTCCGTAGAGCTGACCACCGAGCAGCCCGCGCCGGCCAGCAGTTCGAGCTGCGGGATCACCGCGTCGAACTTCGAGCTGGTAGTATGCAGGGCCACGTCCGGTTTGGTCTCGGCCAGCACCTTCGCGGCGTCGCCGGAGACTTTCACCCCGATGGCTTCGCCGCCGTCGAGCTCGCCCACGTCCTTGCCGACCTTTTCCGGGTCGATGTCCACCGCGCCGACCAGCTCCATGGCCTCCTTGCCGGCGGCCAATCGCGCCGAGCGCACCCCGATGGGGCCCAGTCCGAACTGCAGCACCTTCAGCTTGGCCATCAGTACCTTCTCCTCTTACCTGAAGCTCTCCACGGTGCGTTTCAACCCCTCGGCAAAGTCCACCCGGGGCTCGTAACCGAAAAGTTCCTTCGCGCGGGAAACGTCCGCCAGGCTCTCGCGCACGTCACCGGCCCGCGCGGCCTCGAATATCGGGTCAGCCTCCCGCCCGACTATTCCCGAGATGGCCTCGAGCAGTTCCAGCAGCGTGAACTTCGCGCCGCAGGCCACGTTGGCGGCCTCGCCGGCCAGGTGGTTGCCGCTGGAGGCGGCCAGGAGGTTGGCCTCGACGACGTTGGCCACGTAGGTGAAGTCCCGGCTCTGTCCGCCGTCGCCGTAAACGGTGGGGCGACGGCCTTCCAGCAGCGCGGTAATGAAGGCCGGAAGCACCGCGGCGTATTCGCTCTTCGGATCCTGCCGCGGTCCGAAGACGTTGAAGTAACGCAGGCATACGGTAGAAAGGCCGTGAAGCTGGCTGTAGGTCGCCGCATAGGTCTCGCCGGCCAGCTTGGCCGCCGCGTAGGGCGAGAGCGGCGCGGGGGTCTGCGTCTCGCGCTTGGGCAGCTCGGCCTGGTCGCCGTAAATCGAGGAACTCGAAGCCAGGACGACGCGCTTGACGCCCGAGCGGCGGGCCGCCTCCAGCAGCGCCAGGGTCGAACCCAGGCAGTTGTGCAGGCAGGCCAGCGGATCGGCCACCGAGCGGGGCACCGAGGGCAGCGCCGCCTGGTGAAGCACGTAGTCGATGCTCTTCACCGCGCGGGTTGCCACCCCCATGTCGGCCAGGTCGCCCTCGATGAACTCGGCGCGGGGCAGAAACGGCTCGAGGTTGCTCCGCCGCCCGGTGAGCAGGTTGTCGACGATGCGCACCGTCTCGCCGCGAGAGAGCAGCTCCTCGACGAGGTGCGAGCCGATGAAGCCGGCGCCGCCGGTGACCAGGTAGTTCATGCCTGCCTCCCCCCCGCGCGCAGCCAGGCGACAAAGCGCTCCAGGCCCGCTTCCATCGGCGTCGAGGGTTCGTAGCCGATCTTCGCCCGGCTCTTGCTGACGTCCGCGCTGGTCAGGGGCACGTCGCCGGGCTGGTCGGGCAGGCGCTCGATACGGGCCTTCTTGCCGAGGGCCTTCTCCAGCAGCTCGACCAGCTCGGACAGCTTTACCGTGCGGCTCTCGCCGATGTTGTAGATTTCGAACCCCTCCGAGCGCCCCAGCGCGCCGAGGGTGCCGGCCACCGCGTCGTCGACGTAGGTGTAGTCGCGGGCGCTCTCGCCGTCGCCGAACAAGGGGATGGGCTCGTCTTCCTCGATAAGACGCGCGAACTTGTGAATGGCCATCTCCGGGCGCTGGCGCGGGCCGTACACCGTGAAGTAACGCAGGCAGGCGATGTCTAACCCATAAAGCTCATGCCAGGCGCGCGCGAAGTGCTCCATGGCGCGCTTGCTGGCGGCGTAGGGCGAAACCTGCCGGTCGCAGGGCGCGTCCTCCTTGAAGGGCGCGGGGCTGCCGGCGCCGTAGACCGAGGAGGAGCTGGCCAGAACGAAGCGAGTCACCCCCGCGGAGCGCCCGGCCTCTAGCAGGTTGATGGTGCCCGCCACGTTCACGTCGAGGTACGGCCCGGGGTCCTCGATGGAGGGCCGCACCCCGGCGCGCGCGGCCAGGTGCACGACCGCGTCGAATTTCTTATCGGCGAAGAGCGCGGCGAGCATCTCCCCGTCGCGGATGTCACCCTCTACCAGCCGGAAACAGGGGCTGGCCAGCGCCGCCTTTATGTTGTCGTGCTTGATCTCGGGCGCGTAGTAGTCGTCGAAGCTGTCCAGGCCTATCACTTCCTCGCCCAGCGCCAGCAGGCGGTCGGCCAGGTGCGAGCCGATGAACCCCGCCGCGCCGGTGAGCAGGATCACTTGCCGGCCTCCGGGCGGGCCACCGGCCGGCCGATCCCGTGGCAGGTGAAGCCCCGGGAGGCCAGTCGCGCGGGGTCGTAGATGTTGCGCCCGTCAAAGATCACCGGCCGGCGCATGAGCGCGCGCATGCGCGCGAAATCCGGCCGGCGGTAGGCGTTCCACTCGGTGACCAGGGCCAGGCCGTCGGCACCCTCCAGCGCCGCGTAGGCGTTCTCGGCGAAGGTCACCCGGTCGCCGAGCACCCCCCGGGCGCTCTCCATGGCCACCGGGTCGTGACAGATCACTTCGGCGCCGCGGCGCAGGAGCTCTTCGGCCAGCACCAGCGAGGGGGCTTCGCGCACGTCATCGGTGCGCGGCTTGAAGGCCAGGCCCCAGAGGGCCAGGCGCAGCTTCGAGAAGTCCTCTCCGTATTCGGCGGCCATCATCGGCACCAGGGCCAGCTTCTGGCGCTGGTTGGCCGCGTCGGTGGCCTCCAGGGTCCCGGCGGGCAGGTCCAGCTCGCGGGCCAGGGCGATCATGGCGCGCACGTCCTTGGGGAAGCAGCTGCCCCCGTAGCCCACGCCCGGGAAGAGGAAGGACTGCCCGATGCGCCGGTCGGCGCCGGCGGCCACGCGCACCCTGTCGATGTCCGCGCCGGTGGCCGAGGCCAGGGCGGCCATCTCGTTCATGAAGGAGATGCGGCCCGCCAGCAGGCAGTTGGAGACGTACTTGGCCATCTCCGCGCTGGCCGGGTCCATGACCAGCACGGGCGCGCCGGTGCGCACGAAGGCCTCGTAGAGCTCACGGAGCACGGCCGTCGCCGCCGGGCTGTTGACCCCCACCACTACCCGGTCGGGGCGCATGAAGTCGTCGACCGCCGCGCCCTCTTTCAGGAACTCGGGGTTGCTGGCCAGCTCCACCCTGGCCTTCGGGAACTTCGCGGCGATCTCGGCGGTCAGCTTGCGGTTGGTGCCCACCGGGCAGGTGCTCTTGATGACCACCAGCAGCTCGTCGCCGGTCCGGTTACATGCTTCGGCGGCCTCGAAGACCGCCGCGCGGACCGCACTGAGGTCCGCCGCGCCGTCCTCTCCCTGCGGCGTGCCCACCGTGATGAAGGCGACGTCGGCGCCCTTGCAGGCCTCGGCGAAGCTGTCGACGAAAACCAGGCGCCCCTCGGCGGCGTTGCGGCGGAAGAGCTCCTCCAGCCCCGGCTCGTAGATGGGCACCTCCCCCGCGCGCAGGCGGGCGAGCTTGCCGGCATCGAGTTCCGCACAGATTACGTCGTTGCCGCTCTCGGCGAAGCAGGTGGCGGCCACCAGCCCCACGTATCCGGCACCGGCTATGGCTAGTTTCAAGGCGCTGTTCCTCCGGCCCCCGTGGACGTTCGGCAGAGTCTAACGGCGCGGGCCGGGGCGCGCAAGCGCGGGGAGCGGGGAACGGAGTTAGAAGCCTTCGTCGCCCTTTTCCCTCCGCTTCCTCTTCCCGCCCGGGGACTTTGGGGTTCCGGGTATCCCGGGCCTGGCCCGCGTCGCGGGCTTAGGCTCGGGGAAGATCAGCTTGCGGACCGCGAAGGCCCCGATCAGCAGCGCGATCATGACGGCGATCAAGAGCAGCTTGACGGCGGTGCTGGCCCGTTTTCCGGTGTTCTCGGTCATAATCGCCTGTCCCCCCCCCCTCCCCGACCGTCCGGAGTATACCCACGTCGCAGCCGGGGCGCAAGCGCGGGGAACGCGGGGCGCAGTCTTTCCGGGAATAGGAACAGCGCCGGGAGCATTTCGATTGACAGCCCGCCCGGTGCGCTTAGACTGTCAAGGGAAGGGAGGCGTCCGTGCCCGATCCCAAGTTCCAAGTTGCCAGGAAGCCCGCCGACCACGCCGCGGTGCTGGTGGTGCTCTGCGACCGGCTGGAGATGGAAGACCTCTTCGACTTCCAGGCGGCGTGTCTGGACCTCCTGGAGACGGACCTGCCCAATCTGACTATCGACGCGCGCGCCGTGAAGATCATCACCAGCGTGTTCATCGGCACGGTGGTCAAGACCAGCATGCAGGCCCGGGGCACCGGCCAGCAGCTGGCCATCAGCACCACTCCGGAACTGGCCAAGCTCTTCCGGCAGCTTCTGGGCGAGGAAGTAGTCGAGATCCGCGCGGTAGACGCCTAGCAGTCCTCCCCGGGGACGGGGAATCAGGTATTGTGGTCCCGGAACTCCTTTTCCATAGTCAGTGCGGCTGGTCCGTCCTCTCCGGTAACGCGATAGCCGAGTTTCCGATAAAGCTCCGCAGCCCGGCTCTCGCGGAAGACCGCCAGTCCAGCGCGGGTCGCCCCCATAGCGCGGGCCTCCGCCTCGAAACAAGCCATCAGCCAGGTGCCTAATCTCTTGCCCCGATGTTCGGGCAGGAGCATGACCGCCAGCAGCACGGCGATGGCATTCTCCTCCGGCTCCCAGTAGTAGCATCCGACGGTCTTAGCGCCCTTGACGAGCACTTTCGCCCTCGACAGGTTCTCGCGCACGAGCCTCCCGATTCTCTCCTCGTCCCACTCGCCGGGGTAGAACCGCTGCACTTGAGGCTTCATGCACCGACGCTCAATATCGAGAATTGCGGGCAAGTCAACTTCCCCGGCCGCGCGGAGCGCGTAGCCTCCAAGGGGGCATTCGGGCAGACTTATGTCTTCGGTGGGGAAACGGGTCATTGCCAGTCGCCGCCGCTCGACATCGTCAACTTCAATGCGCGCTCCTTCCCAGGAACGCAAGCATATTCGCGGGTGCAAGACGAGCGGCCATTAGGCTGCACCGTCCGAGGCTTGGTTCGCTGTCTTGTCAAATGGGGAGAGATGTTCGATCAATTCCTTCACTGCTTCCTCTCTGGTTCCGTAGATGCCCTGCTCGGCCATATCCAACTCATCGTCGACGCCGACGATAAAGCTCATGTCCTCCGGCACCCTGTAATAATGGTCAATCGAGAAACGTTCAAGGACCTGAGTAAACCCCCGCGCCCGAGTGTCGTCACAGAGGAGGATACGATGCATGCTGCCCATGACACAACGCATGGCCTCAAAATCGTCCGCTCCCTCTGCCAGCGGACGGAGTAGCCCCACCACGTCCTGAGGGTATGCTTTGGCAGCGAGCGACACGTTGGCTAGGTCATCATCGTAATCGTCTGATTCCGCCAACATGGCATCAGCCCAATCGACTGCGTTAGCGACGGAAATCACGCCCGCGACAAACTCCATCTGTTTGACTCTGGCCTTCTGTGCAAGGTCCATCATGTCTTGTCCCCGCGAACGATTGAGCTAAGGCGCGCGGTCTTCCGCGTCGCCGCCAGTCGATTGTTCGGTGGCCCCAATCACCTCCTGAAGACATGCCTTGAGCACTGATGCTGTAGGGGGACATTCTGAGAGCCCGAGTTCTGCAAACTCCTTCGCGCGATCAAGGTGTCCGCGCGCTAGAGCTATACGTGCGAAGTTCAGCGCGTTTAGAGGATGTGCCCCGCCAAAGATAGAGCCTGAGTGTTGGCTCCTGAACTCCTCTGGGGTCAACTCTGTAACAGGCCCGGGCACTTTCGCCAAGGGGGCCAAGTAGCCCTCGTAGGCGGATGCAATCCTGGACCGCAGTTGGTCGACCGTTGCTGGGTCCACGTGGCATGGCCAGCCGAGCGCCCCTTCAGGCGGACTCACGCGCCGACGGAAAACGCACTCGTATTCCTTGATCTTCTTCGAGTCTGGGTCAACGCCGCCTTCCGTAGGAATGAACATCGGCTGCACACCGAGATTGACGTAGAACCGGTCGTCGCCGGAGCTCTTCTGGAAGTTAACGACCATCACAGCTTCGCCTGTTGCCTTCCTGTAGTTCTGCCCCGAGCCCTTGAATCCCAGCGACCTGAGCGCGGGTACGACCTGTGAAAGTATGCTCTTCATTTCTCTCACCCGACAACTTAGTATCAGTTGTTGCGCCTCGCCTCCTGCCATTAAATGATATCCCCGCCGGACGCGGGAGTCAAGGGGCCGCTCCCAGGTTCCCGTTTGGCGCGACCTCCACGGGGCCCCCGGTTGGCCATTTCTGGCTGATTTTCCTTTCGTAATCGCTTCGCGCCTGGGCGGTTGAGAAAATAACATTTCCGGTTTGACGGAAAAATCCACTATATAGTGAGGGGGTACTGTGTTTTTGGCCCGGTTGACCGGGCAACTTTATGGAAGGAGAGAGTCATGCATGAGTCCCAAGAAGAGCTGAGCCTGTTGACCGAGATCGCCCTGTTGCGCGCCCACGGCAAGTCGTGGAAGGATATCGCGGGCGAGTTGGACGTAGACCGGGCCCGGCTGCGGGAGGTTACCCGCGCTCACGGCGCGGTCTACTGGCGGCTGTTCGAGGAGGCCCAGCACCGCGCGTCACTGGAGGCGGCCTCAATGGCCCGGGCCAAGCTCGAAGAGTTGCTACAGAGCGAGAACGAGCGCGTGGCCCTGCGGGCGGCCCAAACCCTCATGGCCGACCAGCGCGGCAAGGAGCGCAGCGCCGTCATACGTGACCGCAACGACATCCTGGCGGAGAAGGTCGTCGAGCGCCAGAAGGACGCCGAAAGCTGGCGGCAGTTACGTGAGGCCGAAATGACCCTGGCCGAGTACCGCCGGGACGTTGAGCGCCGCATGAAGGACGACTCCGAACCGTCGCTCTGGCAGAAGGCTTACAACAAGCAATACGGCGGCAATGGCGGCAGCGATATCATCGCCCTGGCGAAAGCCGCCGTCGTCGAGATGACCGACGAGAACGGCCGGCTCATCGACCCGATGGAAGCGAGGCGAGCGCGCGAAGAAAAAAACGGCGAAGCGTCGTAAGTCACGGGTTTTCAGGAGGGCAGGTCATGACAAAACGGCAGGCTGGGAGCGCGCGGGAACATATCCGCCATCCATGGCTCAGGCCGTAGTCGCCATCCCTGGCGAGTGGCGTGTCGCCACGGACGTTTTGTCCGCGAGAGGGGCCGCAAAGCTTAACCAGCAGGAACGGCCGCGTCCGGGATTAACAAGCCAAGCGGCTGGCCCGCGGGAAACGGATGTCGGCGAAAGCACGATCAATCGCCGCGAGCACAAAGTGAGCCCAGACACTGGGTCCCGGCTAGGCGTCGGGGGCTTCGGCGGTCATCTTCAGGAAGGTCTCTTCCAGGCTCGCAGCGCCGGCCATGTTCTTGATCTCGTCGGCCGAGGCGCAGGCCAGCAGCTTGCCGTGGTCCATGATCGCGATGCGGTCGGCCAACTGCTCGGCGACGGGGAGGACGTGGGTGGACATGAATATCGCGCTGCCGTTCTCCTCGGCCAGGCGGCGCAGCAGCTCGCGCATGCGCCGGGCGCCCTTGGGGTCCAGGCCCACGGTGGGCTCGTCGACCACCAGCGCCTTGGGGCTGTGCAGCAGCGCCGCGGCCACCACCACGCGCTGCTTCATGCCGTGGGAGTACCCCTCGGCCAGCTCGTCGAGGAAGGTGCCCAGTTCGAAGGACTCGATCAGCTCGCCGCTCTTGGTTTCTATCTGCTCGCGGGTCATGCCGAAGATCTCGCCGACGAAATGAAGGAACTCCCGGCCGGTCAACTTGTCGTAAAGATAGGGCTCGTCGGGGATGTAGGCCAGCAGGCGCTTGGCCTCCACCGGATGCTCCACCACGTCGAAACCGCCCACCGAGGCCGAGCCCGCGCTGGGCCGCAGCAGCCCGGCCAGCACCTTCATGGTGGTGGTCTTGCCCGCGCCGTTGGGCCCCAGGATGGCGAATATCTCGCCGGGGGCAATGCTCAGGGAGAGGTCGTCCACGGCCACCTTGCGGCCGAAACGCTTCGTGAGGTTACTAACTTCTATCACGGCTTTTTTCCTTTGCACGCTTCAGGTCCAGCTTCTTCTCGATGTCCCGCCGCCGACGCTCCTTCTGGAGGGGCGACTTCAGTTCCTTGGTGTAGTCGCGCTCGGTTATCGAGTCTTCCAGGACCATGGCCAGCTCGATGAACATCCACTGGACCTCCTCGCGGAGCAGCTGGCCGTCCTCGGCACTGACCCAGGCCTTGGTGGCCGCGCCCCCGTGCGTCTCGGTCGAGCCCGGGGCGGCGTCGGCCCCGGCGGGGTGGGCGGTGAGCACGAAGCAGTCCACCGGCTTCCTCTTGTACGTGAGCTTCTCGCGGCCGACCACCCGGATGATCCGCGCCGCGGACTTCTGGGCGAAGGGGTCGAAGAAGGTGACCCGCCAGGAGGCGCCCTCTTTGAGGTTCTTCATGCCCCGGAAGGGACTGCCCCCGCTGCCGAAGGGCAGGCGCGGGTCGTACGGCACCAGGTTGGAGCGGACCTCCTCGCCCCAGCGGGTGACGATCTTGAGGTACCGGCCGTGCAGCGGCTTGCCCGAGAACTCCAGCTTCTTGGCGTCGCCGTACTTGACGCGGCCCTTCATCGACCGCAGGCCCAGCCGGCGGTTGATGTATATGTCCAGCCGGCCTTCGAAGTCTTCCAGCGGGCCTTCCTCGCCGGCCGTCTGGAGCAGCTTCCTGACCGCCGCAGCTGTCAGGAACGGCAGCCGGTCGGCGCTGATGTCCAGGGTCTGGTTGATGTTGACGTCGTTCTTGCCCATGCGCGTGATCTGGGTCTCCAGGAAGCCGATGCGCCGCTCCTTCGCGCCGGCTTCGCGAATCCAGATGCTCTTGGAGACCAGCACGGGGGTGTCCTTGCTGAAGAGCATCTCCGCGTAGGCCGCGGCGCCCTGGCTGCCGCGGGTGCGCGCGTACTCGCGGTAGCCCAGCGCGCCGAGCATGCCCAGCCAGAGGAGCACCGAGCCGGAGAACACGATCCGCCTGACCTTCACCGCGCGGCCCTCCCGCGGTCCGGCGGCTGGGTTCCGTGGGTGCCGGTCGAGGTCGCGCGCGGCGCGCCGGTGCGGCGGACCTTGAGGGCCAGGTCGCCCTTGAAGGCCGGCAGCTTGACCGGCAGCGGCCCGCCTTTGGTGACCGCCGTGGCCGTGCTCACCCGCTTGCCGGCGAAGGTGTCCCAGAACTCCACGGTGTAGGTGCCGGCTTGGAGCCCGCCGAGATTCAGGGTGATGTCCGAGAAGGCCGGCTTGTCCTTCAGGCTGCGGATCAGCTTCTGGGAGTAGACGTAGGCGTAGGCCCGGCTCTTGCCGTCGCCGATGGCCATGACCCTGAGGCTTCCCGCGCCGGGGCCCTGGGGGTTGCCCACCTTGAGCTGCCGGGTGACCCCGCGGAGGTCCTCGCCCTTGACGAAGCGGGCCACGGCGGCGAACGTGCCGTAGCGCTTGTTGTAGTGCACGTGCAGCCACCACCAGTAGCCGGTGGCTCCGGCCATGGGCAGCATGGTCTGGGCCCACAGGCCGGTGTGCAGCTCGGCGCTGAGCACCGCCCCGTAGCGCGGCTTGCCCCGGCTGCCCATCCAGTCGCCGCCCCACTCGCCGACCACCACCGGGCGCCGCCATGACTTCATGCCCTTGGCGAACCCGCCGGGCGGATGCCCGTGGTAGTACCGCTGCATGGCCAGGGGGGCGCCGATCAGTTTGTTGGGATTGCCCCCCAGCCAGCTGAAGGCGCTGTAGGCGTTGCTCTGCACGTAGTCCAGGCTGCGGGTCTGCCAGACGTCCCTGCCGTTCTGGGGATGCGAGAAGTGGGTGGTGATCAGGTGGCGGTAGGGGTCGATGGTTCGCAGGTGCTCGGCCATCTCCTTGTGCCACTTGGTCTGCAGGGGGAAGAGCCGGCCGTCCCAGCCGCGGTCGTTGCGGAAGGTGGTCCCGCCGGTGAACTCCACCTCGCTCATCAGCGCGAAGCCCATGATGTTCGGCGAGTAGCCCCAGCGGGCCACGGTGTAGCGCAGGCGGTTGCGGGTCAGCTTTCGGGCGCGCTCGTCCTTGAACCAGTCTTCCGGGAAGCGCAGGAAGCCGCCGGGGCGTTTGTAGAAGGGCCCCTCGGCCTGGCGGTCCGGCTGGTTGTAGAGCTGCTTGGGCATAACCCGGTTGTAGGGGTTGAAGTCCCACTGGCGGTCGATGCGCGCGGTGACCTGCCCGTGATTGGTCAAGCACAGCTGCAGGAACATGCCGTGCTTCTCGGCCCTCTCCAGGAGGTGGTCCATGCGCCAGGCGTTGGCCAGGTTGTAGCGGCCGGCGCCCTCGTAGCCCGGGTAGCGATGGTCCCACTCCAGCCCCAGCCACCAGGGGCACATCCACACCCGGGCCCAGTTGATCCCGGCCTTCTGGCACTCGGCGAAGTAGTCGTCGAACTGGTAGGTGCCCCGCGCCTGGATCAGGTCCAGGTACTCTTTCTGTTTGCCCCAGTCGTGGAGCAGCACGGGCTTCTCGCCGCGGATGGTGTCGCGAATCGTCTTGTCGCGGCGCAGGTCGCGGGCGTCGCTGGGCGAGCGGATGGCCATGCCCAGGGGGAAGAAGAACTCCCCGCCGGAGTGCTCGAAGTGCCGGCCGTCGGCGGCCAGCCGCACGTAGCCCCGCCGGGAACCCTTGACCGCGTTGAAGGTCAGCCCCTTCTTCCTGGCGGCGACCTTCATTTCTCCCTTCCCGTCGGGGATCCGCACTTCGATCTCGACAATGTGCCGCCCGGGCTCGCCGGCGGCCAGGCGGACCTTCCAGAGGCTGCCGCCCAGCGGGTCGAGCACCTCGGCGCCGTTGGGGGCGGGCACCGTCCGCTTCTTGTGGTAGAAGTCCACCGCGGTGACCTGCTTGGCCAGGCGGCGACGGTATCCCTGGTAGAAGAAGCCGGGCATGGTGACCAGCTTGCCCGAGGGGGTCAGCATCCGGGCGCGCACCTCCACGCACTCCGGGTCGAAGGGGTTGAGGAAGGCCCGGTTCAGCCTGAAGGTGTACTCGACCTTGGTAAAGGTCTCGGGCTCGTCGGTGTTGTGCTCCTTCAGGTCCAACACCGCCAGCTTGGGCTCGGGTCGGCCCGCGGCCGGGCGTCCGGAGAACTTGACGTTGTCCACGAAGAGCGGCCCACGGTTGGTGGCCCTGCGCTTCTTCGCGATCTTGGAGTCGTAGACCGCGAAGAAGCGCAGGCCCACGACCTTGATGCGCTGGCGGCTGTAGTCGTCCCAGGGCCGGCCGTGGCCCACGCCCGCCAGCCCGCTGCGGCCCGGCCGCAGGTCCATGAGCAGCTTGGTCCAGTCGCCGCGGCGGAGCTCGCCGGGCAGGAGCACCTCGTACCAGTTGAGCTCCCGGTCGCGGAGGTAGACCATGGCCCTGACGTGCAGGTCCCGCGGAGTCTCCGGCGGCAGGTAGGCGTCGAAGCTGAGCTGCTGGTACTCTCCGAAGTTGTCGTCCACCTGGCGCAGCAGGCAGAAGGCCTCGCCGGGGAAGTCGGCCTCGACCTTCAGCGACCTCCGCCCCTCGCTGCGCACCGCCTGGCTGTAGCCGCCCTTGGCCGTGGGGCAGATGGTCTTGTCGAAGCGCCAGCCCCGGCCCGCTCCGGCCTCGAAGGAGCCCACCGCCAGATTCTTCTTCATGGCCACCGCCTGGGGGTGCAGGGCGCTCAGCTTGAGCCCGTTGCCGCCGGGGCCCAGGCAGGCGGCCAGGTACCCGCCCACGCGCCCGTGCCACTTGGCCACGCCCTCGGCCGGGAAGGCGGCCCCCAGCACCAGCCCGTCGACCGCGGGGTGCTGTCCGTAGCGCGCCGCCAGGTAGCGGAAGAGCGACTTGGCGGCCTTCTCGGCGCGGGAGTTCGTGAAGTACTGGCTCGGTCCGGTCAGCGGGCCGCCCAGGCGCGAGGACAGCGGGTTGAAGGCCCAGCGGTAGCGGCCGGACTGGAGGTAGGCCCCGCCGCGGCGGCGGTCCGGGAAGTCCAGCGGGTGCCGGCCGCCGGCGGCGAAGAGCCCGTCAAAGTTCAAGAGCAGCGGGCGCTTGACCCCGATGCGCGCGGCGCGCTCCAGGGCCAGCTCCAGCTTCCAGGCGGTTTCCAGGTTGTAGCGTCCCAGGCCCAGCCAGCGCCCCCACTGGCTGGTCCACTCCAGCGGGGCGACCCAGCCGGCCAGCATCCCGGGCTGCGGATCGGCGAGCTCGAAGCGCCCGGAGCGCCAGACCGCGCGGCCCCGGCCGGAATCGGCCGGCACCAGGCGCAGGAAGCTCTCGTCATAGACTGTAGCCAGCTTCTGGAGGTACTGGCTGTCGGTGCGGATCAGTCCGGCGGCCCGCCGGCGTTTCCGGGCGCGGCCCACCTCGACGGGAACGTCGGCGAACTTCTCCCTGGCCCAGAAGAGCGCGACCTTGTGGCTGCCCCGCGTCCTGGCGCGGAAGCGCACCTTCCAGCGGCCGGGGCCCACCGGCACCGCGCGGACCTCGAAGCCCTCGCGGACCGGCGCGAAGTCCTGGTCGAAGTAGGCCGGCACCGTCAGGCGCGCGCCGTCGGGGAAGGCGATCTCGGCGCGCAGATCGGCGACTTCGGGGTCGAAGGGGTTGGCGAAGGCCACCGGGAAGCCGAAGGCCAGCTCCACCAGGTCGCCGGCACCGGGCGATGGCGGGTGGACCGCCAGGCCCTCGGCGGAGAGCTCTTTCTTTCCGAAGGCGATGGTGTCCCGCGAACTTCCCCCGACGATCCGGGCCTCGCGGACCTCCACCCCGCCGGAGTAGCCCCGGCTGGCGAAGACGGCCAGGCCGATCCTGCGCAGGGCCGTTCCCGAGGTCTCGCCCCAGGGCCGGGCGCTGCCCGCGGGGATGAGGTCGGGGGAGTCCGGCGAGAGGTCGATCTCGATCTTGCGAAGGCGCCGGTGGGTGAGCAGGAAGTTGCCGGCGCTCTTGTAGAACCAGCCGTTCTTGTTGACCAGGTACACCGAGAGGCGCACCTCGCTGACCCCGGAGTCCCGCGCCAGCCTGGCGGCCAGACGCAGCTTGCCGCCGAAGACCTCGCCGGCCACCAGGGTCTCCCGGCGGTTCTGGTCGACGGTCCCGGCCTGCCAGGGGCGCTCCGCGCCGGTCATCAGACCGGAGAGCTCCACCTCGGTGAGCCGGCCGTTCTCGAAGCGCTCGCCGGGCCGCGCGCCGCCGCCCGGGCCGCTCAGGAGCAGGGCCACGGCCAGGGCGGCGAGCCCGGCCAGACGGACCGCACTGGGATTTCGAAGCGCTGTGGACAACGGGAAACTCCGCTGAAAACGTCCTGGAAGCAGTCTAGCGCGCCCGGCACCGGGTGTCAACGGTTCCGGCTCAGATGCTCTTTAACCGACTAGCGCGTCGAGGGTTACATGGATAATGCACAAAGGGATTCGCGGGCCGAATCAGGCCAGACAGCCGTCAATGAGGGGCATCGCCAGCGGCGCTCATCACAGCATCATCCCCGGGTCGACGTCGACCACCGCGCGGACCCTGGCCCGCTTGCCCGCCGCCGCCTTGCGCACCGCGGGCAGCAGCCGCGCGAGCCAGTCGCCGTGGGGGCACTTGAGCAGCAAGTGCCAGCGCCAGTTCTCCTCCAGGCGTTCAAGGGGACAAGGCGCCGGGCCCAGAACCTGCGGCGAACGCGCGCCGGGCAGCGCCGGGCCCAGTTCGTCAACCGCGGCTTTCATCGCCTTGGCGATCTTCTCGATCCTCTCCTTTACCCTGGCGACCTCCGGACCGCGGGCCACCACGCGCACCAGCCGCGCGAACGGCGGCCAGAAGTGCTCGCGCCGGGAGTCCAGCTCACGCTCGGCGAAGGTGAGATAGTCGTGCTCCGCGGCGGCCTTCACCGCGGGGTGTTCGCTCATCGCCGTCTGCACCGCCACGCGCCCGCCCTTCTGGCCGCGCCCGGCCCGGCCGGCCACCTGGCTGATGAGCTGGAAGGTGCGCTCCGCGGCGCGGAAGTCCGGCAGGTTGAGCGCGGTGTCTGCGCTGACCATCCCCACCAGGGTCACGTTGGGGAAGTCCAGCCCCTTGCCGACCATCTGGGTGCCGACCAGCACGTCGGTCTTCCCCTCGCGGAAGTCGGCCAGGATGTGCACGTGCGCGGCGCGCTTGGCCATCACGTCGCTGTCCAGGCGCGCGACCCGCGCCCCGGGAAAGAACTTCCTGACCTCCGCGGCGACCTTCTCGGTGCCCAGGCCGATGTGCTTGAGGCCCGGCGCGGCGCAGTCCGGGCAGGCCGAGCCGATTCGACGTTCGGCGCCGCAGTAGTGGCACAGCGCCGCGTCGCGGTCCTTGTGGTAGACCAGCGCCACCTGGCAGCTCTCGCAGCGGGCCACGTACCCGCAGCGGTTGCAGACCACCGCCGTCGACCAGCCCCGGCGGTTGAGGAACATGATGGCCGACTCCTTGCGGGCCAGGCAGGTCTTCAAGAGCGCGCGCATCCGGTGGCTGAGGGCCACGAAGAAGCGCTTTTCCCTGAACTCGACGCGCGTGTCGATGATCTCCACGGGAGGCAGCGCCAGGCCGGCGACGCGCTTGTCCATGTGGTGGAGCTTGTAGCGGCCGGAGCGCGCCGCCTGGTAGCTTTCGAGACTGGGCGTGGCCGAGCCCAGCACGCACACCGCGCCCTCCAGCCGCGCGCGCTCGGCGGCGACCTCCCGTGCGTTGTAGCGCGGCGGGTTGTCCTGCTTGTAGGAGCTCTCGTGCTCCTCGTCGACGACGATGAGGCCCAAGCGGGGCACCGGGGCGAAGACCGCGCTGCGGGCGCCGATTATCACTTGGGCCTGGCCGGCCTTAATGCGCCGCCACTCCTCGGCGCGCTGCCCGGCGGTGAGGTGCGAGTGGAGCACCGCCAGGCTGGCGAAGCGCCCCCGGAAGCGCGCGCAGGTCTGGGGGGTAAGGCTGATCTCCGGGAGGAGCACGATGACCCCCCAGCCGCGGCGCACCGCCTCGGTCGCGGCCTGGATGTAGACCTCGGTCTTGCCACTGCCGGTTACCCCGCGCACCAGGTGCACCGCCCCGGGCTCGTCCTCCATTGAGCCGATCACCGCGCCGACCACCGCGGCCTGCTCGGCGGTGAGCTCGAAGCCCCCGGCGTACTCGGTGCCGTAGCCCATGAATATCCGGTCCTGGGGGTACTCGGCGACGATGCGCAAGTGCCCCTTGCGCTCCAGCGAGCGCACTGCCGACTCGCCCGCGTCGGCGGCCAGGCGGAGTTCCCCCACGGTAAGCCGCCCCTCGCACTCCGCCAGGGTTTCGAGGATCACCGCCTGCTGCGGGGCGCGTCTGGCCAGCTTGGCGGCCAGGCCGGGGACCTCTTCGGGGCCGATGGCCAGTTCGGCGTAGCGGATCTTCTCGGGCTTGGTGTGCTTCTTGACCGCCGCGGGCAGCAGCGCGCCGAGGGCCTCGCCCAGGCTGGAGGCGTAGCGCGCGGCCATCCAGCGGGCCAGCGCCACCATGTTCCCGGTAAGGTAGGGCTCATCGTCGGAAGGGCGAATCACCTCGCGCACGGCGGCCAGGGGGTCGGGACCCTCGGGGGGCGCCGGGGCCGTCCGGCCCTCATCCGAGGTGAAGAGCTCCTCCTGCTCGCAGCGCTTCGCGGGCTTCTTGGGCGCCCTTTTCTTCTTTGAGGCCAGCTTGGCGGCGAGCTCTTCACGGACTTCCGACTCGGGCACTGTACGCAGCACGTAGCCGTCGGCGCGGCGCGGGCCCAGCGGGGCGCGAACGCGCAGGCCGGGCGCGACCTCCGCGGAGAAGGCCTCCGGCAGGCGGTAGAAATAGGTCCCGTCCTGAGGGGTCTCGAAGCAGATTTCTACGTAGCGCTTCACGACGGTAGTCATCGGGACGGATGATAGCCCCCCCGCGGGCTTTTGGCAAACGGGCCGGCTCGCGGTCCTGCATTTGACCCCGTTGGCCGGGCGGCTTATCCTGCCGGGGTGGCCTGCACGCCGTACCACAGGGAGGAACGCGCCATGACCGGAAGCCGCTGCCTGATCTCACTGGTCCTCTTCCTGGCCCTCTCCGCCTCAGCGGCGATGGCCGGCGGGCCGTCGTTCAAGCTCATGGTCAAGGAACCGTCCGGCGTCGCCCGCAAGGCAGAGCCCGTCTGCGGCGGTGTGCCGCTGCCCAAAGGGAAGTTCAAGGAAGGCCAGGCTTTCGCAGTGTACAAGAAGGGCGGCGCGGAGATTCCCTGTCAGACGCTTCCGCTGATCACCCGCGCCGACGGGTCGCTGCGCTGGGTGCTGGTCGACTTTCAGGACGACCTGGCCGCCGGGGCCGTGCAGGAGTACGTCCTCAAGGCGGTCGCCGCCGGGGCCAAGCCGGCCAGCCCGGTTAAGGTCACCGACGGCGCAGACGGGGTGATCGTGGAAACCGGAAAGATCAAGTTCACGATCTCGAAGAGCAAGCCCTTCGGCCTGTTCAGTTCGGTAGAGACTGGCGGCCGGCCGGTCGTCTCCGGCGGGAAGATCACCTGCCGGGAGAACTTCACAGGCAAGACCTACACCGCCGGCAAGCCCAGCAGCGTGGAGGTCGAGTACGCCGGTCCGATGCGCACGACAATCGCGGTCAAGGGACCTTTCACTGGCGACCAGCGCGGCAAGCTGACCTACGCCGCGCGGATCACCGCCTGGGCGGGCAAGAGCGCGGTGCACGTCAAGTACTCGCTGTGCAACAGCGTTGAGGAGCACTACTCGTTCAGGTTGATTGAGGACTCTTCGATAGCGCTCAAGCTCGCCGGGAAGCCCAGCGGCTGCCTCCTGGGCGTGGGCGAGTCCATCGCGGCGGGCGTCGACGCCTGGGTGGCCCAAGGCCTGAGGGCCTCGACCGCCGCCGCGGCCAAGGCCGGCGACGGCGGCAAGCAGGTCTGGACCGGGAAGGCCTCCCAGGGCTGGATCGCCGCGAAGACCGGCCGCGGGACGATCTTCGCCATCGACCTTTACTTCGCGGCCGACCCGGCCCGGAAGCTGGCCCTGAAGGACGGGGCGCTGGTGCTCAGCGGGGTCATCGAACGCTGGGGCGGAAGCGCGAAGGGCCAGCCCTACGCCGACAAGTTCCGTGTGCTCTACGACTGCTCGCACCTCAGCAGCCAGTACGTCCTCGACTTCGCGGCGCCTGCAGATCCGGCGGCGCTTTCGGCCGCGTCCAGGGCCGCCATGGAGCGGGCCTGGATACTGGCCACGCCGGAGGCCTACCTTCACGGGGACGCCATCTTCTCCGGGAAGTTCGCGACCCAGGCCGAGGAAATGGCCTGCTACGACAAGTGGAAGTGGAAGTACACCAAGGGCCAGGCCCCGGTCAAGCCCCGGCGCGCGTACCCACGCTTCTTCAGGGGACTCGACAATCACTTCGAACCCGAGAACGATTGCGTTGATCACCTGGTAATGATGTGGATGCGCACCGGGGCCCGTCCTTACTGGTCCGCGCTGCGCTCCTGGGGCAATTACTGGACCGACCTGTGCGCCTGGCGCACCGACGGCTGGCGCTGGAAGGACGGCGGGGTCTGGAAGCGCACCGGCCCCAAGGGCAGCGCGCCCCAGCGGCCGGCGGACCCGGTCACCGGCATTCGCAACATCATGCCGCTCGGCGATGGCGGCGCCGACGGCAGGACTTTCAACATGAAGCGCAGCGGCAAGAAGCAGCTGCCGCTCAAGCTCAGCCCCGGCTTCGTGAGGGACAACTACATGCTCGGGCAGTACAAGGGCTGCTACTGCCACAACTGGTCGTCGGGCCTCCTTCACCTCTACTGCATGACCGGTGATCGCGACTTCCTCGAGGCCGGCCTGGACCGGGCCGAACAGGGCCACGACCAGGAGACCCGGGCCTTCGGGCGCAAGCCGGGGGACGGCCGCCCCTTCAGCCGCTCGTTCACGCGCACGTCCATGAACGTCCAGTCCGCCCGGATGTTCTTCCCCCGGGACGAGTTCTTCAAGAAGGCCAGCGAGCAGATCGCGGGGATATTCCTGAGTCGCAAGGTCCGCGAACCCCGCGGGCTGGTCAACCCCGCCGGTGGTGCTCCCGACAAGGCGCTCAGCTTCTTCGTGGGCAAGGGTGGCCTCAAGGCCCTGGAGGAGAGCGGCAGCAAGTTCGACAAGAAGAGCGGATTCCTCACCGACAAGGACGGCAACAAGTGGAGACCCATCGTCCAGCCGGCCAAGTGGATGTTCGTGCCGCAGAGCCGGGCGATGTACCGCTACTATCTGGAAACCGGCAACGAAGACGCCCACGACTGGGTGATCGCTTACGGTCAGATCGTCGCCCGGGTGATGCTCCAGCGCCACGGCAACTTCGACTACAGTCGTTTTCTGCTGGACTTCCCCAGGCGCGGCGTGGCCAAGGACTTCGGCAGCTGGAATACCGACCCCAAGACCAACAAGTGGGCCGAGGGGCCGGAAATCAACGCCTACCTGGCGCGCTTTCACCCGGACATCTGCGCGCGGGCCTACACGCTCACCGGCGAGCCGGAACTCAAGAAGGGCGCCTACGATGTTCTCTTCGGCGGCACCCACCGCGGGTACAACGCCCCCAAGATGCAGCCGCTGGATCGCGTGAACTACTGGATGGACTACCACAGCGACCACGACGGCCAGATCGACTATATGCTGCACACCTTTTACGTCCACGCGAACGAGAGAAAGGACGCTGCGCCACCCGCGAAGGTCAAGGACCTGAAGGTGTCCCTCGCGGGCAAGACGGCCACGGTGAGCTTCACCGCTCCGGCAGATGCCGGAGGCGGCAAGGTGGTCCGCTACCAGGTCAAGTGCTCGGACAAGCCGATAGTGGGATACGTCAAGTTCCTGGCCGCCTACAACAGCTTCAAGGACAAGGACTGCACCAACTGGTGGATGGCCGCCAACCTGAGCGGCGAACCCAAGCCCAAGGCCCCGGGCGCCAAGGAAAGCTTCGCGGTGAGCGGCGTGCCCGCCGGCGCCAAGTTCTTCGCGGTGCGGGCCTTTGACGACTCGAGTAACCGCAGCGCGCTGAGCAACGTCGCCAAGTGAGGGACACCCGCCCTCGGGCGGCTCAGCGCGCAACCAGCTTGTAGCTCTGCGCCGCCGCCATGTCGCGGCCCTCGATCTTCTTGAGCCAGCGGCGTCCGCAACGGCGTTTGACATTTCCCCGCCTACTGCGTACGCTGGCCGCCGAGATGAAAGGCACGACGCGAAAGCTGGCCGAGTTCGCCGCAGAGTTGAGCTTCGAGGCGCTCCCCGGAGACGTCTGGGAGCACCTCAAGCTCTGCGTCCTGGACTGGCTGGGCGCCGCACTGGCCGGCGCCGGCGAGCCCACCGCCCGGATCGTCGCCGGGCTGGCCGGAAGGGGCGGCGGTACGTCGGAGGCTACTGTGGTAGGCGCGGGGCGCACCGACTGCACGGGCGCGGCCTGGGCCAACGGGGTGATCGGCCACCTGGTGGAACTCGACGACATCCACGCCAAGTCCATCATCCACCCCGGGGCGACCGCGGTGCCCGCCGCGCTGGCCTGCGCCGAGCGTGAACGCGCTCCGGGCAGCGAGTTCCTGGCCGCGGTGGCCGCCGGCTACGAGGTGGGCATCCGCATCGGCATGGCCGTGAACCCCTCGCACTACCGCTTCTGGCACACCACCGGCACCTGCGGGACCTTCGGGGCCGCCGCCGCCGCCGGACGCCTGCTGGGTCTGGACGCCGAGAGAATGACCCACGCCCTGGGCATCGCCGGCACGCACGCCGCCGGCCTGCTGGAGGTATTCGGTACCGGCAGCAAGCCGCTCAACCCCGGGCGGGCCGCGCGGGACGGGGTCCTCGCCGCGCTGCTGGCCCGCGAGGGCCTCACCGGCCCGGCGGAGATACTGGAGGCCGAGAAGGGCTTCTTCGCCGCCACGTCGGCGGAGTTCGACGCTTCGAGAGCGACCGCCAGGCTGGGCGAGTCCTTCGAGCTGACCCGCAACGTCTTCAAGCGCCACGCATCCTGCGGGCACACCCACGCGCCGGTCGACGCGGTGCTGGAACTGGCCGCCGAGCGCGGCCTGACCGCCGACGACGTCGCCGAGATTGACGTGGGCACCTACCCCATCGCCGTCGAGGCCGTGGGCGGCGCCTACGGGCCGAAGACCGCCGACGAGGCCAGGTTCAGCCTGCCCTACTGCGTCGCCGCGGCCCTGCTGCGCGGCAAGCTCGGCCTGGAGGAGTTCTCCCCCGAGTGCCTGGCCGACCCGGGGATCGCCGGGCTCGCGGAGCGCGTGAAGGTCAGCGCCGACCCCGAGTTCGCCGAGCGGCGGCTGGGCGCGGCGCGGGTCACCGTGCGCACGACGGGCGGCGAGGAGATCTCCAGCAAGGTGGAGTCACCCAGGGGCTATCCCGACAATCCGCTGTCGCGCGCGGAGATCGAGGAGAAGTTCGCCGCGCTGGCCGCCGGGACCGTTCCCGCCGGGCGCGCGGCGGAAATATCCGCGCTGGTCGGCGAACTGGACAAACTGGAGAGCATTGAGGCCCTGACCGGCTTGCTGGCCGCCGGGCCGAAGGGAGGGTAAGCAGCATGGCCCAGGAAGTGCACCTGAAGACCCCGCTGACGACCGAAGACATTGCCGATCTGCGCATCGGGGACGTGGTCTACCTCAGCGGAACGATACTCACCTCCCGGGACATGGCCCACATGCGACTCGTGGAGCTGCTGGAGAAGGGCGCGCCCCTGCCCGAGGATTTCACCGGCGCGGCGCTCTACCACGCCGGCCCGGTCATGATCAAGGAGGGCGATGCCTGGCGCAACCTGGCCATCGGCCCGACCACCAGCATGCGCATGGAGCCCTTCTCGGAGATGGTTCTCGGCGGACTGGGCGTCAAGGCGCTGATCGGCAAGGGAGGCATGGGCGAGGGAACCCGGAAAGCGCTGGCGAAGCACCAGGGCGTCTACCTGGCCGCGCCCCCGGGCTGCGCGGCGGTGGGGGCCGATGCGGTCCGCGAGGTGCACCGGGTCCACTGGCTGGAGTTGGGCATGCCCGAGGCCATCTGGGTCATGACCGTCGAGAACTGGGGCCCGCTGGTGGTGGGCATGGACCCGGCGGGTGGCAGCGTCTTCAAGGAGGTCAAGGAGAGGGCCTTGACCAGGATCCCCGCGCTGATCGGAGAGAAGTCATGAGCGCCATCAGCGAGGAGACACTGTTCGAGGCCGCCCTGGAGGTAGTGCGCCGGAGCTGCACGGGCATCGCCCCGGACGCCATGGAACTGATGCGGGGCTCCCTGGAGACCGAGAGCAACCCGGCGGCCAAGGCGCTGCTCAAAACCATGATCCGCAACGCGGAGCTGGGCAGCGAGCGCGACAAGCCGATTTGCCAGTCGCCGGGCTTCCCGGCGCTCTACGTGCGCCTGGGCGGCGGCGTGAAGGTGGAGGCCGATATCCGGAAGACCTTCGGCCGGGCCATGGGCCAGCTCACCGCGGAAGGATATCTGCGGCCCAGCATGGTCCACCCCATCACCCGCAAGAACCCCGGGGACAACTCCGGCACGGGCGTGCCCGACATGGAGGTCGACTACGATCCGGCCGCCGACTCGGCCGAGTTCCTGCTCAGCTTCAAGGGCTGCGGGGCGGAGCTGCCCAACGTCGTGCGCGTACTCAAGCCCGCCGAGATCGGCAAGCGCGGGGTCGGCATCAAGAAGCTGCTCCTGGAGGCGGTGGTCGATGCCGGGGGCATCCCCTGCCCGCCGATGGCCGTGGGCGTGGGCCTGGGCGGACAGATGCACTCGGCCGCCAAGCTCAGCCGCCGGGCGACCGCGGTGCGCCCCTGGACGGACACCAACCCCGATCCGCTGCTGGCCGAACTGGAGGCCGACTGGCTGGCGGCGGTGAACGAGCTGGGCATGGGCCCGGCGGGCATCGGCGGTGACACCACCGCCTTGGCCGTGAAGATCGGCATGGCCGCGACTCATACGGCGATATGCCCGGTGGCCATCAACTTCCACTGCTGGGTGGCCCGCCGCGCCAGCGTGCGCATCGGCGCCGACGGGGAGGTTCAGTTTACAGGACCGAAGTGATGAGGCAGCAGCAGAAGGGCAAGTAGCGGAAGACGTAACGCGCCTCGCGCCGCGACCCATTCAATTGCAGGGCGCAATTGAATCAAGAGCTTCCAGCCCCATACACCTATTGGTGAACTCAAGTGTCACAACTGGACTTAGGGGTAGCTACAGCCTGTTGAACACCGAATGCCCCAGGTATGTGCCCCCGTCGAAATCCAGCCACAAGCCGCAGGGGCCCTCGTCAGGTCTGTCGAAGCCCGCATAGCACATGCTACGGCTCTTATCCATTGAGTACACTTTCAGCGGCGACAGCAGTCTGGACACCTCCTGGCGAGACATCCCTTTCGTGAAATGCACTTCGGCCATCGTGCTCAGCCCGCGATACTTGGTGTCCGGGTTGCTGCTTCGCATCAAGCGCTTGCAGTAGGCGAGGTGAAAGGTCTTCCAGTTGGCGCCGGCGAAGGCCAGGAGCAGCAGGACAATCGGCGCAATGACCAGCCAGACGATCATCCGCTTCGACCGCTTGGCAGGAACTGGGGGAGGAGCGAGGGTGGTCACTCCCCTTTCTCCTGCTTGAATTCCGCTCGGTTCATGGTCTCTATCTCATCCAGAGCACCCCCAGCGGCGGATTGCACATAGGCAGATTTGTCCTTTAGAGCATTTTAGCATTGAGTAACTCCGTAGCCGGAGTTTTGTAACCAGCCAAA
>CBDUSI010000042.1:0-34447 GCA_965370045.1 uncultured bacterium | reverse complement strand
GCGCTTCTTCTGGGGACGCATTATCATGAAGTAGAAGAAAAGCACCACCCCGCCCATCAGGATGAACATGGTGTAGGGACTGCCCTGCGACTTCGGGGGCGTATTGGGCTCATTGGGCTTCTGCCCCGTGCCGGCGGCATTCTCGCCGTTCCTGGCGCCGGCCTCACCGTTCTTGGAAACCGCCTCGCCGTTCTTGGCGCCCTCGACCGGCTTGGCCGGCTCGCTGGCGCCCGTGGCCTTGGTCTCGCCGCCCTCCGCCGCCGGGGTCGCGGCCGCCGGGGCCTTGGGGCTGCCGCCAGTTACAGGTTCTGCCATGCTTCCCTCCGTCAGGCCGCTCCCGCGGCCGAGTAGTTTCCGAGCCATTCCCGCTTCCAGTCCGCGAAGCGCCCGGCAAGCGTCGCCGCGCGGGCCTCCGCGGTCAGGCGGGTGAAGAATCGCAGGTTGTGCGCGGAGGCCAGCGTGCCGCCCAGCACCTCGCCCGCGGAGAGCAGGTGGCGGACGTATCCGCGCGAGAAGCCCCCGACGCAGGCCGGGCAGTCGCAGCCCAGCTCGATTACCGCCGCGTCCCGGCGGAAGCGCGCGTTGCGCAGGCGCAGCTTGCCGGAGCGGGTAAACACCGAGCCCCGCCGGCCGTTGCGGGTCGGCAGCACGCAGTCGAACATGTCCGCGCCCAGCTCGATTGCCTTCAAGAGATCCTCCGGTTCGCCCACGCCCATCACGTAGCGCGGACGGTCCGCGGGCAGCGCGGGCAGGGTGCAGGCCAGCACCTCGCCGAAAACAAGGGAACCCTCGCCCACGGAGAGCCCCCCCACCGCGTAGCCAACGAACTCCATCTCGACGAGCTTCTCCGCCGACCATACCCGGAGTTCAGGGTACGACCCGCCCTGCACGATCCCGAAAAGCGCCGAGACCCCGTGGCTGGCCCGCAGACTCCTTTCGGCCCAGCGCACGGTGCGCTCCGCGCTCCGCCTGGCCCGGTCACGCTCGGCCGGGTACTCCAGGCACTCATCAAGGGGCATAATCATATCCGCACCCAACGTTTCTTCAAGATAAATAACGCTTTCCGGCGTGAAGAGGTGCTCGGAGCCGTCCAGATGGCTGCGAAAACGGGTGCCCTCCTCGCTCAGTTCGGTCAGGCCCTTCAGGCTCCATATCTGGAAGCCCCCGCTGTCGGTCAGCATCGGCCCCGGCCAGCCGGCGAAGCGATGCAGCCCGCCGAGGTCCGCGACGACGTCGCCCCCGGGCCGCAGCGCCAGGTGATAGGCGTTGGCCAGCAGGACCTCCACCCCGGAGGCGCGCAGCTGGTCGGGAGACAGGCTCTTGGCCGCGCCCTGAGTGCCCACGGCCATGAAGGCCGGGGTCGCGAAGTCCCCGTGCGCGGTGCGCACCGTCCCCGCCCGGGCCGAATCGGCCCCGCCGGCGGCCAGCTCGAAAGAGAACCAGTCCGGCGCGGAGGCGCTCATGGCGAGATGCGAACGGCGCCGCCGCCGGGAGACTTCACCCCTTGGCCCTTCCGTCGTCCAGGCGCCGCGGCGGCCGCAGCGGCCGAGGCTGTCGCGGGGAACGCGACTTGCGCGGCGGGGGCGGCGGGGGCGGCTTGCGGGACGGCGCGGCGGGCAGCTTCGCTCCGCCGGCCACCGGGGCGTTCTCCGGCCGGTCGTAGCTCATGCGGATCAGCCGGCTGTAGGGAAAGTAGTGATCGAGGATCTCGCGGTAGTCGTGGCCGGCGCGGGCCATGCCCAGTGAGCCGTACTGGCAGAGGCCCACCCCGTGTCCCCAACCGGTGCCGGCGAATCGGTAGTAGGTGCCTTTCGAGTTGGTCTTGAGCGTACACTTGGTGCTGCGCACCTCGCTGGCCCCCAAGGCCAGGCGCACGTCATTGGCCCAGACGTCGTGAGAGAAGGGCGCCAGGTTCACGCGCACCCGGAAGCGGGTGATGCGTCCGTCGGGACTGGTTTCGGCGATCTCCAGGGCGCGCACCCCGCCCTTGTTGCGCAGCTTGCGGAGGTTGGGGTTGCTCCGCGCGGCGGTCGCCAGCCGGCGGGCGATAGTGTCGATCGAGAAGGATTTCTTCCACGTGGCGTACTTGTTCTTAAGCTTGGGGTCGGTGCACCACTTGCACTTCGCCCCGGACAACGGCTTGATGGAGACGCTGGTGAACACGCTGGCCGAGTCCAGGGTGTGGCCCCCGCAGCTGGAGTGGAAGTAGGCCGGGAACACCTGGTTCTGCCAGGTGAGCACCTGCCCGCGGGTCGAATTGACCGCCCGGTTGATGCGCGCGTTGCGGACGATGCCCGTCTTGTACTCCTGGGACTCGCGCCCGCTGGCGCCGAAGTGCCACAGCTTCCGGCGGTTCTTGAGGACGTAGAAGAGCGCGTAGGTCCGGCTGGCCACCGCCTGGGCCCTGAGGGCCTCGTCGTGCCACTTGTCAACGGGCACCTCGCCGGCCAGCACCCCGCAGATGTACTCCTCGATGTTCAGACGCACCACGCAGTGCACCGCGCGGCGGCCGGGGACCCCGATGAACTCCACCTCGCCCGGGTAGACCTTGTGGTTGACCACCAGGCTGCCCAACTCATGGGGCTTGATCCGGATGCGGGTCAGGTTCTCGCCGTTGATGACCACCGGCACCCTGCCCAGACTGAGGTGGCGCCCGTTGAAGGTCACGTGGACGGTGCTGAGCTTGCGGCTGTCGCGGTTGGAAACCTCGTTCCCGCGGTGGTCGTAGATGGTGTAGAACCCGTTGATGCGCAGGGCCACCGAGGCCGCCTTCCGGCGCACGAGCATGCGCACCTGCGGGGCCTGCTCGATCTTGTAGGGGAACTCGACCAGGGGCACGTTCTCGTCGCGGCCAATCCCGCGGCAGGATGGAGAACCGGACATGAAGAGGGTGAGCAGCAGAAGGAAACCGCCGAAGGGCACCAGGATGCGGACCGCCAGGCGCCGGCGCTTCTCCACGTCCACGACGCCGGGCAACTGCGGCGGAGCCTCGAGCTCCAGGTCAGGCCGGCTTGAAAGACTCGGATTCACTGAAGATGCACCCACAGTAGCGCTGCCTGTAAAGGGTCAGTCCGGAGGGGACCCTTTCCCTTCCGGTTCCGTGGAGCGCGACCGTCTCGCGCCCGTCGAAGGCCACTCCGAACTCCACCGCGGCCACCTCGGCCTCGCGCGCCAGTTCGCTCGCGAGCTGATGCGGGCTGGAAAGCAGCGTCGTGGCCAAGCTCCCCAGCCCCAACCGTTTGGCTTCCCGTGCGGCCCGGCGCATCCGCAACCGGTAGCACCGGGAGCAGCGCTCCGCGCGCCCCGCTGCGGGGTCGTTACCGGCATTATACAGCTCGGACAGGAAGGGAGCAAGGCCGTAATCGCTCTCGGCAACGAACTCCAGGTCCAGGCGCTCGGCCAGCAGTCGGGCGCTCTTCAGGCGCCGCGCGAACTCCTTGCGGGGATGGATGTTAGGATTGAAGAAGCCGACCACGATGCGCGAGTAGTCGCGCCGGAATTCCTCCAGCACGTCGAGCAGACACCAGGCGCAGCAGGTGTGCAGCAGCAGCCCCCTGGCCCTGGATTCGCCGGAATCCGGCAATGCTCCGCCCCCTCCTCCTCGCCCGTAATCCTATCTGTTCTCCGAAACGCCGAGCTTTCAATAAAATGATATGCGCCGGACGGTCGGAATCAAACCCCGCTCTTGATGAGTGTGACGGTAATAACCTTTGTCCTGGCTTTCTGCGCAGAGCGAATTTCTACAGCGACAGGCTTCCCATCCTTGGTCTGCCACGTTTTGGGGCTCGTGACGTAAAGCAGATAAGCACCTGGACTCAGCCCCTCGATTTCCACCCCCCCGACTATATTGCTGGTGGCTTTCCCAGCCAACTTGCCTGATGTCTTGTGTCGGAGTTCGCAGGTGATTCTCCCCAAGCCAACGCGTCCCTCGGCCTGCAACTGGCAGAAGAGGGTGTATCCTTCGCGGACCTTCCCCTTTAGAATGACAGTGGCTGTCTTTACAGTCTGGCCGTCGATGAGTGCTGAATCGCGGTCAATGCGCATTATGAAAGCGGAATTGCCTGACTTGTCCTTGGCCTTCAAGGTGCATGGCAAGGCTCCTCCTATGCCGAGCCTGAAGTTGCCCTTCGCATCCGTCTTGCATCGCCCATCCCATTCCAAGTCGGGTTTCAATGACCGAACCATAACGCTGGCACCGACAACAGGTGTCTTCTTGTCGGCCCGCAAGACCCGGCCTGTAAGCACCCACCCGCTGGGCAGAAGGATGTCTTTCCTGAGCCTGTCGCCCGCTTTGACGACGAGGGTCTGAGTGACCGGAGCCAAGTTCCTGTCTCTTGGGGGGGATGCAATCAACCGATACTCGCCGGGAACCAGGTCGTGGTCGAAGAAGTACAGCCCGTTCTTATCGGCCTTGAAGCTGAGTGCGCCGGGGCCATCCGAGGGCACTATGAAGTCACCGACCGCTTTCTTCTTGTAATTGCCCGACCTGACCAGCCTAACAGTAGCACCTCCAACGCTCTCCTGGACGCCGCCGGAGACGTGTCTGACGCGACCATATACGGCCACGTCGGACTGCTTCATGCCAGCCAGCACAATGCTAATCTTCTCTTTGACTGCCGCACTGTCGGGGTCGATAGCATTATTGGAGCGTGGTCTCTTCTCGTCTCTTTTCACGTCTTCGGTCTTTGGAGTGTCTTTACGAAGCCACTCAGTAATGGCATAATGTACCCGGTGGGCGCAGCACACGGCCAGGAGCATTACGATTAGTACAACTATCGTGGGCGGATAGAGAATGATCCGCTTCCAACGCGACCTCCGGACACGGGGCTTTGGCGACGGTTCCGGCTCTGCCATCAATCACTCCGAATCCGGCCCCGAGTGTCCGAGATCAAGGCCCCATTCATCTCAGCATACCCCTCTGATCGAGGCGGGTGAAATAGACCCCTACTTGCTCTGGGTGGTCTCCGAGGTCTTGAGTTCCAGGCCCACGTCGTCGGCGAACATCTCCAGGACCCGTATCACCCGGCGCGAGGCCACCACGGCCAGGTGGCGCTCCCCCTTGCCGGCGTCGTCGGACAGCTTGATGACCATGCCGATGAACTGGCTGCGCAGGTTCTGCAGCCGGCTGAGGTCCAGTATCAGGTACTTGCGGCCCGAGGCCAGCAGCCCGTCGCAAGCCTCCTGGAACTCCCCGGCGTGGTAGACCTCCAGAGCCCCGACGGAGAACTCCACGACCGCGCTGTCCTTGTCCTTTGTCTCGCTCAGATGAAACAGCTGCTTGGCCATGAATCGCTTCTCCGTCCGTCCCTGCCACGCGCCATTCTCCACGCGCGCCAAGGATATGCAAATCGGATTCCGCTCGCGCGCGGAAGCTCCCTCTACCTGTTAGTAGTGATGTCGTCGGCCGTACCGCTCATCCCGTCCGGCCCGCGCGAGCGGATGACCGGCCGCCCCTTGGCGTCCAGGCTGAACTCCAGGGGATTGCCCCAGGCGTCCACGAACCTGCCGCCCTGCACGAACTGCAGGCCGGGCGCCATGTACTTCCTGGACTGCTTGTTGATCTTGGCGCCGGGCAGGCCGCAGAGTTCGGTGCACACCTGTTTGGGATCGATCTTCGACCCGGCCGCCCAGGGATACTGGGCGTGGTTCGCATGGAAGCTCTCCAGGGCCACGGTCACGCTCATTACCGCGGACATGCTCTGCACCTGCTTGGCCTTCCCCTTTACCGCCCTGCTACCGGCGAAGGCCAGCGCGACCACCAGGGCGATCACCAGGGCGATCAGCACCAGGCAGCCGATGCCGACTCCCAGGAGTATCTTCCAGGTCCCGGACTTCTTCCGCTCTTCGGGCATGACGCTCTCCTCGCTCAGAGGTTGGTGATGTCGTCGCCGGTGTCGCCCGCCCCGTACCAGTAGTAGCTCTTGGGCTGCTTCCGGGGATTGGGCGCGGCACCATCATTGGTGTTGTCCTTGCCGTCGGGACCGTAAGACCAGACCACCGGCTCCAGGCCGTCCGGGTTCACGCGGAACTGAATGGGGTTGCCCCAGAGATCGACGACACGGCCGTCCTTGAGAAACCTCTCGGGCATCTTGCCAAGGTAATCCTGAATCGAGTTGATTTTCCCCCGGCCTTTCAGCTCGGCGTAGACTTGTTGCGGGTCAATAGTCGTGGTGGCGATGACCTCCCCGGGCTTGGCCCAGGGATAGCGGCCGCAGTCCAGCCGGAAGTTGACGCAGGACAATTCCAGCTCCTTGACCTGAGAGGAAACTCTCACCTCCTGAGCCCGCCCGCGCACCGACCCCGTGTACTTGACGACGACCAGGACGACCACGCCCGCCACCGCCGCAAGGATCACCAGCGCTCCCAGACATCCAAGGACGATTACAAGTGCCGTCTTGCTCCCCGACTTACTTTCACCGGGCATCGCGCTCTGCTCACTCATGGCTCATCCCTTCCGGCGTCTCCCCAGCAGGAGACAGCCCCGTCGTGTTCCATAAAGTCCCAGTCTAGCCGCCCAGGCACCCCGGGAGCAAGGGGAAACTCCCCCTCTCGAAGCAGTGCACAAGTGCGCTCCGCGCGCCCCACCCCGCCCTGCGCTTGCGGAGCGCCGCGCCGCCGGATATACTCAAAAAAGGCCGGGAGAAGGGGAATACTCACGGGAATGGGCCAGGTTATATGATTTCGAAAGGCACACCCCCTAGAGGGGCCGGGCGCCAGCGCGAGGAATCGGGATCCCAGCCCGGGAATCCCGACTATCGCGCCGAGTTCGAGGCGCTTGCCCTTCCCCATTTGGACAGCCTTTACCGGACCGGTCTGCGCATGACCCGCAGCCGCGAGGAGGCCGAGGACTTGGTGCAGGAAACCTTCATGAAGGCCTTCCGCTCCTTCCGGACCTTCCAGCCGGACACCAACATCCGCGCCTGGCTCTTCAAGATCCTGACCAACAGCTACATCAACCGCTACCGCAAGCAGCAGGGCGAGCCGGCCAAGACCCGCTTCCAGGACGTGAAGGCCTTCCTGGCCTCCGAGGAGGCCGCCGAAACCGCCGCCGCGACTCAGGACATGGAGCCCCTGGAACTCGACGAGCGCCTGGACAGCGAGGTCAAGCGCGCCCTGGAGGAACTGCCCGAGGATTTCCGCATCGTCGTGGTCATGGCCCTGGTCGAGGGCCTGAGCTACAAGGAGATATCCCGGGCGCTGGACTGCCCCATCGGCACGGTGATGAGCCGCCTGTACCGCGGCCGCCAGGCCCTCAGGGAGCGCCTGGCCGACTACGCCAAAGAGCACGGCTACCGGGGGACCTGACCGTGGACTGCCAGTGGACCCGCATCCGCATTCCCGCCCACGTCGATGGCGAGCTCGACGAGCCCGAACTCAGCCAGGTATGCGAGCACCTGGCGGACTGTGAGGACTGCGCGGCGATCTCCCGCCGGGAGGAGCAACTGACTCACCGCCTGCGCGCTGCCGCCGGCGGTGAGACGGCCCCCTCCGGCCTGCGCGAGCGCATCCAGGCTTCGCTGAGCGAAATCGCGCCCCCCGCGGCCGGACCGGCGCCGGCCACATCGCGGCCCCGCTCGCACACCGCCTGGGGACTGCTGGCCGCCGCGGCCGCGGTCCTGCTCGTCCTGCTGGCCGTGCCCTGGGGCGGGACCGGGACCCAACTGGTTTCGGCCATGGCCGCTGAGCACCAGGAGCGCGTCGACGGCGACCGCTACCACGGCCTGGAACTCGTCTCGCAGGATAACACCGAGATCGAGGAGTATCTGTCCCGCCAGTTAGGCACCAAGGTGAAGCTGCCCGCGAAGAACGTCCCCATGAAGCGGGGCGCCCGCTCCTGCGAACGCGGAGGCGTGAAGCTGGGCGTGGTGGGCTGCTTCTGCAAGCGGCGCGGCAAGGCGGTGACCATCTTCGTGGCCCGCGCCGAGGGCCTGAGCATGAAGGGCCTGCGCAAGATCGCCAGGCAGAACCGCGACTTCTTCTGCGGCTCCAGCGGCAAGTGCCGAGCGGTCCTCTGGCGGCGCGGCGACCTCTACTACGCGCTGGTCGGTGACCTCGAAGCGGACGACCTCCTGGACATGGCCAGGCGCGCGGCGGACAGCCTCGACGGGCCGAAGAGTTCGAAAAGCGACGGCGTCAAGTCCTCCAACTGTGAATGCTGCGCCCCGCTCCGGTCCGCCCAGCCAGTGGCCTGAACCGCACCTCATTTTCCCATTGACAACCCAGAGATGGCGGTGTAAACACCATTGGTTGGTGATTGGTAGGGTCACGCTGCCGAAAGCCTCCCAATGGAGGTAACACGTTGGCATACAACGACGTAGGCAAGATATCCCGCAATCTGATGTATCAGGAAGTGGCCCGGCGCATCCGCGACCTGATAGAGGATGAAGAGCTGTGGGGCCGGTATCTGGCGCCCGAGCGGGAGTTGGCAGAGCTCTTCGGGGTCAGCCGCGACACGGTCCGCAAGGGCATGGAGGAGCTCCAACAGGAGGGCCTGGTGGTTCGCCGCCAGGGACTGGGGACGCGGGTCATCCCGCGCGGCGCGGCCGGCCCGGGGCAAGCTCGTGGTCAGATCCTGGTGGGCTGCTCCGCCGGGCACGGCGCCGAGTTCATCAGCGGCATTGCCGAGGTCGCCGGCGGGCGGCAGTGGCTGGCCTGCTTCTGCAACCTGGTCACCCCCGCGGGCCGGGCCGACTTCGCGGTCAAGCTCTCCGACGGCGGATACGACGGCGTGGTGCTCCTCTCCGACACCCACCGGCGAAGCGTCGAGGAACTGCTGGCCGCCTGGAAGGGCCCGCTGGTGCTGGTCGACCATCACTTCCCGGAGCTCCCGGTCACCAGCGTCATGGAGGACTGCACCGGGGGCGTGCGCCGGGCCGTCGGACACCTGCTCGAACTCGGTCACCGTCGCATCGGCTACGTCGGGCACTCGCGCCGCGAGCTCAACCCCTGGAAGGAAGACGGCTACCTGGAGGCCATGCGCGCGGCAGGTCTCGCGCACGATAGGTTGCTGGCCCGCGCCGCGCTCACCTTCGAAGCCGGGCAGCAGGCCGCCGAGGAGCTCTTCGCACAGCCCTCCCCTCCCACGGCCATCGTGGCCTCCAGCGACCGGCAAGCCTGGGGGGTCTGGCGCGCCGCCGAGTTGGCCGGCCGGCAAGTGGGAAAAGACTTCGCCCTGGTGGGTTACGGCGACACCTCGGCCGCCGCCGGCCTGGGTCACGAGCTTTCCAGCGTGGCTTTCGACCAGGTGGAGCTTGGCCGGCGGGCAATGCTCGGCCTCCACGCCCTGAGGACAAACGCCGCCCGTCCCGGCGAACTGCTGCTGGTGCCAACCAGTCTGGTGGTCCGGGAATCGTCGAAGAATGCGCGCCCCGTCACCGTCAAGCAGGAGGGCAAGACATGAAGCAGTCGCGAATCGCCATCATGGCAGCAACCCTCGTCGTGAGCGCCTTCGGCGCCGGAAGGGCGGCAACGGTGGCGGTGATCCCGCCGGCGGCGAGAATCAAGAAAGACCGGCCCCGACTCTTGTTACGCCCCAAGGCCACGCCCCACGCAGTATCGCTCGGCCAGCTCAAGGCCATCCCCCGCGACGCGGAGTTCAAGCAAATGCTGGCCCAGCTCAGGAAACGGAAGAGCGCCGACGCCCAGGCGATGGTGCACCTGCTCACCGGCGAAAAGGAAGCGGCGGAGAAGGCCATCGCCAGAATGCGCGCTTACACGGCGCCCGCCAAGCCCAATGCTTTTCACGTTTTCTTCGGCCTTCGGGAGATGGCCCTGGCCTACGACTGGCTCCACGGCTATCCGGGCATGACGAAGGAAATCAAGGCCGAGGTCCGCCGCAAGATGGCCCCGCTGGCCGCGGCGGGCGGGCGCATCGGCGATGATCACCTCTTCCACAATTACGTCTGGATGTGCAACTCCGGGATGATGCTCTGGGCGCTGGCCACCCTCGGCGATGACCCTCAGGCCGAGAAGCTTTTCGCCACCGTCCAGGGCCGCTTCAACGACCGGCTCTTCCCAGCCATGCAGTACCTCGACGGCATGCCCGGCGACGCCCAGGGTTACTGGTACCTCTATTGCCTGAACACCGGCACCCAGGCGCTGCTCGGCGCCCAGAGCGCCTTCGAGGCGGACCTCGTCGGGACGGTCAAGAAGAACGGCGGCAACTGGCTGGGCCGGCAGCTCGACGGGCTGATGCTCAGCACGCTGCCGGACACGCGATACATCCCCTGGGGCGACATGCAGCGCGGCCCCGACGGGGCCGTCAGCCACGAGATGGCCGGCATCATCGACGCGGCCACCTGGGCGCTCAAGTCGCCCGGCGGCGCGCACTTCTCGAAGTGGCTGGCCGCGGAGCGCGGCACCAAGCGCTTCTACGGCAGAACCGCGATCTACTACTTCATCTACACCCGCACCATGAAGGTCAAGCCCGCCGCGCCGCCCCTGGCGATGCTGGCCGGCGGCAAGCACGGTGGGCACTTCCTGGCCCGGAGCGCCTGGAAGAACGACGCCACCGTGCTCGGCTTCCGTTCGGCGGACCACTGCGGGAGCCACAATCATTTCGACCAGGGCAGCTTCATTATCTATCGCAGGGGGCTCCTGGCCCTCGACTCCGGCCGCTACAAAAGCCCCGGCGGCATCAAGCAGGAGACCGCGGCCCACAACACGCTGCTCTTCGGCGGCAAGGGCCAGCGCCGGGTGCGCGGTCAGTGGTTCAAGACCGTGGCGGAGTTCAAGAAGAACCTGGAGGGTGGCAAGCGGCTGGAGACCGGCGGCATCCTCTTCCATAAGGAGACCCCCGGGTGGGCGGCGGTCGCCGGCCAGTTCGCCCAGGCTTACGACCCGGGCATCGTCAAGAGCTGCGTCCGTCAGGTACTCTTCGTGCGCCCCGGGACGGTTGCCGTCGTCGACCACCTGGCCGCGCCCGCCGGCAAGGAACTTCCCGAGGTGAGCTGGCTGCTGCACGTGCCGGGGAAACCCGGGCTCGCCGCGGGCCAGGCGACCACCACCAACGGCAAGAGTTGGCTGCGCTGCCGGGCAATTCTCCACCGCGGCGCGACGCCCACGATGACCCCTGGCCTCAAAACGCAGTTGTCAGCGGCCCACAAGCTCAGCGACACTTACCGGGTGACCTTCAGCTACCAGGGCGGGCCAAAGCTCACCCTGGTCCACGTCCTGGAGGTCGGCGACGGCACCGCGCCGGGCAAGGCCGCGGGGGTCAAGGCCAAGCTCACCGCCGAGGGCGTGGAGGTGCCTCTGGGGGGCAGGACGTTCCTGTTCTCCTCCAAGCCGCCCTTTGGCATTTCGGAAAAGTGAGGAACCAGATGAAAAGAGAGTTCGCGTACTTCGCTCCGGCGCTGGTGGCGCTGGGCCTACTGGCCGGCGCCTGCGGACCGTCGGGCCGCAGCCCAGAGGGCAGCACCTACGAGGCCCCGCGGGACGTGCGCAAGAACACGGCGGCCAGGCTCACGTCCGGACCCCAGGCGCTCACCGCCGGAGGAGCGGTGAAGATATCCTTCGCGGTCTCGGCGGCGACGGACGTGGAGGTGGCGATCCTCAACGCGAAGAAGAAGATAATCCGCCACCTGGCCGCGGGGCTCCTGGGCAGGAACGCTCCGGCGCCCCTTATGAAAGGCTCATTGCGGCAGGAGCTCGTCTGGGACCGCCGCGACGACCTGGGCCGGCCGGCGACCGGCGGCCCCTTCAAGGTCCGCGTGCGCATCGGCGCCCGGCCCAGGCTCGAGAAGCACCTCGGCTGGAAGACCAGCCTCCCCGGGCCGATCAACGGCCTTACGGTGGGCGCCGGCGGAGAGGTCTACGTGCTGACCGGCTCATGGGCCGCCCGGGGCCGCAACGATCTGATGGTCTTCGACCGGGAGGGCAAGTACCGGCGCACTATCATGCCCTATCCCGCGAAGACGCCGGCCGAACGCACGAAGTCCGTGGGCCAGCTGGAGTTCGACGGCCGGCGCGTCCCGGTGGTGTTCAACGGTCACGGGCAGAACCTGAGCCCGCTGACCGTGATGATGCCCCGCCAGAACATGGCCTGGAACCCCAAGGGTCACCTGGTGGCGGTCAGCACCCTGGCCACCGCCTTCGAGCACGGCCTGCCCCGGCACCTGCTGGCCTTCGACCCGCGGGGCGGCGCGCCTGAGGGCATGGAGTTCGTGGGTCCCGAACTGCGCCCGCCCACGGGCATCACCTGGGGGCACGGCGAGGGCGACGACCCCTGCTTCGACCACGTCGCGGCCAGCCCCGACGGAGAGTGGATCTACTACACGCACTCGACCTTCTACAACCGTCACGCCGTCTACCGCCTGCGCTGGGGCGAGGACAAGGGCTCGGGAGTGGAGGCCGGGTGGCTGGGCCTCGACAACCGCCCCGGCAATGACGAGAAGCGCCTCAACGACCCCCAGGGACTGGCGGTCGACGCCGCCGGCCGCGTGTACGTCTGCGACCGGGGCAACAACCGCGTGGTGGTGGCCTCGCCGGAAGGCAAAGCCCTGGGCAGCTTCGCCGTGGAGGACCCCGAGCAGATCGCCGTCCATCCCAAGAGCGGCGAGGTCTACGTGCTCTGCCGGCAGGCCCCGCCGGGCTCCACGCCCAAGGACATCGGGCCGATGTCCATGAAGGAGTACCGCGCCTGGAAGGTCCGGCGCGCCGCGCGCAGGGCCAAGGCGCCCCCGCGCCGGAAGCCCAAGCTGCTCAAGTTCGCGGCCTGGAAGAAGGGCGTGCAGCCCAGGCAACTGGCGCGACTGGAGGCGAACTTCAGCCTGATGGCCCTGGACCCGGAGGCCTCGCCGCCAAAGCTGTGGATGGTCAGCAAGTACAGCGTGCTGCCGGTGGTCGAGAAGGACGGGAAGCTGGTGCCCGGCGATCCGGTGGGCCGCGGGGCGGGCCTGGGCCACCCCGGCCGGGTGGTCGGCGACCCCCAGCGGAACCGCGTGCTGTTCTACAACCTGTCCTCGAACTACAAGGTCGACGCTCTGGACCTGACCACCGGCAAGAAGACCAGGCTGCTGGACAGCGTCAGCGACTTCGCGGTGGCGCCGGACGGGAGCATCTACGGGACCGGCAAGTACAACAGCAAGCAGCTGCTGCGCTTTGACGCCAACGGAAAACCGCTCAACTTCCCCGGCTCGGACTCCAACGTGGTCAGGATTCCCCCCTTCTGGGTCGGCGGCGTCAACCTGGGAATGCGGGGCATGACCGTCTCGCCGTCCGGGGACATTTACATGTTGCGCGTCAGCGGCGAGAAGAGCGTCAGCAACCGCGTGGACGTCTTCGGAGCGGACGGCAGGCTCAAGAAGGCTGCGCTGGTCGACGGCATGGGCCACGGCGACTGCGGCATCGGCGTCGACCCGGCGGGCAACATCTACCTGGGTGTCAACGTCAAGCCCAAGGGTAAGCTGCTGCCGCCCGAGTTCCGCGGGAAGGTGCCGGCGGTCAACTGGCTCTGCTGGGCGCAGTGGACCTGGCACTACCGCCCCGCGCCCTGGTACTACTCCATGCGCAACGAGTACCTCTACCACCTGGGCGCGGTGGTCAAGTTCGGCCCGGAGGGCGGCGCATTCTACGGCCGGGGCGGCAAGGCCTACCGCTGGGAAAAGGGCGCGAGTCCGGCGGCCTTCGTGGACAAGGCCCCGGCCGGCGCGACCGAGTACCTGACCGGCTACCTCTACCACCCGGTCAAGGCGGTGGGAGTCAAGTGGCGCTACCCGGGCATGGGCATCGTGCCCGCCTCGGAGCGCTACTGGGGCGACCCCGCCTGCGTGTGCATGACCTCGCGGCTGGCGGTCGATGGCTTCGGCCGGGTCTACGTGCCCAACTGCTTCGGCTTCTGCGTGGACGTGCTGGACACCGACGGCAACCGTCTGGTGCGCTTCGGCACCTACGGCAACCCCGACGACAAGGGGCTCAACTTCGCATGGCCGGCCTTCGTGGACGAGGCCGACGGAAAGGTCTACGTCTCCGACAGCGGCAACCGCCGGGTTACGGTAGTCGGCTTCGAGCACTCCGACCGCGGGGAATGCCCGGTTCCGTGATTCCCGGTCGAATTCGGGAACCAGAAGGAGGACAGAAATGCGCCAGCCAGCAGCCGTCCTGGTAGTTGCCCTGATCCTGTGCACCTGCACGCTTGCCCAGGCGGGGCACGTGGAGATCATCCCGCCGGGCGCGAAGGTCAAGAAGGACCGGCCCCGGCTGCTCTTGCGGCCCAAGACCACGCCACACGCCATCAGCCTGGGCCAACTCAAGGCCCTCAAGCGCGACGCCGACTTCCAGCAGGGGCTCAATACCCTCAAGCGCCAGAACAACGCCGCATCCCAGGCCATGGTCTGGCTGTTGACCGGAAACGAGACCGCGGCCGACAAGGCTTTCGCGCGGCTCAAGGCCTATAACAAGACTCCCGGGGACGCCTTCGACGTGTGGTTCGGCCTGCGCGAGCTGTCCCTGGCCTACGACTGGCTGTATGACCACCCCAAGTTCACCAAGGAGCTCAAGAAACACGTCCGCGACAGGGCTTTCGTGCTCGTCGACAAGTGGGGCCTGAAGGAGGGAGACGATCACGTCTTCCACAACTACACCTGGATGAACAACGGCGGCCTGGCCATGTGGGCCCTGGCCAGCTACGGGGACGACCCGCGAAGTGAGAAGCTCATGGCGGTGGTCCGCAAGCGCTTCCACGAGCGCATGTTCCCGGCCATGGAGAACCTCAACGGCATGGCCGGCGACGCCATGGGCTACTGGTACATCTACTGCCCGGCGGCGGCCATCTGGACGGTGATGGCGGTACAGAGCGCCTTCGAAGTCGATGCCACGAAGCTCATCAAAGAGAAGCAGAACGACTGGCTGGCCCGCCAGTTGGAGGGCTCTATCCACGGCACGTTCCCGAACATGCGCTTCATGCCCTGGGGCGACATGCAGGCCGGCCCCGACGGCGGCGTGACCCACGAGTGGGCCGGCCTGGCTGACGCGGCCACCTGGGCGCTGAAGAGCCCGCAGGGCGCTCACTTCAGCAAGTGGCTGGCCGGCAAGCGGGGAATGAAGCGCTTCCACCAGGAAACCGCCATCCTCTATTTCCTCTACACCCGACACGCGAAGACCGCGCCGGCCGAGCCGCCGCTGGCCATGCTGGCCGGCGGGAAGCACAGCGGCCAGGCCATGATGCGCAGCTCCTGGAAGGACGACGCCACGGTGGTGGGCTTTCGCTGCACCGACTACTACCAGGGCCACTTCCACCACGATGCGGGCAGCTTCGTGATCTACCGCAACGGCCTGCTGGCGGTGGACGCCGGCAGGTACACCCGGTACACCAGGAAATTGCGAGCCCCGATCATCGCGACCAGCGCTCACAACTCCCTGCTGCTCGGCGGTCAGGGGCAGCGCGTGGTGAAGGGCCAGTGGTACAAGGATCTGACTGAGTTCAACAAGGCCCGCGAGGATAAGCGGGACGGCCGCCGCCTGGAGTTCGGGGACGTCCCCTTCTACAAGCACGCCGGGGAGTGGACCGCGGTCGCCGGCCAGTTCGCCCAGGCCTACATGCCGGGAACGGTGAAGAGCTGCGTGCGCCAATTGCTCTACGTGCGGCCCAACACCCTGGTGATCGTGGACAGCCTGGTCGCGGCCGACGGCAAGAAGCTGCCCGAGGTCAAGTGGCTGCTGCACCTCCCGACGGCCAGCCTGAAGATCAAGGAGGGCTCGGCCGCGACCTCCAACGAGAAGAGCTGGCTGCGCTGCCGCGATCTTCTCTCGGGCCAGACGCCGATCATCGAGAAGTCCCTGCCCACCCAGTTGACCGCCGACCGCAAGACGCTGACCGAAATCTCCCGCGTCAACTTCATCTACAAGCAGCAACCCGGCAGTCGAGTCCTGGTGCACCTCATCGAGGTCGGCGACGGCAAGCCCGGCGCGGCGAAGGCGGTCAAGCCCAGGGTCACCGAGGGGGCAGTCGAGATTCTCCTGAAGGGCAAGACCTACGTATTCTCGAGGAAGGCGCCCTTCTCGGTTTCCCGCAGGTGACGCTCAAGCAGGAAGGAGGTCGTCCCCCACCCCCCGCCGTTGACATCCGCGGCCGGCGGCGCTATATTCCTCAGTAGGTCTCTAGGGGGGATTATCCATGCGTCGAGCATTCCTGGCGATTTTCGCGCTTCTCTTCGCGCTGGCGGCGGCGGCCGGCGAACCCGGGCCGGACTTCAAGTTCAGCGCGGTGTCCAGCCGGGTCAAGGACGGCAGGACCGAGTGCGTCTTCCGAGTCGAGGCCGTCAAGGGGACCATACTGAGCCTCGACAAGGGGCTGAGCGGCGTCGGCTCCTGGACCGACGACCGGGGCACCGACCTCGGCGCCAAGCCCGTTGATAAGCGCTCCGACCGCACGACCCAGCCCTGGTACTCCCGGTCGGACAGAGCCGAGGACGGCCGCGCGCGGGACCTCACCGTGACCTCGCCCGCGGCCGCGGCGGCCGGCGCCAAGACATTCTCGATAAAGGGCCGCATCAAGCTGAAGCACGCCACCAAAGTGCGCAAGGGCAAGATCACGAACGTGCTTCTGCGCAACGGCAACACCTTCCGCATCGGCACGCAGGAGGTCAGGATCAGCGCCGTGATCCAGAAGGAGAAGCAGACCGAGTTCCAGCTCAAGTTCGTTGACGCCGGCGAGGGTTTCCACGTCCAGGTGCTCCAGATCTACGAGGGCGCCGACAAGCGGGTCTTCGCCAGCCGCAGCGCCCTCTCCTTCCGGGGAACGGACGGCAAGAAGTCGCCGACGCTGCGCTTCTACAACATCAAGACGCGGCTGGCCAGGGCGACCTTCTCCTACGTGCTGTGGAGCGACGCGCGCGAGATCGAGGTCCCTTTCAGCGTCACCGTTCCACTGGGCAGCGTTGTCGCCAAGAAGCCCGACCCGACCGTCAAGAAGCCCGACCCGGCGGTCGTGGCGCCCAAGACGACGCCGATAATCAGCCCGAAGTACGGCCTCAAGCTCGCCAAAGACACTTTTGGAATCAGCGAGCCGCCCACGGTAACCTTCACCAAGCCCATCGACGTCAAGAAGGGCAAGCGCTTCCTGATCGTGCTGGTGCCGGCGGGGAAGCCGGACGACTACTGGGGGCACTGGAAGCTGGTGCCCGCCGGGGCCAAGGACATCACCCTGCGCGCGCCGCGCGCCGCCGGCGACTACGAACTGCGCCTGGGCCGCGCCGTCTTCCCCGCCAAGGACTACACGGTGGTCGAACGCGTCAAGGTGAAGGTGAAGTAGCGAAAAGAAGTCTGCCGACCGGGCGAAAGGAACGCCTCACAAGAGGCGCGGGAACGGCGAATGATGCTGGTATCACCGCGGAAGACGAAGCGAAGGAGATGTCATGCCGAACACTGATGAAGAAAAAGCCGGCGGCGCGACGTTCGCCTTTTTCTCCATAGCGAGATTCGAGGACGGAAAGGCGATTCGGGGAGCCATGTTGGTAACCGACGAAAACAGCAAGCCTTTGGAATTCCGGTGCACTGCTCCTCTACGCCCCTCCAAGCTACAGTCGATCCTGTACGGGGGCGCTCTGGACAAGCATATGTACGTGGATCTCATTGGAGTGCCGCTCCTGAAGGGCATCAAAGAGAACGCGACGCATGTGGTCGTAAATGACAGTGTTCTCTTGGGCATGAGGCCATCTGTTGAGATACCGGTCGTGCTTGTCCAGAGAGACGCCGCCTTGGACGTGTCTGATGGTGAAGACGGCCCGTCGGTTCTAGATGCCCCAGGCGGTCGCTACGACCCTGTGATAGTATCTGTACATCCAGACCATGAGCATGAACGACAGGAATGCCGAGAGGCTATTGGCAAGTTGTTCGGCAAGTGTGATATCTGTGAGCCTTTCGAGAGAATTGCCCTCGCTCTGGAAGAGGTACACAATCAGCGCGATGAGTAGGCTGCCGTTTATTGGGCGCGTGGCGGAGTCGCTGGCTCCATTCGAGCGTCCAAAGCACCTGATCCTGCGACAAGACTGGCTGCAAATTCCCCGGCGGAACGAAATCCGGCGGGATCGGCTAGTCCTACCGGTGCCTGACAGGCTCGGGAAGCGAACATGGTCGCGTCTGGCCAAGCCTGCCGGGGACTCGGTGGAATTGCGTCCTTGGCCAAAGACCTACCGGATCAGCGTGCGCCCGGAGACAAGGGTTCTGCGCGACCTCCTGCTCGGGATAGGGTCCACGCGCATTTCGAGCAACTACGCCTCGTTGGAAGCACCGGGCTCTCGGGATGCAACTGACATCCTAATAGACAGCTTGCTAATCTCGGACGACCTCTTCGTGCCCTTGGGGAAGAAGCCAAGGAGTGAAGGCAACCGTTATCGGAAAGATGAGGTGGTCCAGGAAGAACTCTTCACTGGCGATCCGAAGACAGAGGATAGGTCAGGATATCGCAAGAGCTACAGAGAAAAGCGGGTCTCCGGTCGGCTTACCAGCAGGAAGGAACCGAGCATATGGGACTTGATCTTCCCCATACTCCAGCCACCGATAAGCCTGATTACGGATATCCAACTTGACCTTCCCAGTCACCTCTATCGTTTCCAAGCCGAGGGAGTGAAGTTCCTGTTGGACCGCCGGTACGCGCTTCTGGCAGACGATATGGGAACTGGCAAGACTGTCCAAGCCAGCGTTGCAATGCGCATTGCGTTTCGCGAGAAATCCATGCGGTCTGCTCTGATCGTGGCGCCTCTCAGTGTCCTCCGGGTGTGGGACGAGCATTTGCGTGATTGGGCGCCAGACCTCCAGGTTACGGTTGTGAGAGGAACAGTCGCCAACCGTAAGATCGACTGGCGCGCCAAGGCTCATGTCTACATCGCAACATATGGCGTCATTCGTTCGGATATTGATGCGATACACAGTCTGCATCCGACCGGTTTCGACTTGGTGGTCTTGGACGAGGCCCAAGCCATCAAGAATCCCAGGAGCAAGCAAAGCCGGGCTGTTCGCAAACTAGAAGCTGCTCACAGGTGGGCGCTAACAGGCACACCCTTGGAGAGTTCACTGGACGACCTCGTGACAATCTGCAACTTCCTGAAGCCCCGTGTTCTCAGGGCAGACGGCCTGACGCCCGCCAAAGCCAGGAAGGCCATCAAGTCATTCTTCCTCCGAAGGCGCAAGGAAGATGTATTGACCGAGCTTCCCCCGAAAACATACGAGGATGTGTGGCTTGAGTTGAGTGGAGATCAACGGACCGAGTACGATGAGATATATGAGCACGGCATCACCCAACTGCGTCGCGAGAAAGGCGAACAGGGCAAACGGCTTCGCGGCTTCGCTCTTCTGACTAAACTGAAACAGGTCTGTAATTTCGCGTCCAACGGGAATAGCGTGAAGGCTGAGTGGCTCAGTGAGGTCGTTGACGAACTCGAAGCGGCCGGCCACAAGGCGCTTGTCTTCTCGGAGTACCTGGAACAGGGAGTCGACCGTATATGTGAGGCAATGGGAGAAGCGCGTAGCTGCAAGTATGTGGGGCGTCTCCGACAGAGGCAACGCCAAGACGTTCAAGACCGCTTCGCGAACGACCCATCGATCACCGTGTTCGTTGCCACTGCAAAGACAGCGGGTGTTGGACTTACCCTTACCGAAGCAAGTTACGTGGTTCACTTCGACCATTGGTGGAATCCTGCCGTAGCCCGGCAGGCAGAGGACCGCACTCATCGCATCGGCCAGACTCGGCCGGTAACCATATACCACCTGTGGGCAGAAGATACCGTGGACGCTCGCATCCGCGATATCCTCCGCAAGAAGCAAGGGCTCTTTGACGAAACAATAGACAGTTTGTCCACGGAGGCTGTGGCTGAGAAACTCACAACGGAAGAACTTTTCGAGATACTCGGTATCGCTGAGGAGTACGAACCGGAAACTGCTGGGGGGAAGAAGCAGAGCGAGACCGTGCGAGAGATATTTGCCTGCCTCCAGGATATTGACCCCTTGGGTTTCGAGGTGCTGATGGCGGAGCTTTGGCGGGTGATGGGCTTCGGCCACGTCAAGACTACTAGTCGTACCCGAGATGGCGGTGTTGATGTATCCGCCACTTGGGCAACGCCAGCCGGTCCGGTACGCGTTGTCGGTCAGTGCAAGAAGTGGAACAACGCCGTCGGTGTGACTGTTGCCAGAGAGCTGGCAGGCACGATGGTGTCTGATCCTTCCATCCACAAAGGCGTACTCATGGCGACGGGAGACATCACCGAAGGAGCGAGACGGTTCGCCGGCAAGTGTCGCATTGAATGCTGGGACGGCCTTCAGATTGCAGAATTGGTCAAACGACACTCTATCGAATTGGAGGCGTAAAGAGGTCAGGAACAACCTCCTATGTGTTGCCGTAACCTGCTGTATATCAGCGTGATATGCCGCATCTCGCATTCTGTTTGATTTTACTCTTGACATTCCTGTAACATCGGTGTATATTACGATAGTTCTGGTATGGGAGCGTAGGCCTATTGAAAGGGGAGAGCCATGAGCACCAAGAAGGAACTCACCGAAGCGGAAATGGAGATGTTGGAGGAGGCCGCCATGCTGCGGGCTCGGGGCAAGACCTGGGCGCAGTTGGCGACGGAGCTTAACACCGACGGGGAAAGGCTGCGGAAACTGGTACGCAAGAGCGGACGGGTCTACTGGTCGCTGTTCGAGGAGGCGCAGTACCGGGCGTCGATGGAGGCCGCCGCCAAGGCCCGCGCCGTACTGCTGAAACTCGCCGACAGCAAGGACGAGCGCGTGGCCCTGCGCGCCGCGCAGACCCTCATGGCCGACGACCGCGGCCGCAAGAAGAACGCGGTGCTGTCCGAGCGCAACGAGCTATTCGCCGAGAAGCAGGACAAGTCCCGCCGCCAGTCGGAGGCCTTCACCCAGATCAGGGAGGCCTCACGCACCCTGGCCGCCTGCCGCCGGGCCGCCGTCCCCAACTTCGACGACGAGCCGTACGGGGGCAACGGAGACGGTTTCACCACGGAGGACACAGAGGACGCACAGGGGTGACACTTGTCGCTCGGAGCGGCACCTTCAGGTGCCCGACGAGCGGCAAATCGCTTGCCAGAACCACGCCAGGGAGGGCGGAACCTCGACGGTTTGACAGGATGTCAAAAGACATCGTTTGGGGAAGATATCGGTGATCCAGGAACGCACGCAGCCAGATACAGGCAATTGGCGTTTGTTGTGCCTCGGTGCCTCTGTGGTTGGAAACAACATGGGCTCCCCGCGCCAACAACTTTTTTTCAGGAGGCCTAAGCCACTGGCGTTCAGTGACTCAGCTCGTGACAGAACCGACCGCAACCGCAGATACACGCAGATGGCGCAGATGGAGGCTTGGACCGCGGATATCGATGCCAAGTGAAGCGGGATACGCCCGCCGCGGAAAACTGTCCTGCGTTTATCCGCGTCTATCTGCGGTTCCAAAGGCGGTTCTTCGTGTCTTGGTGCCTTGGTGGTGAGAAATGGTGGAGGACTATCGGCGCTTATCCGCGTCCATCTGCGGTTCCAGATTCCTTAACGGCGGTTAGTAGCGCCTGGGCTTCTCGCGACCGGAGAGCGCGCGCAGCGCGCCGGCGGCCAGGGCCTCCATTTCGAGGTTGTCGGGGTATGCGAGCACCGGTGCGGCGAAGCAGACGCGTTTTTTTATCGCGCGGACCAGTGATCGCGAGCCGCACATGCCTCCGGCCAGAACTATGGCATGAGGACACCGGCCCAGCGCGGCGAAGCAGCCGGTGATCGCCCGGGCGACGCCGTAGGCCAGCGCGCCGAAAACCAAGCTGGCTTTTTTTTCTCCGCGGGCCAGGCGCTTTTCTACTGCGCGCAGGCTGTTGGTCCCCAGGTGGGCCACCAGCCCGCCGCGGCCGGTTACCAGCGCCAGCAGCTCCGCGCGGCGGTGTTTACGTGAAAGGACCAGGCGCACCAGGTCACCGGCGGGCAGCGTCCCGGCGCGCTCGGCGGCCATGGGGCCCTCGCCGTCCAGGGCGTTGTTGACCTCCACGACGCGGCCCCGGCGGTGAGCGCCCACCGAAACGCCGCCGCCCAGGTGGGCGACGACCAGGTACGCGCGCGAATAGTAGACGCCCAGCTCGGCGCAGGCCCGCCGCGCGGCGGCCTTCTGGCCCAGGGCGTGGAAGACGCTCCGGCGGGGAAGTTGGGAAAGCCCCGAGAGGCGGGCCTCGGGCGCCAGCTCGTCAACGACCACCGGGTCGACGATGTAGGCCGGGCACCCGGCGCGCCTGGCGGTCCGCGCGGCCAGCAGCGCGCCTAAGTTGGAAGCGTGCTCGCCGAAGCGCGCCGCACGGAGCTCGCGCTTCATCCGCGCGTTGACCAGGTAGGTCCCGCCGGCCAGCGGTCGCAGCAGTCCACCGCGGCCGACGACGGCGGCCAGCTCGGAAGCCGAGACGTCCAGGTCGCGGAGGTAGTCCTCGACCAGACCGGCGCGCCAGGCCTCCTGCCCGGCGACGCGCCGGAAGCGGGAGAGCTGGCGCGCGGAGTGCTCCAGGGCGCGCTCGTCGGCGCACCTCTCTCCACGGAAAAGGGCCAGCTTGGTGGAGGTGGAGCCGGGGTTGACGACCAGGACCAGCGGCCCGCCTCGCGCCGCGCCAGACCGGGCCAACGGCCTAGCGGTCCTCGGCCAGGTAGCAGGAGAGCGCCACGGTGAACAGCTTGGTCTCCTCGCTGTCCGCCCGGCTGGTGAGCACCACCGGCGCCCGGCCGCCGATGACCGCCCCGACCACCTTGGCGTGGTAGAGCGCGGTCATGGTCTTGTAGAAGACGTTGCCTACCTCCAGGAAGGGGACCACCAGGATGTCCGCGTCGCCGCAGATTTCGCCCGCGGTGCTCTTGATGGCCACCGCCCGGGGGCTGAGGGCCTCGTCGATGGCCAGCGGTCCGACGAAGACGGCGTCGGGAATCTCGCCCGCGGCGCGCTCGACGACGCGCTCGGCGCGCCCGGTCACCGGCTGGCGGCGGTTGACCCGGCTGGTAGCCGCCAGCAACGCCACCTTGGGACGCTCCCAGCCGAGCCTCTGCATGAACTCAACCGCGTTGCGGCAAATGGCCAACAGGCGGTCCTCGTCGAGGTCCACGTTGATGGCCGCGTCGGTCATGGCGAAGAGCCGCGGGTAGCCGGGCACCTCGAAAAGGCCCACGTGGCTCATCAGCCGGCCGGGATTGCGCAGGTTCCAGCGCTTGTCGAAGTAGGCGTGAAAGAGGTCGCCGGTCTGCACCAGGCCCTTCATGAGCACCTGGGCCGCGCCGCTGGCCACCGCCTCGACGGCGCGCTCCGCGGCGTCCCTGGGATCGGGAACGTGATGGGTCTCGAAATCGCCGGGGTCGCAGCCCAGCCGCCCGAGGATGTCGCTGATGATTCCCTCGTCGCCGAAGAGCAGCGGTTCGACCAGGCCCTCCTGCCGGGCGACGGCCACCGACTCCAGGCACACCTGCTCGCCGGCGGCGGCCACCGCCATGCGCCGCGGGCCGCTGGACTTCCTGGCCATGCTCAGAAGTCGCGACAGGTATTCCAGCGGCAAGTTACGCGCCCTCCCCTGCTCCGGCCTCGTCCGCCTCCATATCCAGGCGCTCGCGGAAGTAGGGCACGGTCAGTTCCAGCCCCTCGCGGCGCGACACCTTTGGCTCCCAGCCGAGGAGTTTCCTGGCCAGGGAGATATCCGGCCGGCGCACCTGGGGGTCGTCGACCGGCAGGGGCCTGAATACAATCTCGCTCCGCGAGCCGGTGGCTTCGACGATCTCCGCCGCGAAGTCCCGGATGCTGACCTCGTCGGGATTGCCGATGTTGACGGGGTCGCGGTAATCGCTCACCAGCAGCGCGGCGATGCCCGCGACCAGGTCGTCCACGTAGCAGAAGGAGCGGGTCTGCTGCCCGTCACCGAAGACGGTGATGTCCTCGTCGCCCAGCGCCTGGCAGACGAAGGCCGGCAGGGCCCGGCCGTCGCCCAGGCGCATCCGCGGGCCGTAGGTGTTGAAGATGCGGACTATGTGGGTCTCCAGCCCGTGCACCCGGTGGTAGGCCATGGTCATGGCCTCGGCGAAGCGCTTGGCCTCGTCGTAGACCCCGCGGGGCCCGATGGGGTTGACGTGGCCCCAGTAGTCCTCCGTCTGGGGATGGACCTGGGGATCGCCGTAGACCTCGCTGGTCGAGGCCAGCAGGAAGAGCGCCCCCTTGGCCTTGGCCAGCCCCAGCGCGTTGTGGGTGCCCAGCGAGCCGACCTTCAGGGTCTGGATGGGCAGCTTGGCGTAGTCGATGGGGCTGGCCGGCGAGGCGAAGTGCAGCACCGCGTCGACCTGGCCCTCCAAGTCTATGAACGTGGAGACGTCGTGCTCGACCAACGTGAAGCAGGGCACGTCGGCGAGGTGTTCCAGGTTGCGCCGATCGCCGGTGATGAAGTTGTCGATACCCACCACCTCGTCGCCGCACCGGACGTAGTGGTCGACCAGGTGCGACCCCAGGAACCCCGCGCCGCCGGTTATCACCACGCGCATCTCGGAACCTCCCTACTCCGCGCCGCCCGTCCCGAGCAGCCCCTTGAGGAGTTCTACGTTCCTTCCCGTGGTGCCCTGGGCGCCGACTATCGCCTGCCGCGCGGCGGCGCCCATCTGCCCACGCTTATCCTCATTTGTCAGGAGCTCTTCGAGTGTGGACCGCAGCTCCCCGACGTCCGCCACCGCACGCCCTCCCCCGCACCCGCCCAGCAGCGCCACGGTCTCGGTGAAGTTCCCCGTGTGCGGGCCGTAGACGACCGCCAGGCCCAGAGCGGCGGGCTCCATCATGTTCTGGCCGCCGTGCGGAATCAAGCTCCCCCCGACGAAGACCAGGTCCGCCGCGCGGTAAATGTCTCCGAGTTCGCCCATGGTGTCGACCACCAGAACCTCGCCGGGCCCCTGAGCCTCGCGCATCAGCGCCGCGGTCGCGCTCATCCTGCTGCGCAGCCTGACCTGCCAGCCGGCGGCCTCGACCTCGGGGACCAGCTTCTCGACGCGGTTGGTGTGCCGGGGGACCAGGACCAGGCGCAGCGTGGGAAGGCTCTCGCGGAGCTCTGAGGCGGCCGCGAGCAGGGCCAGCTCCTCGCTCGGATGGGTGCTGCCCCCCACCAGTACCAGGGCGTCGGTGGGGAGCGCCAACCGGCGGCGCATCTTCTGGCGGTCGGCGGCGCTCACCGCCCCGGCGGAAACCGCGTCGTACTTCATCGAGCCGGTAACTTTCACGCGGTCGCCCGGCGCGCCGATGGCCTTGAAACGCTCGGCGTAGACCTGGGTCTGCACCGCAAACAGCGCGACGCGCTCCATGGTCCCCTTGAAGAACGGCCGCAGGCGCACGTAGGAGCGCGCGGAGCGTTCGGTGAGGCGGCCGTTGACCACCGCCACGGGCACGCCGCGCCGGGCGGCCTCGGCGACCATGTTGGGCCAGACCTCCAGCTCCATGAGCACCAGCAGCTCCGGGTTCACCGAGTCGAAGGCCCTCTTCACCGGGCCGGAGAGGTCCAGCGGACTGGGGAACGCGTTGGCGTTGCCGTAGACCCGGGCGGCCACGTCCCGCCCGGTCTCGGTGCTGGCCGAGACCACCAGGTGATGCCCGGGGAACTCCGCGGCCAGCCCCGCGACCAGTGTGCGCGCGGCCAGCGCCTCGCCCACGCTGACGGCGTGCACCCAGATGCGCGGCTTATCACCGCGTTCGAGAAACGGCCCGCCCAGGCGGTCCCACAGCGGGGCGATGGGCCGGCGGGCGCGCCACAGCTTGGCCAGGTACAGAGGCACGGTCAACGGGGCAGTGGCCAGGTAAACCAGGTCGAAGCGGGTCATGGCGATCTGCTAGGCGTTCTTCCCGTGGCACTTCTTGTACTTCTTGCCGCTGCCGCAGGGGCAGGGCTCGTTGCGGCCGACCTTGGGGGTGTCCCGGCGAATCTGCTGGACCTCCATCTCCCCCTCGGACCCACCGTGCTCCGAGGCGTAAAGTTCCTCGGCGGAGCGCCCCTCGAACTGCCCGGTCTCGTCGTGGATAGCCTCGGCCTCCTGCCAGAGGTCGGAGTGCTCGGCGACGGCCTCCGGGGCGATCTCCATGCGCAGCACCAGGTCGGTAACCTCCTCGGCGACCGCGTCGGTCATGCCCTGGAAAAGCTCCAGGCCCTCGCGCTTGAAGGCCACCTTGGGGTCGCGCTCCAGGAACCCGCGATAGCCGATGTTCTCCTTGAGGTAGTCCATGTCCCGCAGGTGATCCTTCCACTTGCGGTCCATGACCTCCAGGAGCAGGAAGCGCTCCATCATGCGCATGGCCTCGCTGCCGACCTGCTCCTCGCGCGCGTCGTAGGCGGAGTGGACTTTGGCAAGCAGGCTCTCGCGCACCTCGGACGGCTCGCGGCCCTCCAGGTCGTTGACCGAGATGTCGAACCCGAACTTGCGCTCGGACCAGTCGACCAGCCCGACCAGGTCCCACTCGCTGCGCACCTGGCGCTCGTCGACGAAGCTTCGGTAGTTGGCGTCCACCGACTTGTCGATCATGTCCCCGGCCACGTCGCGGAGGTTCTCGCCCCCCAGCACGCGCTGGCGCAGCCCGTAGACGATGCGCCGCTGCTCGTTCATCACCTCGTCGTATTCCATGACCCGCTGGCGGATGGCGAAGTTCTGCTCCTCGACCCTGCGCTGGGCCTTCTCGATCTGGCGGCTGACCAGTCCGCTCTCCAGAGGCATGCCCCCGGTCAGGCCCATGCGCTTCATGAAGTTACGCACCCAGTCGGAGGCGAAGACGCGCATGAGGTCGTCTTCCAGCGACAGGAAGAAGCGGCTGGAGCCGGGGTCGCCCTGGCGCCCGGCGCGGCCGCGAAGCTGGTTGTCGATTCTGCGGGACTCGTGCCGCTCGGTGCCGATGATGTGCAGGCCGCCGAGCCCGGCCACGCCGGAACACAGCTCCGGCGGGACCATGCCCAGCTCGTCCCACTTGGCCGCGAGGGCCTTGCGGTTCTCCTCCGGCGAGCCGTTGGCGCCGCCCAGGTAGAACTCCGCCCAGTGCCGGACCAGCTTCTCATCGAGCTCGGCGTCAGGGAGCCCGGCGGTCGCGTCGCGCGGCGCCAGCCCCTGGCTCTTCCAGTAGTCGAGGATGTCCTCGCGGCCGAACGCTCCCAGGACGATGTCGGTGCCGCGGCCGGCCATGTTGGTGGCGATGGTCACCGCGCCGAGTTGGCCGGCGCCGGCGACGATGTGGGCCTCGCGCTCGTGATGCTTGGCGTTCAAGACCTCGTGGGGCACGCCGCGGCGCTTGAGCATGGTGCTCAGCTTTTCCGACTTTTCGATGCTGATGGTCCCGACCAGCACCGGCCTGCCGGTCTGGTGGGCGCGCAGCACCTCGTCGCAGATGGCCTCGTACTTCTCCTTGTCGGTGCCGAAGACCAGGTCCGGTCGGTTGACCCGGCGGAGCGGCCGGTTGGGGGGGACCGAGACGCAGTCCAGCTTGTAGATCTTCATGAACTCGCGGGCCTCGGTCATGGCCGTTCCGGTCATGCCCGCTATCTTGCCGTAGAGCTTGAAGAAGTTCTGGAGGGTGATGGTCGCCAGGGTCTGGGTCTCCTCCTTGATCTGCAGACCCTCCTTGGCTTCCACCGCCTGGTGCAGGCCGTCCGACCAGCGGCGACCCTCCATCATGCGGCCGGTGAACTCGTCGACGATGACCACCTCGCCATCATTGAGCACGTACTGCACGTCGCGCTTGTAGAGGGAGTGGGCCTTGAGGGCGTTTTCGAGGTAGTGGGGCCACTCCATGTGCTCTGGGGAGTAGAAGTCGTCGACGCTCAGCGCCTTGCGGCACTTCTCCAGGCCGCGCTCGGTGAGGTAGGCGCTGTGGTTCTTCTCGCTGAAGACGTAGTCGATGTCCCCCTCGACGGCCTCCTTGGCGTTCTCCACCTCGATGCCGTGGGCCTTGGCGTACTCCTGGACCAGGACGTCGCTGTCCTGCTGGTTGCGGCTGGCCAGCCGGCCCACCGCGCGGTCGGCCTTGTAGTACAGGTCGGCGACGCTCTCGGCCCCGCCGGAGATGATCAGCGGGGTGCGGGCCTCGTCGATGAGGATGTTGTCGACCTCGTCGACGATGGCGTAGTGCCGCCGCTTCTGGACCTGCGTCTCGGCGTCGACTTTCATGTTGTCGCGCAGATAGTCGAAGCCGAACTCGTTGTTGGTGCCGTAGGTGATGTCCGCGGCGTAGGACGGATGGCGCTCCTCGGAGTCCATGAAGGCCTGGATGAAGCCGACCTCCAGCCCCAGGGCGCGGTAGACCGGGCCCATCCACTCCGCGTCGCGCTTGGCCAGGTAGTCGTTGACGGTGATCACGTGCACGCCCTGGCCCGAGAGCGCGTTGAGGTACGCCGGGCAAGTGGCCACCAGGGTCTTGCCCTCGCCGGTGACCATCTCGGAGATGCCCCCGCGGTGCAGGATGATCCCGCCGAGGATCTGGACGTCGAAGTGGCGCATGCCGATGGCCCGCTTGGCCGCCTCGCGGCAGCAGGCGAAGGCCTCGGGCAGGATATCGTCCAGCGTCTGGCCGTCGGCCAGCCGCTGCCTGAACTCCACGCTCTTCTCGCGGAGCTGGGCGTCGCTGAGCCGCTCGACCGCGGGCTCGAAGTCGCAGACCTCGGCGACCAGCGGCTCGGCGCGCCTGAGGACCTTCTCGTTGCGCGAGCCGAAGAGCCGGGCCAGAACGCTGCCCAGTAACTGGGCGGCGGTCTCCTGAACGGTCTGGAAGGCCATCTACCTGCTTCCCTCCCTGCGTGCCGGAGCGATCTCCACGGCGGGTTTCTTCTTCTTCGGTTTCTTCGCGGGCACAGTCTTCGGAACGGGCTTGTCGGTCGAGCGGCCCTTGGCCGGGTCGAACTTGGCGGGCACGGTCCACTTGAGCTTGCGGGTCTCGCCCGGCTTGAGCTCGATGCCGCCCAACTCGGGGACAAAGTTCCAGTTCCACTTGGCGAACTTGCTCTTGGTCGTGATAAAACGGCGCAGCACCTTGTAATCCCCCTTGCGCCAGACGCCGTAGAGCTTGTTGAACTGCCAGTACTCCACGCGCCAGATGACCGCGCCGGGCAGCTTCCTCGCGTAGCTGGTCTTGCCGGTGCGCAAGAGCTCGACCAGCGCCACCGCCTGGCGGCCGTTGCCGCCGAGGTCCAGGATCCGCTTGTGCTCCTCGAAGGTCTTGAGGTGCTTGAATATCTCGGCCAGCTTCTTCCGGTCCTTGGCGGTGATCTTCTTATCGGACTTCTCATCGGGTCTGAAGACGTAGCCCTCGAACTTGCCTTTCTTGGTCTCGACGTAAAGGTCGTAGCTGCCGGGCGCCAGGCCCTCGACGACCCACTTGCCAGGCTTGCCGGCCACTTTCTTCCCGGCCACTTGGCGGATCTTGACGGTCTTGCCGGTCATCTTCTGGGGGACGTCCCGGTCCAGGGCCAGGATCCTGACAACCCCCTTCGCGCGCTCCGGCGGGGCCAGCTCCACCTCCAGCCGGGCCGGCTTCTCAGCGGCGGCGGCCGCGGTGGTCAGGACCAGGACCAGCAGGGCGAGTTTCACTCAGCGGCTCCCCAACACCCGGGCCAGCCCGTCGGCGGAGTTCTCCAACTCGTCGGCGATCCGGCCTAACTCCTTTATGATATTCATCAGGAAGAATATGTCCATAGCGCCCAGGCGGTTCTCCATGGCGAAGAGTTCCCGCTGGAGGCGGTGCTGCTCCTCGTCGCACTCGAACTCCAGGCGGCCGACGGCCTCGAGGTCCCTGATCACGTCCTCCACGGAGACCTTCTCGGCGGCTTCCTCGGAGGCGCCCGCCAGCCGGGAGGTCACACCGGTCAGGCCCGCGGCGCCTTCCACCGCCCTGGCGCCCAGCCGCTTGAAGCCCTCGGCCAGCTCCGCGGGCACCTCGGTGTGGCGCATGCACATCAGCCGTCCGGCGTCCTGGCAGGCGTCGGCGATGGCGTCCAGCGAGTGCAGCAGGCCGAGAATCTCGCCGCGCTCCACCGAAGAGAACAGGCTGGTGGTCAGCCGCCCGCGAATCTCGCCCTTAATGTCATCCGCCTGCTTCTCCAGGCGGTCGAGCTCCGCGGCGGCGGCCTCCATGGCCTCCCAGTCGCCGCGGCACTCGGCCTCCAGCAGTTGGGGCACGCCCTCCACGCACTGCTGGACCTTGACCATCATCTCGTGCACCGGCCCGTAGGGCGAGCGCCCGAAGAGTCCGCCTATGGTCTTCACCCGGTTACCTCGCTTTCCTCAGGCCCGGCGGCCAGCACCCGGGCGACCTCCGCGGCCGTGCGCCGCACGTCACGCAGGGCGGCCAGCACGTCCGGATATATGGAACCGGTCTGGCGGGCCTCGGCCACACCCCGGGCCACCTGCTGGAAGTGCTCGGCGACCAGCTCGCGGTATTCCTCATCGATGCGCTCGCCGGCCCCAGCCAAGTCGGCCAGTTCCGTCACCCCCTCGCGGCCGGCGGCCGCGGCTATCCGCTCCAGCTCCCCCAGTACCTCCCCGCCGAAGCGCCGCAGCGCGGCCAGGCTCTCCATGGTGAACTCCGCGCCGCGCGAGGCGCGCTTGGCGGCCAGCTTGGCCACTTCCCGGCTGAGCAGGTCGCCGATTTCCTCGAACTGCCGGGCAAGGTACAGCACCCGGCTCTGGCGGGCGGCCTGCGCCCGGGTGAGTCCGTGATGCGAGAGACCCGCCATGCAAGAGATCAGCGCCGAGTAGATGGCGTCAAGCTGGTCGTCGGCCAGCTTGAGTTCCTCGATCCGCCGGCCCCCGCCCTCCTCCAGGGCGGCCAGCGCCTCGCGGAACATCGCCGCGGTGCGCACGCCCATGTCCCCCAGGGTCCGCTCGGCGGCCAGCAGCGCCGCGGCCGGCTCACCACTGAGCGCGGCGGTGAGCCTGCGGGCCACCCTGTCGGCCTCGCTGGCGCGCCGGGGCACCAGCTTCCCGAACAGCTCGGCCAGGCGCCCGGAGAAGGGCAGAAAGAGGCCGGCCATGGCCACGTTGAAGAAGACGTGCAGGTTGGCCACCTGGCGACCCGGATCCGCCCACTCTGACAGCCCGCCGATCCAGCCGCCCAGCAGACCGGCGAAGGGCAGCACCAGCAGGGCGGCCAGCAGCTTGAACCCCAGGTGGGCCACCGCCACCTTGCGACCCTCGCGGCCGGCGCCCACCGAGGCAATCAGCGCGGTGGCGCAGGTGCCCACGTTGGCCCCCACCACGATGGGCAGCGCGTCGGCCGGCTTGATGGCCCCGGCAACCGCCAGGGTCATGGCCAGGGCCACGGTCGCGCCGCTGGACTGGATCACCGCGGTGAGCCCCATGGCCGCCAGGGCCCCCAGCCAGGGGTGGCGGGCGAGCTCCTCCGCCAGGCGCGCGGCCAGGTCCGGGTTCTCCCTGATGGGCCTCACCCCCTCGCCCATCACGTGCATTCCGTAGAAGAGCAGCCCGAAGCCGACCAGCGCCCAGCCCACGTTCTTCCAGACCTGCCAGCGGCCCACCAGGCGCACGATGAACCCCACGGCCACGGCCAGCAGCCCCCACTCGGCGATCTTGAAAGCCAGTATCTGGGGCACGACCGTGGTGCCCACCGCCGCGCCCAGGATGATCGGCGCGGACTGCGCCACGGTGATTATCCCGGCGTCGGCCAGGCCGACCAGCACCACGGTGCTGGCCGAGGAACTTTGCAGCAGACCGGTGAGCCCGAAGCCCGCGCCGGCCCCGGCCAGCCGGCTCTTGGCGACCAGCCCGAAGACCGTCCGCATCCGGCCGCCCAGCGCCCGGCGCAGGCCGTCCGAGGCCATGCCCACGCCCAGCAGGAACAGCGCGGTCCCGCCGACCAGCCAGTACACCTCCTGCCAGCCGAGAACCGGGACGACGGAGTCAGCGAGAACGGGAACAGGCATCCTCAGGGCATCTGGGCCTTGATCACGTACTTGAATATCTTGTCGAGGTGCTGCTTGGTGACCTCTTTGAACTTGAGGCCCAGCGAGCACTGGTGGGCGCGCTCGTCGAGCGCTTCGATCCAGGACGTGCGGGTCAGGGCCTTGACCGGCTCGGCGTCGGCCGGGAAGAGAATGTTAACCCCGATGACGATGCGGTCCATGAGCAGCTCGGTGATCCAATCGGTGTTGGGGATGGTCCCGACCAGCAGCAGCCCCCCGCCGGAGAGGTTGCTGGTAGTCCCGTCGTATATCTCATCGGACGAGAAGTTGGGATCCTGGCTGAGGAACTTGTACTTGACGGGCAACTCGGCGCGGACGCGGATGAACTCGCGGCGCTCAAGGTCGTAGAATTTGTTGGTCAAGCCCATGCTGCGTCCTCCCTATGGGGCCTAATTGGCTATTTTATGGCCGGCCGGCGCGATAATCAAGCCTTTTGTCACGGGTCAACGCCGGCCGCCGCCGGCCGCCGAACACGACCCGCCAATGGACTGGCGAGGTCCGCTGCTCGCCGTTAGACTGACTGTGCGCCCCCGCCCCGGCGGATTGCCTGGCCAACGGCGCTGCCGGGGCGAACCGGTGTCCGCGGGCGCGAGAGAGAGGAACAAGAATGTCGGACAGCGAAGACCAGCCTTCCGCCCCAGCGTCGGAGACCATGCGGGACACGCTGACCAGGGTCTTCGGCTTCAATGAGTTCCGGCCCAACCAGGAGGCCATCATCCGCAGCATCCTGGACGGATCCGACGTTTTCGCGGTCATGCCCACCGGGGGCGGCAAGTCGCTCTGCTACCAGCTGCCCGCCAAGATGATGGGCGGGACGACGGTGGTCATCAGCCCGCTGATCTCCCTGATGAAAGACCAGGTGGACGCCGCGCGGGCCAACGGCCTGGCCGCGGCCTTTCTGAACAGCTCGCTCTCAGCGCCGGAAAAGTCTCGCGTTCGCCGCGAGTTGGAGCAGGGATCGATCGAGCTGCTCTACCTGGCGCCGGAGCGCCTGGCCCTGGGCGGATTCCTGCGGGACTTGCAGGACGTATCCGTTTCCCTCTTCGCGGTGGACGAAGCCCACTGTGTTTCCGAGTGGGGTCACGACTTCCGCCCCGATTACCTCGGCCTGTCCCAGATCAAGAAGCTCTTCCCGCGGGTGCCACTGGCGGCCTTCACCGCGACGGCCACGCCGCGCGTCCAGGAGGACACCATCGAGCGCCTGGGCCTGGGCTCGCCGCTGGTGGTCCGCGCCTCCTTCAATCGCCCCAACCTCTTCCTGGACGTCCGACGCAAGGACCGGGCCGAAGAGCAACTCCTGGAGTTCCTGCGCGAGCGACCCGGCCAGTCGGGTATCGTCTACCGGACCACGCGCAAGTCGGTGGAGGCCACTGCCGCTTTCCTCGACGCCGCGGGCATCGCCGCGCGGCCCTATCATGCCGGCCTGGACCCCGACCAGCGCCGGGCCACCCAGGACGATTTCAAGCGCGACGGGGTCGACGTGATAGTGGCCACCATCGCCTTCGGCATGGGCATTGACAAGCCCAACGTGCGCTTCGTGGTCCATGCCGACCTGCCCAAGAACATCGAGGGCTACTACCAGGAGATCGGCCGGGCCGGGCGCGATGGTGAACCGGCCCACTGCCTGCTGCTCTTCAGCCGGGCGGACACCTCCAAGCTGCTCTACTTCATAGGCGATATCGAGGACGAAGCCAAGCGGCGCACGGCCGTCGATAAGCTGGAGAGCATGGTTGAATACGCCGCCAAGCCCGACTGTCGGCGCCAGCAGATACTGGCCTACTTCGGCGAGGAGTTCGCCGAGGAAGACTGCACGGGGTGCGACGCCTGCGCCGGCGATTACCAACGGGTCGAGGCCACGGTCGACGCACAGATCGTCCTCTCGGCGATGGCCCGCACCGAGCAGCGTTTCGGCGCGAAGCACGTCATCGCAGTGGTCGCCGGGGCCAATACGAAGGCCATCCGGGACTTCGGCCACGACCGGCTGAAGACTTACGGCGCCGGCCGGCACAAGAGCCGCAAACACTGGGGATTCATCATCGACGAGCTCCTGGGCCAGGGCGCGGTGGCCACGGAGGGAGATCGCTATCCCACGCTGCGGATCACGGAACGGGGAGCGGAGATACTCACGGGCGAGCGGGACTTCCATGTCCAGGAATCCATGAGAAAAGAAACCCCGGCAGCAAGAAAACAAGCCCGGCGCCGCACCGCCAGGACTGCTCGGGCTGGCGATTCGGACGGGGACTACGACCAGGACCTCTTTGAGCGGCTCCGTGCGCTACGCCTGCGCCTGGCCACCGAGCAGCGCGTCCCCCCCTACGTGATCTTTCACAACCGGACGCTGCAGGAGATGTGCCAAATCCGTCCAAGCACCCGCAGTGAGCTGGCCGGGGTCAGCGGCGTGGGCGAAGCCAAGCTGGAACGTTACGGGGACTGCTTTCTCGAAGAGATACGGAGCTACCTCGCGTAGCAGGCCGTTGAAAAATGGGGCGTCGTGACGGCAGGCGCTCCCGAGCGATGCG